>DUBD01000092.1:11537-29388 GCA_012960515.1 Bacteroidota bacterium | reverse complement strand
CCGAAACGCCTCCATCAACGGCGCGATGGTGGCGGGCCGGCACGCCGCGGAGGCCGTCCTCGGCGGGTAGCCACGTCTTGCGACGCATGCGTGGAGGCCGCTACGTTGCGCAGGCACGCCCTCATCGCCATGCGCCTCCCGCTTCTCGCCCCTCTGCTGCTCGTTCTCTCCGCTTGCGCACAGACGGCGCCTCCCCCCATCATTGATGTGCACCTCCACGCGGGTGCGGGGCGGGAGGGCTCCCCGTTCTACGAGGTGCGCGAGGGCGAGACGCCAGACGAGGCGTTCCTCCGCTCCTTCCTCGCGGACCTCGACTCCAACCACGTCGCGGTGGGGATCGTGGGCGGACCGGCGGTGCACGCGGAGCGCTTCCGGCAGGCCGACCGCCTCATCGGAGCCGTCGCGTTCCCGTGTACGGACGGGCGGGACCCCAACCTCCAGGCCTGCTTCGAGGACGGCGGGGACTGGCCGGACCTCGCGGCGCTCCGCGCCGATGCAGAGGCCGGGCGCATCGGCGCGCTGGGCGAGCTCTACAACGTCTACGCCGGGGTGCCGGTGGACGGGCCCGAGATGGCGCCGTACCTCGCGCTGGCGGCGGAGCTGGACCTCGTCGTGCTCGCGCACGCGGACGCCGGGCCGCCCCCCGAAGGCCGGACGCCCGGCTGCTGCCCCCACTTCGACGGCGCGCTCGGGAATCCCGCCCACTGGGCGCCCGTGCTGGCGCGCCACCCCGAGCTCCGCCTCGTGCTCTACCACGCCTTCCGGCCCGAGTTCGTCGCGGCCGCCATCGAGCTGATGGACACCTACCCCGGCGTGATGGTGGAGACCTCGCCCATGACGCGGGTCCCGGCGCCGCTCGTGCACGCCGCGCTGGCGGCCTTCGTGGACGCCGGCCACGCGGACCGCATCCTGTTCGGCTCGGACTACCCAGGCGCCATCGCGGAGAGCGTGGCCGTGCTCCGCGCCTCCCCGCTGACGGCGGCACAGCAGCGAGCGGCCCTCTACGACAACGCCGCCCGGTTCCTCCGCCTCGAAGGCGAGGCCCCCTGACACGCGACGGGCGGGCCAGCAGCGCCAGCCCGCCCGTTGCGGTGGTGGGAAGCGGGGGCGCCTAGCGCACGAGCGAGAGCTGCCCGACGGCCGTCTGGCCTGCAGACTCCACGCGCACGAGGTACATCCCCGCCGCGAGGTCGCCCGCCTGGAACCGCACTTCGTGACGGCCCGCGTCGGCCTCGCCCTCCAGGAGCACGGCCACCTCACGCCCGAGCGCGTCGTGGACGCTCACGCGCGCGGCACCTGCCTTGGGCAGCGAGAACGCGACCGTTGCCGAGGTGCGGAACGGGTTCGGGAACGCCGGCTCCATCGTGACCGCACCGTCCGCGACCGTCGCCAGCCCGCCGAGACCGGGGAGGCTCAGGGACTCGCCATCGCCCGCGCCGGTGTAGGCCTCCACGTCCGCCGTGTCGTACGCATCGAGGTAGCGGATGGCGGCCGCGGCGTAGTCCGCCCGGGTGACGGTGCTCGCGGGGTTGAAACGGGCGCTGATCGTCGGCACCGGGTCGAACGGCCCCTGCGAGAGGCTGAACCGGGCCGTGAGCAGGCCCATGTCGAGCGCCAGCTGGACATAGCCGCGGAGGTCGGCGTCGATCTGCCCGCTGTCTGCGAGGCGGATGCGCTGCCCGTTGTAGCTCACGAACACGTCGCCGGAGTAGCCCGCCGCGAGGCTCCCGAAGCTGAGGCTCTGCACGAGGCTGTACGCCAGTTCCTGGTGCGTGACCGCGGTCCCCGGCCGGAAGCTGCCGCCGGCCCGGATGACGCCCGCCGCCGTCTGCTGGCGGTCCTTGAGCGCGGCGCCTCGCGCGGTGACGGCCTCCACAAACGGCGCGAGCGCTGCGCTCACGTCGCCGAAGCGCTGGCCGCTCGGGTACGGCCGCCAGGCCCGGACGCCACTCCCCATCGTGAGGTACTCCGCCAGCTGGCCGCGGGTGAGCGGGGCGTCCGGGCGGAAGGTGCCGTCCGCGAAGCCGTCCACGAGGCGGCGCGTCACGCCGGCCTCGATGAAGCCCTGCGCCGGGTGGCCGTCCACGTCACTGAGGCCGCTGAACCCGTCCGTCTCCACGAAGCGGATCGTCGCGTCGATGGTGCCGGGCAGCGCGGTCCCGTTGGTGACGCCGAGCGGGTCCAGCCCCACGCCGGAGACGGAGCCGATGCCGCTCACACTGACGGTCCACGTGCCGGGCACGCCGGGCGCGCTCACGCCCGCGTTCTCGCCCAGGATGGGAAGCGTGATCCCGGAGCCGTAGCGGTTGCCGTTGGGGTCCGTCAGCACGAGAGCCACGGTGTTGGTCGGCACCTGCGCGCTGGCCTTCACGAGGGAGACGTTCTCCCCCACCTCGAAGGTGTGCACCTCCGGGTCGCCGACCGGCGAGAAGAAGATCGAGACGTCCATCGAGCCGCCGTCACGGAGCCGCGCGCTGGCGTTGAACGCGCGGAGGGCGTTGACAGTCGCGCCGAAGCCGTCCCGGCCGAGCGCCGCCTGCACCGCGGCGTACGCGTTGACGTAGCCCGCGCCCGCCTCCCAGGCCGCGCGGCCCGGCATGTTGGTGGCGGTCCGCTGCAGGATCTCGCGCACGCCGTAGACATCCAGCGTGGGGTCTGCTTCGAGGAGCAGCGCGACGATGCCCGAGACGTGTGGGCACGCCATGGAGGTGCCGCTGAGCGTGACGTAGTACGGGAGGAGGGCGGGCTCCAGGCTCGTGTCCACGTCCGTCCCGAGGGAGGCTCGAACGGAGACCACGTCCACGCCGGGCGCCGTGACCGTCGGGCGGTCCACCCAGGCGTACGTCTGGCCGTCCACGACGACCGTCCCGCCCTGCCCGTCGATGCCTCGCGAGGAGAAGTCCGCGAGCGCGCCGTTGGAGTCGCCCGCGGCCACCATCACCACCCAGGGGGCCTTCTTGAAGTTGCCCGTGATGGTGCCCTCGCCCGCGCCGCTGTTGCCGGCCGAGAACACGACGACCACGCCGCGGTCTGCGAGCGCCTTCGTCGCCACGTTGGTCGGGTGGTCCGGGTCGAACGGCGTGCCCACGTCGCCCGTGGAGCCGAAGGAGTTGGAGACGACGCGGATGTTGTACGTGAACTGGTGCGTCAGCGCGTAATCGAAACCACCGATGGTATCCAGGATGAAGAGCCCCGCGCCGGAGCCGTAGCCGATAAGGTCTGCGCCGGGTGCCACGCCCTCGTGGCGGCCGCCACTCTTCGCACCCGTCCCGCCGATGATGCCGGCGACGTGCGTGCCGTGCCCGCCCGCGATGTCCGTGTTGGGGACGTTCTCGGTGTAGGTGACCGGGAGGAGATCGCTGAGGGAGTGGAGGTTGGTCTGCGCCGCGACGTTTTGAACGACCTGGTTCTTGAGGTCATCGTGCGTGCCGTCCACGCCGGAGTCGTTGACGAGAACGCCGATGCCCTTTCCGGAGCGCGGGAGCCCGAGGGCCGTGCGAAGCGCCGGGTCCTCGCGAAGGCGGTCCACGCCCGTGATCTGCGTGGCGCGCTCGTTCTCGCGCTGGAGCCGCTCGTTGAGCCAGAGCGAGCGAACGCCCCGCATCCCCGCGAGCGCTTCGATCTGCGCCGGTGTTGCGAGCACGCCCGCGATGGGCAGGCTCTCCATCGTGAGGCCGGGGAGGTTGAGCGTGCGGAGAATCCGGAGGTGCTCGCCGGTGAGCGGGCCCTCCCCGTCGAAGGTGACGATGACCTCCAGCGCGTCGCCGGGGGCGGCTGCGGCGAGGGCGTGTTGGAGCGATGCGCCGATGCGCGGCTGTGCGCTGGCGTTCGCGCTGAGCAGGACCGCCAGCGCGGCGAGGAGGGGGAGCCGCCAGAGGCGGGCGGGGGTCACAGACAGCATGAGAAGGCGGGTCGTGGGAGGAACGGGAAGCCGAAGCCAACCTCCCCGAGCCGGCGCCCCCGCACCGTCGGTTCATCCCGGCGCTCACCGTAGGAAGCTCCGGCGCGCCGGTAGCGCTTCCGTCCTACAGCCGTCGCAGCCGCGTCGGACGGCGGCGGACACCTCCCGGCCCGTTTTCCTCTTGAGATCGGAACAGTTCCACTCCCTCAAGTCCCACAGACCGCCACGGCCAGCGACTACGGATCCACGTCGACCCGCACGACCGAGCACGCCTCCGCGTAGCCCAGCGCCCGCTTCATCGTCGGGTAGGCGAGCGCGGTGGTGACGGCGAGCGAGAGCTCCACGAGCCCGCGGTCCCCATACCGCGCGACGATCCGGTTGCGCAGGGTGTCGCCGGGGTCCTCGTGACGGGCGCAGGCCCGGCCGAACGCCACGGCGTCTTGCACCGCCCGCTCCTCGGCGGCTCCCGCGAGGATGGCCCGGATCGCCTCGGGCGTGACCCCCGCGCGTCGCGCCGCGGTGACCTCGATCTGCACGCAGGTGCCGCAATCCGCCGTCTGCGTCGCCGCGATGCGGGCCGCGTGGAAGACCTCGGGCGAGAGCGCCCGCCGGTGCCCGGTCGCGGGCTGGAGGAGGCCGAACTTGAGGACCGCGACGGGATCCGCCTCCGCCGCGAAGCGGAGGTAGTCCATGGGCGCACCGAGGCGGCGCTCGGCGGCATCGAGTTGCCGCCGGAGAAGGGCTCTGAGCATGGGAGGCGGGTGGGGCCAGCGCTAGAGTACGGCGAACGCTGCAACAAGTCCCGCGCGGTGGAATCCAACCGGCGCGCCCTCCCCTCCCCCATGCTCCGCCTCGCGCCGCTCGCCCTCGCCGTCCTCCTCACCGGCTGCCAGCCCTTCCAGCGCGTCGCGCTCTCGTTCGTCTACGAGCCCGCCGAACTCCCCGACGCCAACGTGACCGACGGTCTCCCCTACGTGGACGGCTCGGGCAACCCCAAGCACCGGTTCACGTTCTTCGCCCCGCTGGCGGACTCCGTGCGCGAGGCGGAGTGGCCGACCGTCGTGTTCGTCCACGGCGGCGGCTGGACCGAGGGCGACCGCGCCCAGACGTTCGGCGGCGAGGACATCTACGGCAACATCGGCCGGTTCTTCGCCGCGCGAGGGATCGGGGCGGCGACGGTCAGCTACCGCCTCCAGCCCGAAGCGACGTGGCGCGAGCAGGTGCACGACGTGGCCCGCGCCGTCGAGGCCGTCCGCCAGCGCGCCGAGGCCGAGGGCGGCAACCCCGAGGCGCTCGTGCTCATGGGCCACTCCGCCGGCGCCCACCTCGTGACGCGCGTCGCCGTGGACGAGGAGGAGCAGGCCCGCGCCGGGCTGCCGGAGGCGGCAGTCTGCGGCGTCATGCCCATCTCCGGCGCCGCGTTCGACCTGACGGACCGCCGCGCCTTCGAGATCGGGGAGAACTACGACTACTACGGTGCGCGCTTCGGCCCGCCGGGGGAGTACCCGGAGCTTCCGCCCGAGGGGCCGCCCGCCGAGTGGCAGACTGAGGCCAGCATCGTGCCCTTCCTGGACGCGGACGAGCCGCCGTTCCTCGTGGTCTACGCCGAGGGCGACTACCCCGCACTGATCCGCCAGGCCGAGGTGTTGCTCGGCGCGCTGGCGGAGCGCGGCATCGCGCACGAAGAGGTGATCGTGCCCGGCTCTTCGCACTCGCGGATCGTCGCCGCCCTCAGCCGCGACGACTACGTGGCGGGCCCGGCGATGCTTCGGTTCGTGCGCGGGTTGGACTGCGAGTAGACTCCCCCGCCTCCCTCCCCGCGCGATGATCGCCCGCCCCGACGCTTCCGAGTACGCCCCCTTCTACTCCGGCTACGTCGCGGCGGTCCAGGCGGACGACCTGCTCGGCGCGCTGGCGGCGCAGCCGGACGAGTGGGACACGCTCCTCGCCGGTCGCGACCCGGACCTCGCGTACGCGGACGGCAAGTGGAGCGTGCGCGAGTTGACGCAGCACGTCGTGGACACGGAGCGGGTGTTCGCGTACCGCGCGCTCCGCTGGGCCCGCGGAGACGAGACGGCGCTGCCCGGCTTCGAGCAGGACGCGTGGATTCCGCACGATCCCGGCCAGAGCCTCGTCACGCTGGCGGCCGAGCTCCGCGCCGTCCGCGCGGCCACGCTCGCCCTCGCGCGCCCACTCTCCGAGACGGCGCTCTCGCGTGGAGGCACCGCCAGCGGCGCCCGGATGACGGTCCGCGCCGCGCTCTGGGTCATCGCCGGGCACACGGCGCACCACGCCCGGATCCTCCGCGAGCGGTACCCACGCTGAGCAACCCCGCCGCCCGCTGGCGGTCCCCGTGAGCGGCTCCGCCGAGAGCGGGTTGCCCCCGCGGCCTCGCCTCCCGACCTTCCCGACATGGAACCTCATGTGTACGTCCGCGACGAGAACGGCCGCCGCGCCGGGTGGATCGAGGTGGTGTGCGGGAGCATGTTCTCGGGGAAGACCGAGGAGCTCATCCGCCGCCTCAAGCGCGCCCGCATCGCCCGCCAGCGCGTCGCGCTGTTCAAGCCCGCCATCGACCTCCGCTACGCCGAGGAGTTCGGCGAGGACTCCGTCGTCTCGCACGACGCCAGCGCGATGGCCTCCACCCCCGTCCACACCGCCGACCAGATCCTCCTGCTCGTCGGCGAGGCCGACGTGGTGGGCGTGGACGAGGCGCAGTTCCTCGGACCGGAGCTCGTGGACGTCTGCACGCAGCTCGCGCGGAGCGGTAAGCGCGTCGTCTGCGCGGGGCTGGACCAGGACTACCTCGGCCGCCCGTTCGAGCCCGTCCCGAGCCTGATGGCCGTCGCGGAGCACGTCACCAAGCTGCACGCGATCTGCGTCGTCTGCGGCGCGCCCGCGAACCACTCGCAGCGGATCGTCGCGAACGAGAGCCGCGTGCTCGTGGGCGAGGCCGAGAGCTACGAGCCGCGCTGCCGCCAGCACTTCCAGCCGCGCCCCGAGGTCAAGCCGCCGCCCTCCACCGAGGCTTCCGCAGCAGACGCACAACCCGACGCGCCCCTCGCCCGTTCACCCGAACGCGCCCCTGCCTGATCGCCCGTGTTCGAGTCCTCGCTCCCCATCCTCGCCGGCGCCGTCCTCTCGGCCGCGCTGATCGGGAGCGCGCTCCTCGGCTGGCTGGCGGACCTCAAGCGCGTGGGCTCCTCCACCTCCGCTCGTGAGACGAGCCGGCGGTACACGCGGCCCGGCGCCGCCAGCCGCCGGCCCAACGCACCGAACACCGCGAACGCCAGCGGACCGCGCCCAGCCCAGACGCCGCGCACGTCCTCGCGCGATCAGGAGGAGCGGATCCGCGAGGCGTACTTCGCGAAGGAACGGAAGGCGCGAGAGGAGCGGGAGCGCCGCCGTCGCAACCAGCCACGCGGACGGCGGCACCGGCCGTTCTCCGGGAGCACCGGCCGCCGGACGACCTTCTCATCGGCGTCCTCGCAGCAGCCCCCGCCGCCACCACCCACCCCGACGGGATCGGAGGAATCCCGCCACCGCGCGACGCTGGAGCTGAAAGGGGCCGCCACGCCCGACTCCGTGCGCGCGGCCTACCGGCGGCTCATCGCGGCGTACCACCCGGACCGCGTGGCCACGCTCGGGGTCAAGCTCCAGCGGCTGGCGGAGGAGGAGACCAAGCGGATCAACGAGGCCTACGCCTACTTCCGGCGCGTTCTGAAGTAGCGGACTGGAAGCCAACCGGACGGCGCGCGGTCGGCTGGCGGTCGCGCGGGGCGAGCGCCGCAGAGGACACGACGGCGGCTCCGCCCTCGCCATTGGCTCCGCCAGCGGGCCGGGCCGACGGCGGGACGCATGCCCCTCCCGTTCTGCGTTCGTCCTTCTGCGTTCTGCATTCGCGTCCCTCGGTAGTTTGCGGCGCCCCTCCCCCGCCTCCGATGGCCGTCGCCACCTCCGATCCCAGCCTCGCGACCCGCACGCGGAGCGTGCTCGTCCGCCGCGCCGGCGCCTTCGCGCTGGACGCCGCCTTCGCGTTGTTCGTCGCGCTTGTCTTCGCCATCCCGGACGTGGCCAAGGAGCGGTTCTTCGGCGCCGGTCTGCTGCTCGGCGGGCTCTACCTCCTCCTCCGCGACGGGCTGCCCATCGGGTTCCTCCGCGGGCGCTCCATCGGGAAGCGGCTGCTGTGGCTGCTCCCCATCCGCCTCGGCGGCGCGACGATGGACCTCGCGACCTCCGCGCGGCGGAACTGGAGCGTTGCGCTGGTCTTCCTCTTCCCCGGCCTCGCGAACCTGGCATTCGGCTACCGCCAGGTGGTGCTGGCGGGCAACATCGGCGTGAACGACGCGCTGCTCTCCGTCTTCGCGGTGCTCCTCGTGGTGGAGGCCGCGCTCGTGCTCGTGGACCCCGTCGCGAGGCGGATCGGCGACCGCGTGGCGGATACCCGTGTGATTGAAGGGTAACGGCGGGGTACCAGACCGAGCGCGGCCCCGTTCGTGTGACCACACGCGGCTCCCGAGCGGCGTGCATGTCTCACCCGCCGGGCCCCGTCATGGCTACACGTCTCGCGCGATTCGCCGCGCTGCTCCCCCTCCTCGCTCTCGCCGCCTGCGCCTCGTCCGGCTCTGAAACGGCCGAGGTCCCCACCCCTGCCACCGCACCCGCCGAGACTGCAGACGTGGCCGTCGGCTCCGTGGAGAGCGAGGCCGCTGCGCCCGCCCCGCCGCCACCCGCTGGCGGAGAGCCTGCGCCAGCGCTCGGCGGGATGCGGGAGGCGAGCGAATCGTCCCGCCGGTCGTCCCGCCGGTCGTCCCGCGCAGACGGCGCCGCGATGGACCGCGAGGCACTGACGGAGCGCGACGCCGACGTGGACCGCCCGCGCTGGGACCCGGACCCCGAGCCCGGCCTCCTCACCGCCGGCGACGTGGACGACCACCTCAACTTCGACTTCTTCCTCGGCTGGCTGGACCGCGTCCGCGGCCGCCAGCAGACCGAGACGCCGGACCTCTCCGACCGCGTCACGCTCGTCGTCACAGACCGCTCCGGGGAGCCTGTCTCCAACGCCGAAGTCCGCATCGAAGCGCAGGGCGGACGGCGGGCGCGAGGCCTGGTGACCTCCACCGGCACAGACGGCCGCCTGGAGCTGTTTCCGACCTACGACTTCGGCCGCGGCGTCCGCGAGTTGGACCTCACCGTCTCGCTCCCCGGCGGCCGCCAGTCCGAACGCGCCCGACTCCGCGTGGGCCGCACGGACCGAGTCGAAGTCCAACTGGGCGGGGACGCCCCGCGCCGGACCCGCGCGCTGGACATCGCCTTCGCCATCGATGTGACCGGCAGCATGGGCGACGAGCTCCGCTACCTCACCGAGGAGTTCCGCGCCATCGTGGAGCGCATCGAGGCGCGGTACCCGGACGTGGACCTCCGCTTCGGCCTCGTGGCCTACCGCGACCACGGCGACCGCTTCGTCGTCCGCGAGCACGACTTCACCTCGCGCGTCCACACCATGCAGGGCCAGCTCTCGGACCTCCAGGCGCACGGCGGCGGCGACTACCCCGAGGCCATGGACGAGGCGCTGGCGGCCGCGCTCGGCCTCCGCTGGCGCCCCGAGGCCACGCGCCTCCTTTTCCTCGTGGCGGACGCCCCGCCGCACGACGGCCGCATCGGCGCGACGATGGAGCACGTCCGCGAAGCCCGAGCCGCCGGCATCCGGATGTACCCGCTCGCCGCGAGTGGCGTGGCCCAAACCGCCGAGGTGGTCATGCGCACGGCCGCCGCGCTCACGCAGGGCCGCTACCTCTTCCTCACGGATGACTCCGGCATCGGCCTCGCGCACGCAGAGCCGAAGGTGCCGTGCTACGTCGTCACGCAGCTCAACGACCTCCTCGTGCGCGTCATCGCGAGCGAACTGGAGGGCCGGCGCGTGGAGCCCCGCCGCGATGAGATCCTCCGCGAAGTGGGCGACTACGACGCGGGCGTCTGCGAGTCGCCGCCGGTCGTCCGGATCAACCGCCAGCAGGACGAGCCGCGTGCCGAGCGGCTGGGCGGCTACTACGCGCCCTGACCCCTCGCGCAGAATGGGAACCGCCCGCCTCGGGAGCTCTCAATGAGAGACCGAGGCGGGCGGCGCCGAGGGTGGTGGTAACGGCTACAGCTTGTAGAACCGCTCCTCGACGATCTGGCCGTCCTTCCACGTCTGGACCGCGACCTGGTCGTACGTCTGGTCGCCGTAGTCCTTGTGCGAGAAGTCGAAGTGCCACTCCACGAGCGCCTTGCCGGCGGACTCGTCGATGCCGACGGCCTTGACTTCGGCGCCGCGGAACTCCGTGAGGCCGCCCACGAAGGCTTCCTCGTAGACGCGGTTGGCGTCCTTGCCCTCGCGGGGCGGCTGCCCGGCGTCGATCATCACGACGTCGTCGGCGTAGTAGTCCTCGAAGGCGCCGAGGATGTCGCCCTGGAGGATGCGGTTGTTGAGGTCGTCGACCTGTTCGCGGAGGCTCATAGCAAAGGGGGAAAAGGGGAAGCCGCGAAGATACTTGTTCAAACAACAGTTGTTCCCACTCCCACCCGCTCCTTCCCGAACGGACACTCCGTGAGCACGGCGCACCGCTGGCACGCGGGCTGGCGGTAGTGGCAGACGCGCTGGCCGTGGAGCATGAGCGCCTCGTGGTGGTCGTACACCTCGCGCGCGCCCCAGTCCTCCGGCAGCATCGCGCTTAGAACGGCGTGCGACGGCCCCACCGCGAGGGTATCGGGGATGATGCCGAGCCGCTGCGCCACGCGGTGGTGGTGGCTGTCCACCGGGAGCGCCGGCATCCGGAGGCGGCTGAACAACAGCACCGCCGCGCTCGTCTTCGGCCCGACGCCCGGTAGCGCCTCCAGCCACGCCCGCGCGTCCTCTACGGAGCGCTCCGCCAGCGCGTCGAGCGTGAGCGCGCCCACAGCCTCCTCGATGGCGCGGAGCACCGCCTGCACGCGGGGCGCCTTCTGCTCCGGCCAGGTGCAGGGCGCGAGGGCGGACTCCACTTCGTCCGTGGGCGCATCGCGGACGGCCTCCCACGTCGGGAAGCGCTCGCGCAGCTGGCGGTAGGCGCGGGCGCTGTCCGCGTTGCGCGTCCGGTGCGAGAGGAGCGCGGAGACGAGCTCGCTGAGCGGGTCGCGGTCGGAGAACCAGGGGATGGGGCAGCCGTGCTCGCGGCAGAGGACCTCGTGGACGCGGAGCAACGTGGCGCGGGGGGAGTCGGTCATGCGGCGTTCCACCGAGGCCGGCGGGCCGAGGTCCGCGCGCCTAGCTTTTCGGGCCCGCCCCGATGCCATGCCCGCTCGCCGCGCCACCGCCGCGGAGGTCCGCCCCCTCCGCACCCGCATCCTCCGCCCCACCTGGACCGAACGCCTCGCGACGTACCCCGAGGACGAGGCGCCCGACACCTTCCACGCTGCCGGCTTCACCCCTGGCTCAGACGAGGTCCACGGTACCGCGACCATCTACCCGGAGGCACCGCCAGCCGAGCGGCGCGGAGAGATTCCGGAGGCGGCCTACGCGGAGGGCGCCGCGTTCCGGCTCCGGGGCATGGCCACGAGCGACGAGGCCCGCGGCACCGGCATCGGCCGGGACCTCCTGATGGCTTGCTTCGCACATGTCCGCGAGGCCGACGGACGCTATCTCTGGTGCAACGCGAGAATCGGCGCGGTGGGCTTCTACGAGCGGATGGGGCTCCAGACCGTCGGCCCCGAGTTTCCGATCGAAGGGATCGGCCCACATTTCGTGATGTGGCGGGCGCTCTGATCCTATTCTCCGGGCCGTTTCGAACCCCACCACGATGCCCGGACTCCTCCGCCTGGGGGCCCTCGCTGCGTTCGTCGCGGCGCCCGCCCTCGCTCAGACGCCCCTCGAATCGCCCTCGCCCGAGCCGTCTGGCCGCTTCGGCGCCGCCGTCTCCAGCCTCGGCACCCTGCCGGGCGATGCCACGCGCGACGTGCTGGTCGGCGCCCCGGGTGAGACTGTCGGTGGCGCCAGCGCCGCGGGCCGGGCCTACGCCGTCTCCGGCGCAGACGGCAGCGTCCTCCTGACGCTGGAGCCCGCGTCCCCCATCGCGAACGGCCAGTTCGGAAGCGCCGTCCTCTCCGGCGGCGACCTCGACGGAGACGGGGTGGCAGATCCCGTAGTCGGCGCGATGGGCGAGACCGTGGGCACGAACGAGCGCGCGGGCCGGGTCTACGTGTTCTCTGGCGCGGACGGCAGTCTGCTGCACACGCTGGAGAGTCCGTTCCCCGTGCCGGTCGGCCTGTTCGGCAGCAGCCTCGCCCGGTTGGCGGACCGCGACGGCGACGGCGTCAACGAGATCGTCGTGGGCGCTCCTCAGGAGCAGGGAGACCCAGCCGCGCCCAACCCGGAAAACTCTGGCGCCTACCACATCTTCTCCGGCGCCACTGGCGCGCTGATCTCCAGCGCCTCCTTCCCGCAGGAAGACGCGCGCCTCGGCGGCGCCCTCACCACGCTCGACCTCCAGAACGACGGGACGGCCGAGGTGCTCGCGAGCGTCGCCGCGTGGTCGGGTTCCACGGCGTCCGGCGGCGTCACCGTCGAGGCTGCCGCTACGCCCTACCTCCTCCCCCCCGCCCCGGCCACCACGCCCGCCTTCGGCGCCAGCTTGGACGCCGTGGGAGACCGCGACGGCGACGACGTGAGCGAGGTCCTCGTCTCCGCGACCGATAGCGTCTTCGTCTTCTCCGGCGCGAGCGGCACGCTTCTCCTCTCGGTCGCCTCGCCGGAGGGCCCCGGTGGCGCCTTCGGATGGTCCGCCGCCGGCGCGGGCAACGTGGACGAGGCCGGCGCGGGCGATCTCATCGTCGGCGCGATCTCGGAGTCCGTGCGCGGCATCGCGAACGCCGGGCGCGTCTACCTCTTCTCCGGCGACGACGGCACCGTGCTCCGCCAGTTCACCAGCCCGATGGCGCAGACGCTCGGCCAGTTCGGCTACGCCGTCGCGCTGGCGGGCGCCGTGGACGGGGACAACACCGCCGACCAGATCGTCGGGGCGCCGGGCGAGACCGTGGACGGCCACGAGGGCGCCGGCCGCGCCTACCTCCTCCTCTCCGCCACGGCGGTCGCCGGAGAGCCCGCGCCGAACGCGGCCCTCGCGCTCCGCGCCCACCCGAACCCCGCGAGCGGCACGCTCCGGCTGGCGGCCGAGACGAGCGGGCGCGGCACGCTCATCGTCACCGACGCGCTGGGCCGCGAGGTCGCCCGCGCCGTGGCGGCTCCGGGCCGCGAACTCGCGCTGGACGTGAGCGGGTGGGCCCCGGGCCTCTACCTCGCGCGGCTCACCTCCGAGGCCGGGACGGCCACCCGCACGATCACCGTTGTGCGGTAGCGGAGCCTGGGGATAGGCCGGGCGTTCTCCGTACGTTACCGGCCCCTCCCCTCGCGTCTCGCATGAAGATCCCCTCGCTCGTCCTCCGCCAGCTCTACACCAACGGAAGCCTTACGCCGACGGACGACGGCGCCCGGTTCTCGCTCAAAAACCGCCTCGTCGATGCGAAGCTGACCGGGCTCTCGCGCGCCACCATCGGGGGTCAGGTGGTGCCTGCGGACCGCATCACGCTCTCCGTAGAGAACGGGCCGACGCTCTCCGCCGCCGAGGTCTCCTCCTCGCAGCCCGTCGCGTTCCCGCTGCGCCAGGTGGTCCACGTGCTGGCGGACGGCGTCCGCGTAGACGAAGGCGTCCACGAGATCACGCTGGACTTCGAGATCGAAGGCATGGGCGCGATCGGGTTCAAGGTGAAGGACTCCGTTCGCGCCGACCGCCCGCGCCTGGACGAGAAGAAGGTGCCACGCGAGTCCCCGGACGACTACACGCGCGAGGCCGCTGAGGGGCGGCGCCAGTTCGTCAAGGAGCAGACGGGCGCGGACCTCCACCACGTCGGGCACTACTCCTTCGACCCGGGCACGCTCAAGGGCAACGTGGAGGCCTTCTCCGGCGTCGCGCAGATCCCGCTCGGCATCGCCGGCCCGCTCCACGTCAAGGGCGAGTACGCGCAGGGCGAGTTCTACATCCCCATGGCCACCACCGAGGGCACCCTCGTGGCGAGCTACAACCGCGGGATGAAGGTGCTCAACCTCTCCGGCGGCGTGATGTGCACCGTCTCGGACGACGCGATGCAGCGCGCCCCGGTCTTCATCTTCGACAACGCCCGCCACGCCCGCGACTTCCGCCAGTGGCTGGACGACCACTTCGAGACCATCGCGGCCCACGCCGAGGCGACCACGAGCGTCGGCAAGCTGCAGTACATCGACACGTACCTCTCCAACCACTTCGCGTTCTGCCGCTTCAACTTCCACACGGGAGACGCGGCCGGGCAGAACATGGTCGGCCGCGCCACCTTCGCGGCGTGCTCGTGGATCCTGGAGAACGCGCCCAACATCCGCCGCTTCTACCTGGAGTCCAACTTCGCGACGGACAAGAAGGCGAGCATGGTCAACATCATGCGCACGCGCGGCAAGCGCGTCACCGCGGAGTGCCTCATCAAGGGCGAGGTGCTGCGCGAGCACATGCGCGTGGAGCCCGCCGGGCTGGCGTACCACTGGGGCGTGGCCGCGGGCGTCGGGTCCGTGCTCTCCGGCGCCAACAACAACGGCCTGCACAGCCCCAACGGCATCACGGCCATGTTCATCGCGACGGGGCAGGACGTGGCGAACGTCTCCGAGTCCTCCGCGGCCATCCTCTACGCGGAACACACCGACGACGACGACCTCTTCATGTCCATCACCATCCCTAGCCTGATCGTGGCGACGTACGGCGGTGGCACGGGGCTGGCCACGCAGAGGGAGTGCCTGGAAATGCTGGGGTGCTACGGGCGCGACCGGGTCCGCAAGCTGGCGGAGATCATCGCCGGCGTGGTGCTGGCGGGCGAGATCAGCCTCGCCTCCGCGATCTCGTCCAACGACTGGGTCTCATCCCACGAGAAGTTCGGCCGCAACCGGTAGCGCTTCCGGCAGCGAGCGCCTCCGCCAGCGCGGCGGGAGATGGACCGGGAGCCTCGGATCGGGGCTCCCGGTTCTTTTTTTGACGCCGTGATCGATCGGCGGGAGGGCCTCGGTAGATGCGCATGACCCCGACCACACCCCTCCCCTCATGCGCCGACTCCTTTTCCTTTTCGCCCTCATCTTTGGTCTCGCATTCAGCGCGACTGCGCAGGACGCTCCCATCCGCCTGACCGACGTGACCCTCGCGCCGAACCGCGGCATCCCGGTCCGGGTCCCGAACGTGCTCCACCCCGTGGGGAGTTGGGACTCCACCTACGGCACCCTCACGATGGTGCAGCGCGCGGATGGCCGCTACATCGGCAACTACTCCACCTACGGCAAGGTCAACGGCCGCGTGGAGGGCCAGACGCTCGTCGGCCGCTTCTACCATCCCGAGAACTCTGGCACGTGCGAGACGACGGTCCAGGGCAGCACCAACTGGGGCCGCTTCGAGTTCACCTTCGACCGCAACGGCAACTTCGAGGGCCGCTGGGGCTGGTGCGGCGGCGAGATGACCTACTCCTGGGACGGCACCAAGCTGTAGTCCGTCTCTCGCCCGGCATCCGCCGGGGAGCATGCCGGTGGGCCGTGGGTACACTACCCCATGGCCCACCGCTCATTTCCACCCGACCCGCACGACCCGACAGAGCCGTCGGACCTCCACGCTGGAGACGGCGCGGAGCCGCGCGAGGCGGAGGTGGAGCCGGTCCCGTTCTCCGAAACCGCCCCCGAGGCCGTCCCGCCCGCCCCTCTCCCCGAGCCGCCGGCCGCCGAAAACCCGTCGGAGCCGACCGCCAGCGCGGAGCCACCAGAGGACGCCGACGGCGAGACGCTGACGGAAGAGGCCCTGGAACGTGCCGAACGCGACCCCGCGCTCGCGCCCACCCCCGCCTCCGTCCGCGCGCAGCCCGCGCCCGGCCCCGTCCGCTCCCGCCTGCTGGCGGACCGCGCCGGCAAGGTGAACCAGGCGGAGAGCGAGCGGGCCATCATCCGCGAGCTGCGGAAGCTCTCCCAGCGGAGGCGCCAGCCGGAAACGGAGGACGCCGGCACGCTCGTCGCCCGCGAGGCCGGCTTCGAGGTCATGGAGGTCGGGCCGCCGCCCTCGCTCGTGCGGCGCTACTTCACCATTCTGCGGCACGCCATCGGGCTGGTGTACGGGAGCGCCGTGGCCGTCGCCCGGGACCGCGAGCAGTTCGCGTGGGTCAAGGGCTTCCCGCTGTTCCTGATCAAGGTGGCGCGGTTCTTCGTGACGCCGTTCGTCAAGCGAGACCTCCGCCAGCTGCCGCTGGAGGTCCAACTCCGGCGCCGCCTGGAGCTCCTCGGCCCCACGTACATCAAGCTGGGCCAGGTGCTGGCCCTTCGCGAGGACATCCTGCCGGAGTTCATCACGGAGGAGCTCAAGAACCTGCTGGACAAGCTCCCGGTGATGCCCTTCCCGGAGTACCTGGACCGCGTCTCCAAGGGCCTCGGGCAGCCCGCCGACGAGCTGTTCGAGTGGATCGACCCGAAGCCGCTGGGCAGCGCGAGCATCGGGCAGATCCACCGCGCGAGGACGCGGCCAACGGAGGAGCGCGGTGCCGAGGACGTGATCCTCAAGGTGGTCAAGCCGCACATCTACGTCGTGCTCAAGCGGGATGCGCGGCTCCTGGGCTTCTTCGGGCGCTTCTTGCAGATCTTCTTCGCGCGTTACCAGCCTAAGCGCATCCTGGACGAGTTCGCGGAATACACCCTCCGCGAGGTGGACCTCCGCCGCGAGGCCGACAACGCCGAGCAGCTGGCGCTCAACTTCGCCGACATGCCGCAGATCCGCTTCCCCCGGATCTATCGCGACCTCTCCTCGCGGCTGGTCATGACGATGGAGATGTTCAAGGGCCTGCGCCCGGACGTCCCCGAGGCTCGCGCCCTCCCCTACGAGGTGCGGCGCGAGATCGTGGACCTCGGCGCGCGGAGCATCATCCGGATGCTCTACCAGGACGGCTTCTTCCACGCGGACCTCCACCCGGGCAACCTCTTCCTGCTGGACACCGAGCCCGACCCGCGGACCGGCGAGTACGAGCCCAAGATCGGATTCATCGATCTCGGGATGGTCGGCTACTTCGACGGGGAGCTGCGGCGGACGCTGATGTACTACTACTTCTCGCTCGTCACCGGCGACGCCGAGAACGCCGCGCGCTACCTCACGAGCGTCGCCGAGGCCGGGCCGAAGAGCGACACCGCGGGCTTCCAGCGGGCCGTCGCGGAGATCTGCCGCCGGTTCTACCGCGCGAGCAAGTACGGCGACTTCTCCATCGCGCAGCTCATCATGGAGAGCGTGAGCCTGGGCGGCACGTACCGGATGTACTTCCCGATCGAGCTGGTGCTGATGACGAAGGCGCTGGTGACGTTCGAGGGCGTGGGCCGCGCGCTCATCCCCGGCCTGGACGTGGCGGACGTGAGCCAGAAGCACGTCTCGCGGCTGTTCCGCCGTCAGTTCAACCCCGTGACGCTGATCAAGGAGAGCTTCCGCAACGCGCCGGAGCTGGTGGACCTCCTGATCAAGAGCCCGAGCCTCGCGGCGGAAGGCATGCGGTTTATCGAGAGCCGGATCCGCCAGCCGAACTCCAGCCCGCTCCAGGGCCTCCGCTCCGCCCTGCTGGCGGGCTCGCTGTTCGTGAGCGGCACGCTGGCGGCGACGCTGGACGTGCTCGACACGGGCGTCAACGTGTGGTGGCTCTGGGTGCCGCTGTTCCTGCTCGCGGGTGGCCTCGCGCTGAAGAAGAGCTAGCGGGGTTCGAAGTAGCGCATGTATCAGTGCGCGCGTCCGCCAGTCGGTGGCGGCGGCGTACCCTCCCTGCACATCCCCGCCCGCCATGCGTCTGTTTTTCCTCGCGATCCTGCTCGCCTTCTTCGTGGCTCCCGCCTCTGCGCAGCGAGCCGCGCCCCGCTCT
>DUBD01000092.1:0-11527 GCA_012960515.1 Bacteroidota bacterium | reverse complement strand
CCGGCGTCGTCGTGACGTACGCCGCCAGCGTTCCGGCGGACCCGTCCCAGGCGGTCCCGGACATCCTGGAAACAATTGTGCAAACGGACGGCTACCTCGGGGTGGAGACCCGCGAGGAGTCCCCGAGCGCCAGCGGCCGGCGCGCGACCGTCCCGAAGCTGAGGATCCGCGCCGTGTTCGCGTTCGAGAGCCTGGAGGCCTTCGAGGACTGGGTGGAGCAAGGCGGCGGCAAGTCGCTGGTCCCCGAGCTCCGCTCGCAGACGCCCTCGGACGAGTTCACGGTCACGATCCGGATGGGCACGCCCGACGCCCCGGGCCTCGGCCCGAACTAGGCGCGGAGGCCGTCCCGAGCGCCTAGAGCGCCAGTGCCGAGACCGCGGCCTCGCCCCGCTGGCGGGCCGCCTCGGCGGAGTCTGCCGTGACCGTCACGTGGCCCAGCTTCCGCCGCGGGCGGGAGTCGGGCTTGCCGTAGAGGTGGACCGCCGCGCCCGGGACCGCCAGCGCGGCCGCGAGGTCCGGCGCGACGGCGCCCTCGCGCGAGCCGACGACGTTGACCATGCACGCGGCGGGCACCTGCGCCGCCGGATCGCCCAGGGGGAGGTCCAGCGCGGCGCGGACGTGGTTCTCGAACTGGCTCGTGTGGCACGCCTCGATGGTGAGGTGCCCCGTGTTGTGCGGCCGCGGCGCGATCTCGTTGACGAGCACGCCCCCGTCGCGCGTCACGAACATCTCCACCGCCAGCAGCCCGATCCCGCCGACTGCCGCGATGGCCTCGCCCGCCACGCGCCGCGCCTCCTCTTCCACGCCGTCCGCCAGCCCGGCGGGCAGCCACGCCGCGTGGAGCTGGTGCTGCCGGTGCTCCGTCGCCACGATGGGGTAGACGGCGCGCTCGCCGCCCTCGCGCCGCGCCACCAACGCGGACACCTCGCCCTCGAAGTCCACGAATGCCTCGATCAGGAGTCCGTCGTCCGCCGCGAGGTCGTCCCAGGCCCGCGCGAGGTCTTCGGGGGAGCGGCAGGTGGCGTTGCCGTAGCCGTCGTACGAGCCCTCGTAGCGCTTCGCGAGGACGGGGTAGCCGAAGGCCTCGGCGGACTGGCGGGCGTCGTCGAGCGTGGCGCAGAGCGCGAAGCGCGGGAGCGGGAGCCCCGCCTCGGCGAGCGTCTGGTTCTGGCGGCCCTTGTGCCGGATGAGGTGGAGCGTCTGAGGTCCCGGCCGGATGGGGCCGTCCCAGACCGCCGCCAGCGCATCGGCGGGCGCCCACTCGCTCTCCACGCTGACGGCGTCGCAGTCCGCGGCCCACTGGCGGAGCACGTCGGCGTCGGTCCAGTCCGCGACGGTGGTGTCCGCGAAGGGGAGCGACGGGCCGGAAACGGAGGGCGCGAGCAGTTTGACGCGGACGCCCATCCGGAGGCCCGCCATCGCGCTCATGCGCCCGAGTTGTCCGCCGCCGAGGATGCCGAGGGTCATGGTGAGTTCCAGGTTCCGGGTTCGTGGTTCCGAGTTCTGCCTGCGCGTCTCGTTCCCTCCATCCGTTCCTCCGCCAGCCGCTGGCGGTCGTCGCCGACGCGCCGACTCGCAGGCGAGACCGCCCGGAACTCGGAACGAGAAACTCGGAACGCCACTACCCCGGGAAGTCGAAGGGCACGTCGCCGGCCACGTCCTCCACGTCGGTCTCGCCGTTGAGGAGGGCGTCCAGCTGGCTTTCGTTGGCCACGAGCACGTCGCGCGCCTTCGACCCCTCGAACTCGCCGACGATGCCGGCCTCTTCGAGCTGATCCACGAGGCGGGCCGCGCGCGTGTAGCCGACCGAGAGCTTCCGCTGCAGCAGCGAGACGGAGCCCTGCTGGCTCCGCACGATCACGCGAGCGGCATCCTCGAACAGCTCGTCGCGGTCCTCGATGTCCGCCCCCGCGGCGCCATCCGGCGCGTCGGAGCCGGGCTCCATGGGCGGGAGGAGGTACGGACCGGCGCCGTCCTGACCGCCGATGTAGTCCGTCACGGCCTCCACCTCCTCCACGCTCACGAACGGCCCCTGGAGGCGCGTGATGCGGGAGCCGTTCATGTAGAGGCAGTCGCCGTTGCCCACGAGCTGCTCCGCGCCGCCGCCGTCGATGATGGTGCGGGAGTCGATCTTGGACGAGGTCTGGTAGGCGATGCGGCTCGGGAAGTTGGCCTTGATCAATCCCGTGATGACGTCCACGGACGGCCGCTGCGTCGCGATGACGAGGTGGATGCCGACGGCGCGCGCCATCTGCGCCAGCCGCGCGATGGGCGCCTCCACCTCCTTCGCGGAGGTCATCATGAGGTCCGCCAGCTCGTCCACCACGACGACGATGTACGGCAGGTGCCGGTGCTTGTCGCCGAGCTCCGCCAGCTTGCCGGCGGCCACCTTCTTGTTGTACTCCCCGATCCCGCGCACGCCCGCCTCCGCGAGCAGGTCGTAGCGGATCTCCATCTCGCGCTCGCACGAGCGGAGGACGGCCGCCGCCTGCGCGAAATCCGTCGTGATGGGCTCCTCGCCGTCTTCCGGCAGCGCCATGAAGTGGTCGAGCAGCGTCGCGTAGGCGTTCAGCTCGATCTTCTTCGGGTCCACCATCACGAACTTGAGGTCCGCGGGGTGCTTGGCGTAGAGGAGGCCCACGATGAGCGTGTTGAGCCCCACGGACTTGCCCGAGCCCGTCGCGCCCGCGATGAGCAGGTGCGGCATCTTGGCGAGGTCCACGAGGTGCGTCTCGCCCTCGATGGTCTTGCCGATGGGGACCGGCAGCGCCATCGCGCCGCCGCGGCCGGCGTCCCGGAACTTCTTCTTCTCCAGCGTGGAGCGCAGCCGGACCATCTCGCGTGAGCGGTTCGGGATCTCCACGCCGATGGAGCTCTTGCCCGGAATCGGCGCGATGATGCGGATGCCGGCGGCCGCCAGCGCCATCGCGAGGTCGTTCTCCAGCGCGGTGATGCGGCTGATCTTGACGCCCGGCGCGGGGGTCAGTTCGTAGCGCGTGACCGTCGGCCCGACGACCGCGTCGATCTCCTCGATCTGGATGTTGTAGGTCTCCAGCTTGTCCAGGAGGATCTGCTTGTTCTCCTCGATCTCGTCGAGGTCCACCTCGGCGTCCGCGGCGTGCTCCTCCAGGAGTTCGATGGAGGGGAAGTCGTAGGGCAGGTCGTGCTCGCTGGGGCGGACCTTGGCACGGCCGGTATCCGCCGTCGCGGAATCCAGGTCGGCGGTCTCCTCCTCGATGGGCGTGTGGACGTGGACCGAGAGCCCGTCGCCAGCGGACGGCGCCGCGGGGAGCGGCGGGGCCGGACGTGGGTCGGGCGCGACGGGCGGCGGCGCGGGCTCCGGGCGAGCCTCCACCTCGCGGAGCTGGCGCTGCGCCTCGGCGGCGCGCTCGCGGTCGCGCTCGGTCTGGGCCGGGGTCCGGGTCTTCTCCTTCGGGAGCTTGCTCTTCTCCTTCTCCTTGCGGCTCTTCTCGCGATCGGCGGCTCTCTCAGCGAGCATCTTCTGGCGCAGCTCCTTCCGCTCCTGCGCGCCCTCCCGGTACCGCGCCCACGTGGCCGCCAGCCCGGACCCGATGCCGCCGACGGCGCCCTCGGCGCGGTCCAGAGACGATTGGATGTCGCGGTCCCACACCAGCAGCCCGACGACGACGACCGCCAGCGCGAGGACGACGAAGGCGCCCACCGGCCCCACGAGCCCCTCGATCCAGCCCGCCGTGCCGGTCCCGAGCGCGCCGCTCCAGCGGTCCAGCGCCGTGTCCGTCCGCGCGTCGATCCAGCCCATGAGGCAGGCGAGGAAGAACGCGCCCGCGAACGAGAGCCCCGTCAGGAGCGGGAGGAAGACCGGCTGCCGCTGGCGGAGGAGCACGTAGCCCCAGGCGAAGAGCGTGGCGAGCAGCATGAGGACCGGGAAGCCGAGGAGGTCCGTCACGAGCGACCGCGCCACGATCGGGCCGAGGAGGTTCTCCGCGCGGTTGTCGCCCGGCTCCATGAGCGTCTGCACGTCCTCCCGCGCGAGGACCGTGTCGTCCGCGCGGGAGTGGGTGACGACGGCCAGCGTGAGCAGCAGCGCGAGCGCCATCAGCACGAGCCCGAGGATCTCGAGCTTGCGCTGGCGCGAGAGCGCGACGCCGGACGACGTCTTGGCCTTCGACTTCTTCGACGAGCGGCGCTTTCGGGTGGAGCTCACCTGCGGTGGGGAGGGCGACGGCCGGAAGATAAACGGGCGCTCGGCGCTACGAGCGCAGAACCCGCTGCGCGCTGGCGGTGGCGGTGAGCGGAGGCAGCTCGGGCGGCTGCCTCGCTAGACGAGGGCCGCCAGCCCGGCCTCGATCCGGTCCGCGGCGCGCATCAGGTCCTCCAACGCGGAGGCGTAGGAGATGCGGAGCCCGCGGTCGTCGCCGAAGGCCACGCCGGGCACGAGCGCCACGTCGTGCTCGTCGAGGAGGTAGAGCGCGAGGTCCGCGCTGCCGGCGATCTCGCTCCCGCCGGACGTGCGCCGCCCGACGTATGCCGAGACGTCCGGGAAGAGGTAAAAAGCCCCCTCCGGCTTGGGACAGACGACGCCTGGGATCGCCTCCAGCCGCGCGAGGAACGCGTCGCGGCGCTCGCGGAAGGCGCGGACCATCTCCTCCAGCGGCGCCTCGTCCATCGCGAGGGCGGCGACGCCGGCCTTCTGCGTGATGGAGGACGGCCCGCTCGTGAACTGGCTCTGGATGATGGCCATCGCGTCCACCCACCACGCTGGACCGGCCGCGTAGCCGAGCCGCCAGCCGGTCATGGCGTACGCCTTGGAGAAGCCGTTGACGGTCATCGTGCGCTCCGCCATCCCCGGCAGCGAGCCGATGGAGAGGTGCTCCGCGTCGAAGCGGACCTTCTCGTAGATCTCGTCCGAGACGACCAGCGCGCGGGGGTGCGGGCGGAGCACGTCGGCGAGGGCGCGGATCTCGTCCGGGGAGTAGACCGCGCCAGTCGGGTTGGAGGGCGAGTTGAGGAGGACGACGCGCGTCCTCTCGCTCAGGGCGTCCGCCAGCGCCTCGGGCGTCATGCGGTAGCCGCTGGCGGCGCTCGTCTCCACGGCGACAGGCGTGGCGCCCGCCATCCGCGCCATCTCGGGGTAGCTCACCCAGTACGGCGCCGGGATGACCACCTCGTCGCCGGGGCCGCACACGGCGAGGACCGCCTGGGCCACGGACTGCTTCGCGCCGTTGGAGCAGATGACCTGCCCCGCGCTCACCTCGATCCCGTTGTCCTCGCGGAGCTTCCGCGCGACGGCCTCGCGCAGCTCCACGGTCCCGGTGTTGGGCGTGTAGTGCGTGAACCCGTCGCGGAGCGCCTGGTGCGCGGCCTCCACGATGGGCGCGGGCGTCCCGAAGTCGGGCTCGCCGGCGGAGAGCGCGACCACGTCACGGCCTTCGCGCTTGAGCGCTTTCGCGCGGGCGGAGACCGCCAGCGTGGCCGACGGCTGAACAGTGGCGACGTGGGCGTTGAGCGCCTGGGAAACGCTCGGGGCGGACTCGGTCATGGCCCCAAGCTAGCGAGAGACCGCGTGGGATTGTGGGGATTCGCCGGGAGCGCTTTCGGGACGCCCCCGCTCAGAATCCGGCCGAGAGTGCCACCCACGGCCCGGGCTCCGTCAGCCGGTCCGTGCGCCCCCACGCCTCGGAAAGCACCATCGCGCCGACGTCCAGCCGGACGGCCTTGTGCTCGATGCGGAGGCCGCCGCCCGCGAGCGTGGTGTAGCGGTCGCCGTCGGTCGGCAGCGCGAGGCCCTCCCCCACCACTCGGTAGCGGAACGCTCCGCTCTCGCCCACCTTCGCCTCCGCGCCGCCGAAGATCACGGGCCGCTGGCGGAGGCGGACGCGGTACGTGGGCGGTCCCGAGACCCACCCTCCGCACATCGGGCAGTCCGGTGCGTCGTACTCGTTGCCGCCCTGCGCGCGGACGCCCAGCCCGAGCGTGACCGACTCGCGCTCTCCGCCCACCGTGCCTACGGCGTAGACGTGCGCCGAGGCGGGCACGTCGCCGTAGGCGTCTCCGCTGCTGTACGTCGCCGAGCCCGTCACGCCGACGGCCACCGCCGACCGCGAGCCGTCGTGGAGCGTCACGCGCACGTCCGCGATGCCACCGCCACGGATCCCGCCGCCATCGCGCGGCAACACGAGCCCCGTCACGCCGAGCGACACGCCGCGGCTCACGCGGGCCTCCACGCTCGGGATGAAGAACCGGGCGCCGACGGCGATGCGATCCGGGACCGGCCGGGCCGTCGGGACGAGGAAGAGGCGGGACGCCGGTTGCGCGCTGGCGGTGCCGGCGAGGAGCGCCAGCGCAGCGAGGACAAGGGAGAGACGCATCGCGGAAGGGAGCAGAGTTCCGCAACGTATCGCGCCGCGAACGGGAGCCCAACCCCAACGCACGTGCCCCGCGTTCAACCGCGCGCTACGAGCGCCGCCTGCACGGGTGCGGGCACGAACGCCGAGGTGTCGCCGCCCCAGCGGTGCACGTCGCGCACGATGGTGGACGAGACGAACTGGTGCTCCGGCGCGGGCGCGAGGAAGACGGTCTCCAGCCCCGGCAATAGTTGGCGGTTCGCCATCGCCATGCGCATCTCGTAGTCGAAGTCCGCCGGGCCGCGGATGCCGCGCACGAGCGCCGCCGCCCCGATCTCGCGCGCCCGGTCCACGAGCAAGCCCTCGAAGAGTGTGACCGCTAGCCGGTCGGCGCCGTCCAGACCGCGGCAGCTCTCGCGGATCAGGTCCACGCGCTCATCGGCGGAGAAGAGCGTCTTCTTGGAGGCGTTGACCGCCACCGTCACTTCCACGCGCTCGAACAGCGCCAGCGCGCGGGCGATCACGTCCACGTGCCCGTACGTGACGGGGTCGAAGGTGCCGGCGTAGAGGGCGGTGCGCATGTCAGGAGGGCTCGGCGTCGAAGATGGAGAGGCGCGTGCTGCCGTAGTCCCGCGCGAAGACGCACGCCGGGTGGTCCTCGAAGTCGTGCCGCGCGTCGTGCTCCAGCACGAACAGGCCGCCGGGCGCGAGGAGCGGGATCGCCTTTCCGGGAAGCGCCGCCAGCGCGTCGAGCGCGTAGGGCGGGTCCGCGAGGATGAGGTCGAACGGTCCGCGCAGGGGGCGGTCGAGGTGGGCAAGGGCGTCGGCGCGGAGGAACGCGCACTGATCCACCACGCCGAGGTCGCGGGCGTTGCGCCGCGCGAGGGCGAGCGTCGGGCCGTGCTTCTCCACAAAGGTGGCGTGGGCCGCGCCGCGCGAGATCGCCTCCAGACCGAGCGCGCCGGTCCCGGCGAAGAGGTCCAACACGCGGGCGTCCGCGAGGGGGATCCGGGCCGTCAGCGCGGAGAACAGCGCCTCCCGCACGCGGTCCGTGGTCGGCCGTGTCCGGTCCGTCGGCGGGCTCTTGAGGGGGCGCCGCCCGAGCCGTCCGCCCGTGATCCTCACGCCCCCAGCGCGACGCCCAGCAGCGGCGCGAAGGCGGAGAGCTGCGTGGGGTCCGCCTGCGGGGGACGCCGCGAGAACAGCACGAGCGGGTCCAGCGGCTCCGGCTCTAGCGTCAGCATCTGCGAGAGGAGGTCCACCCGCTCCGGTCGGGCGTCGTCGCCGTAGACGAACAGCCGCCGGGTCGTTTCGGGATCAATCCCGAGGCGTTCCATCAGGGCGAGCGCGTAGTAGGCCGTGTCCTCCGGCGTGTCGCCCATGCCGTGGTGGCCGTAGGTCCACTCGCCCCCCTGGAGCAGCGCGTACTCGGAGTGGCTCCCGTAGACGCCGATCGCGAGGACCACGCGATCCAGGTCTCCGCTGGGGTCCAGCCGCGCCGCGATGGTCGCCGCCGCCCGCGTCGTGTCGATCAGGTCGTACGAGCCGACGCCGAGCGCCCGAGCGAGAAGCGAGAGGCGGGCGTGGACGGCCTCTGAGAGGTAGAGGACGTGGTGCCAGCGGTGCGGCTCCGGCGAGGCTTCCGCACGGCGCGCGAGCGCTTGGGTGCGGACGGGGACGGCCCGGATCCGGACCGGCCGGCCGGCCGGAACGTCCGCCAACAGCGCGGCCTCCTGGCGGAGGTGCTCGTGCCGCTCCTCGTCGGAGAGGGACTCCGGCAGGGGCGACGTGAACGAGACCGTGTGCGAGGGGTGCGCCGCGACGATGAGCGCGTCCGGCGAGCCGCTGGCGTCTACGTCGAAGACCTCGCGGATGGCCCGCTCCAGCGCGGGCCCGAGCGGCGGGCCGCCGTCGCCGAGGAGCGTGCGCTCCGCGTCGCCCTCGAACTCGACGGTGCCGAGCCGGCGGAGCGAGGCGTCGCTATCGACCTCGGCGTAGCGGAGGAGGGGGCCCTGAAGGCCGATCGTCGCGATGCGGCGGGGCACGGGAGTGGGGATGCCGGGAGCGGAAAGGGGTACGACTCAGAAGCGGGGGCGCCGGATCCGTCCGGCGGCCCCGGCCTCAGGCCCGAGGCGGGCCCGCCCGGCACGCGGCGCGGCCGCTAGATCCAGGACTCCCGGTTGCGGAAGCTCGGGTTCGGGTCGCGGGCGCCGATGGAGTCACCGGGCGCGCCCGGGTCCTGGAGCCAGTAGATCTCGACGCCCGTGGGCGCCCCGGTGGAGTCCGTCTCCTGCACCACCTGGTAGTTGAGCGCCTCGCCGTTGCGGGCGGAGACCTGGAGGTCGTTGGCGCCGGAGAACTCCGTGATGCGGCCGAGTTCCTCCTCCAGCTCGGGCGGCGTGAACGCGGTGTCCTGCGCCACGAAGATGGAGAGGGAGTCCAGCGTGGAGGGGTAGGTGTCGTAGACGTCGCGGTACGCGATGAGCGCGGAGCGGACGTCGTCCAGCCGCTCGCGGCCGATCTGCGTCTGACGCTCCAACTCGAGCTTCTCCTGGTACGGCTCGGTGATGGACCGGTAGAGGAAGAACGCGAGGACGGCGATGAGGATGACGAGGCCGGCCTGGATGGCGACGCGCATGACGCTCGGAGAGAGGCGGGTGAGGGGGGCGGCCGGGAGGGAGAGAAGGGGCGGCCGGGAGGCAGTCAGATTAGCCCCGTGCACCTGTAAAGGCAAGGTGCCCGTGGGAGCAGGGGCGGGTCTCCACGCGTTTTCAGAGGCGCAACCGGGTCCGCCTCCGCGTGGGCGCCAGCGCCCGCGCCGCGGCCGCCAGCCCCCCAGAGACACGCGAACGACCGAACCGTTTCCCGACCCGCTTCATGCCGCTCGCCCGACCTTCCCGTCCCCTCCCCGCGCTCCCATGACCCGTCTCAGCGTCAACCTCAACAAGGTCGCCCTCGTCCGGAACGCCCGCGCCGGCCGCCGTCCCGGAGCGGACGCCCGCCCCAGCGTAGACCGCGCCGCCACCGCTGCCCTGGACGCCGGGGCCGCTGGCGTCACGCTCCACCCCCGCCCCGACCGGCGCCACGCCCTCCCCGAGGACGCCCGTTCCCTCTCCGCCTTGCTGGCGGTGCGCGCGGGCGAGGCCGAGTTGAACCTGGAGGGCAACCCCTTCTCTGAGCCTGCGGAGGACTACCCCGGCTTCCTGGCGTTGCTTCTGGAGGTGGGCCCCGAGCAGGCGACCCTCGTGCCAGACACCCGCGGTCAGCTCACGAGCGACCACGGCTGGGACCTCGCGCGAGACGCCTCCCGCCTCGCCCCGGTCGTCCGCCAGTTGCGCGAGCGCGGGTGCCGCGTCAGCCTGTTCATGGACGCCGCCCCCGAGGCCATCCGGCGCGCGGCGGAGGTGGGCGCGGACCGCGTGGAGCTCTACACCGGGCCGTACGCCTGGGCCCACGCCGCCGGCGACCCCGCGCGCGAGTTGGACCGGCACGCCGCCGCCGCCGAGGCCGCGCGTGAGGCCGGGCTGGCCCTCAACGCCGGCCACGACCTCGACCTCTCCAACCTCCCGGACTACCTCGCGGCCGTCGCCGGCGTCGAGGAGGTGAGCATCGGGCAGGCGCTCGTTTCAGACGCCCTCCACCTCGGGCTGGCGGGCGCCGTCGGCGCGTACCTCCGCGCCATCCGAGGCGAGGAATCGTAACGCGCGCGTTCCAGCGGCGGGCGCCAGTCCGCGGCCAGGGCATGAGACGAGACGGGATCAGAACGGGACGGATCGGCTCCTGAGCCCGATCCCCGGTGGCACATCGTTCCAAATCGAGACACCATCGAACCGGGCACGATATCGGCACAGGCCTCGCCAGAGAGCGGGCGGACTCCACCCGTCCCCTCTCCAGCCCGTCCCGATGCAGCAAACGATCCTCGCCCTCGCGGCCGTCCTCGTCTTCTCGCTTTACGCGCTGAGCCGCCATGGCGCGGACGCCAGCCGCGAGCGCCTCGCCATTACGGCGGAGGTGGAGACCGCCGCCGTCGGGATCGCACGGGAGCGGCTCCACGAGATCACGACGCGCAGCTACGACGAGGCCGACATCGGCCGGGACGGCGCGCGCACCAGCACCGTCGGGCTCACCTCGCCGAGCAACTTCGGGCGGGACACGGGCGAGAGCTCCGAGCCCTCGTTCGACGACATTGACGACTTCCACGGGCGTGCGCGGCCGGACACCGTCCGCTGGAACAACCGCGACCTCGTCTTCCGCGACTCCGTCTCCGTCCGCTACGTCGTCCCGGAGACGGCCGCCCCCTCCTCCAGCGCCACGCTGGCCAAGGAGATCACGGTTACGGTGACCGCCGCGCGGGCCGGCTTTATCGGGACGCCCGAGGTGGCCGCTCGCCTCCGCCGCATCGTCACCCCCACGGCCGACGTCAGCCACTCCATGAGCTAAGCATGCAGGCCATCCTCGACCACCTCACGGCCATCCTCGTCGGCGCGACGCTGCTCGGCGCGATGCTGTTCATCCAGCTCCGCCAGCAGCAGAGCAGCATCGAGACCGTGGCGCGGGACCGCGCCCAGACGCAGACGTTCTCCTTCTTCGACACCATCGAGCGGGAGTTGGAAAACGCGCGGACGCGCTCGCAGTCGGTCTCCAACCTCGGCTTCTACGTCGTGGAGGTCGAGGGGACCGAGACACGCACGGACCGCTTCACGTTCACCACCTTCGAGCCCGTCGGCGCGAGCGGCCGCCTCGCGTCCGTCTCGTATCGGCTGGTGCCCACCGGGGAGAGCCTCCGCGTGGGGACCGCGCTGCGGCAGAGCTACAACCTGGAGCGGTGGGCCAACCGCGTGGACCCCACGACCGGCGCCCCCCAGGACGAGTACGTGCTGGAGGGCCTCGCCGCGACTGGCATCGTCGGCTTCACGGTGCGCGCTTTTGACAAGGACGGCAACCGCGTGACGTGGGCCAGCACGAGCGCCGGCTACGGCCGCCCCGGCTCCACGTGGAGCGGGCGCGACCCGGTCCGGTTCGAGGTGGAGGTGGAAGGCGCCACCGAGGGCCCCCGCCAGCTCGCCGGCGACCAGCTGGCCACGAGCGAGCAGACCCTCGTCCGCGTGGCGCACAGCGTCCGCCCGATGAACTCCGGCGCCTCCGGCTCCAGCGTGGTCCCCGGCCCCTCCGTGCCGGCCCGCCACATCCCCCTGCTGCCC
>DUBD01000091.1:335-5001 GCA_012960515.1 Bacteroidota bacterium | reverse complement strand
ATCCCGCCGTAACTGTAATCCACGCCGAGGCGGGCGCCGCTGAGGTCGGCGTTGAGGCCCGCCCCGAACGTGAGGCCCTCGGTGTCGTAGTTGACCTTGTAGCCCGTTCGGAGGGACACCAGGTCCGCGAAGGTGTACTCCAGCCCGAGTTGCATCTGCTGGTCGTAGTCGTTCGGCTGGTGGAGGTCGTAGGCGAGGGTCAGCCGGTTCTGCGGATCCTGGCGCACCATCCCGTCGGGGCCAATGAGGTCCCCGGCCACGCCCAGCCGGAACGTCAGCGGCGCGGCGAACCGCTCGTCCACGAAGGCGACCTCGGGGCCGAAGTTCTGGACGGCCATCGCGAGGCCGAGCGACCGGAAGCCGGTGTCGTACTGGATGCCGAAGTCGAAGAGGACGGCTCCGGCGGCCGTTGAGACCGCCCCATCGGGGCCTGCGTAGTCCCCGTCGTAGAGCGACTCGCGGACGTACTTCGCGGTAGCGCCGGTGGAGAACCGGTCCGTGAGGCTCCGGGCGTACGAGACGCCGACGGCGAAGGCGGAGGGGCTAAAGGTGGAGCCGGTCAGCCCGGGGTTGTAGGTCCCATCCGGGTTGAAGCCGAGTCGGTCCGCGCGGGTCTCGGCGAGGTCGCCGTAGTCAACGGACTGCACCTGCACGCCGACCTGGCCCGTGTTCCCGAGCGAGAGGGCGTAGCCCGCAGAGGAGATCCGGGTATCGACGAGGTACGGGATGTGAGTGGCCGTGAGGGAGTGCCCGGAGGTCTGCGCGAGCCCCGCCGGGTTCCAGAAGAGGGCCTCCGCGCCCTCCGCGAGCCCTGCGTAGGCGTCCCCCATGGCGGTGGCCCGGGCGGACGGCATGACCTTGAGGAACTGGAACGAGGTGGTCCCCACCTTCTGAGCGTGGGCCGGGTCGCCAACGGCGACGAGCGCCGCCAGTGCGGCGAGCGCCAGCCACCGGGCGGGGGTTCGTGAGTCGGTCATGGGTCTAGCGGATGATGACGAACTTGCCCCGCGTCGACTCCCCCTCGGGCGTCGTCACGACGTAGAAGTAGACCCCCGAGGCGAGGCGCTGGTTGTTGCGCGTCTCCTGGAGGTAGGCGACGGAGTAGGTCGGGCTGTCGTGCTCGATCGTCTCCACGAGTTGCCCCGCGAAGGAGTAGATCCGGATGGTGGCCTGGGCCGGGAGGCCGTAGAACCCGATCCGGAGCGACGACTCGCTGGCACCGCCGAACCCGGAGTTGACGACGAACGGGTTGGGGACTACGTGTACGTCGCCCAGTTCGGACACGGCGCCCAACTGTGTCTCGAACTCAGTCACGTTCGTGCGGCCGCTCTTCCTTCCGTTCCCATCCACGGAGACGACCGAGTAGTAGAACGTCTCGCCGACGGTCGGCTCTGGGTCCACGACGACGTAGTCCCCGTCGGGCACAAAGCTGTACTCCCCGGTATGGACGAACGCCGGGTCCCCCGCAGACACTGTCGCGATGGTCTCCCAGGGGCCGGCGGGGTGTGTGCTCCGGGCCACCTCATAGTGGTCGAACGAGCCTTGCAGCCGCGGCGCCGTAAACCGTTCCGGCGCATCCGACCAGTAGAGCACGTTCCGAGCACGCTCGTCGCTGGCGACGGTGAGCGCCGGGGCCGGGACGGGAATGGGGATGTCGTAGACGCCTGCCTGCGGGTTCAGCTCCGGACGGTTGTATTCGGGCGCGCTGAACTCGCGGCCGGTGTAGGCGAAGTAGGCCCGGTCTGCGACCTCACGAATGGTGACCACGTCGGAGTTGACGTAGTCCGGAAGCGGATACTCCGAGAGGTATGGGCTCCCGTGCCGCTTGATGACGGTGCCCTCGTCCGTGCCGGGCCCGTAGGGGAAGATGCTCGGGAACACCGGGTTGCCACCATAGCGGACGGTGTCGGCGTACGACGCGATGGGGAAGAACCCGCGGCTGCCGTCCTCGCCGCAGTCCTCGCCGCAGGAGCCGCCCCAGTCCACGAGGTAGTTGTCTTGCTCGGGCGACGTCCGCTCGCCGGGCGGCAGGTAGGCCTCCTCCTGGCGCACGGCGCCGAAGCCGATGACCTCCGCCAGCGCGAAGCGGGCGGTCTCCCCCACCTCAAAGCGGTACGGTCCGAAGACCGTGATGCGCCCCGTCGCCCAGCGGGTCTGGCGGAAGTTGTAGCGGCCCGCGCCGACCCAGTAGTCGAGGAAGTGCTGGTACGCGGGGTCGTCCACGCCACCCTCCGGCGGGATGATGGAGGCCTCCCGCAGCGGCGCGTTCTTGCGGGTGTCCACCCGGAGGTAGGCCTGCAGCTTCGAGGCGCGCATGTTGCTCGTCTCCTGCCGCACGAACCACGGCTGCTTGATCTTGACGCCGCCCCCGTAGGCCTCGGTCCACACGATCGCAGAGTCCGATTGGGAGACGTCCGCCAGCGTTCCGCTGTCGATGGTCGAGAGGTGCTCCGTGTCGAAGTGGAGCATCATGTAGCCCGGCGTGCCCGGCGCGTTGAGCCCCCCCCCATTCTCGCCCGTGGCGCCCCACTCGTCGTAGTAGACGGGGTCCGGAAGACCCGTCTGGTGGTAGGTGTAGTTCATGAACCGGAGCGGGTCGAACCGGCCGCGCTGGTCGTTGTCCTGGTACTCGTCGTCGGTCCAGGAGCCGTACGTCCGGAGGTTGCCGAAGAGGTTCGGCGCCAGCCCGTACGAGAACGCGATGGTGACGTCCGTGATGGGCTGGTCCGTGTCCGGGATCGTGTCCCCGTTGCGGTCGCCCGTGTACTCGAACTCGTACTCGTAGACGATGAGGTCGTCGTAGTCCGGGAAGCTCCAGGCGCGTGAGGTCCGCTTCACGGTGATCCCCACCGGCGTAGCCCACGAGGCCACGATGATCTCCTCCGCCTCGTTCGGATCGTAGGACGGGTTGATGGTTCCGTCTTCGAGGATGGGAAAGTTCTCGCGGCGCGTGATGGTGAGCGGGAACGACCAGCGTCCGACCGTCACGTCCGGCTGCGACGCGCCGACGCCCCCGCTGAGGGCATGAACGCGCTCCGTCGAGTCCGGGAGTTGCGCCGAGATGTAGACGCCGCCGCCGTTCGTGTAGTGCTTGCCGTCGTAGTTGATGTCATCGATGGTGACGGCGGAGTTGCCCGGCCACTCCATCATGGGCACATCGGTGGCGTTGCCGGCGCCGCCCTGGTGGTAGGCCCGGCCGATCTCCCCGGTATTGAAGACGGTCTCGTGGAGCATGCCCCGCGAGTGGACCTCGAAGCGGCGCTGGGCCTCTGCCGGGGGGACGGTTGCGGCCAGCCCAGCGAGAGCCACGAGGGCGGCGCGCACGTAGATGCGAGAGGTGGTCATCTTAGAGATCGACGGAAAGGCCGAGGAAGTACGAGCGGGGCGAGTTGTCGTAGATCCGGAAGACCTGGTTCGCCTCGTAGGGGAAGCTGTCGCCGAGGTAGAGCGCCAGCGCCTCGTCGGGGTCGGAGGTGAACCCGTCCGGCGTCAGCTCACCGGGGTTGACCGCGAAGTCGTAGGCCCGGAGGTTGCGGACGTCCCGGAAGACGCGGTTGTAGTCGTAGACCCGCTGGTTGAAGAGGTTGGAGACCTCGAAGAAGAGGGAGCCCTCGGCGCCGGAGGCGATCCGGAAGGGGCGCGAGACCTTGAGGCTGGTCTGGTACTCCATCGGCGCGCGCGCGTCGGCGACGAGGACGTCCTGCCCGGCCTCGAACGAGGTGTACGGCCGGCCGGAGCGGATGCGCGTCCGGATGGAGGCCGTCCACCGCCCGAACGGCCGGGCGCCTGCGATCTCCGGCCCGAGTTCGCGCGGGGTGGAGGCGGAGGCCTGCAGGATGAGGTTGTGGGTCCGGTCGAAGTCCAGCAGGATGTCGTTCAGGCCGATGCCATCGCGCTGCTCATCCACGTTGCCGTCCAAGTCGCGGATGAACTGCGGGGGGGCGTCCTCTGCGCTGGAGGTCTTTCCGGTGGCGACCTCGTAGCGGTAGCGGACGGAGCCCCGGACCAGCCCGCTCCGCCGCTGGACCGAGACCCGGAAGCCCCGGATGTCCGCGTAGTCCCGGTTGATGTACGTCTGGTACGGGATGTCCACCCCTTCGCTGAAGAACGCCAGCTGCACGAGGTTGCGGACGTCCTTGTAGTAGCCGGACGCGTCCATCGTGAACCCGAGCGGCAGCTGCTGCGCCACGCCGACCTCGTACATCCGCGTCTCCTCCGGCTTGAGTCGTGCGTTGCCGAGCTGGATGATGGCGAGCTCGTTGGACCGCTGGATCCGGCTCCCGAGCGAGCGCTCGAAGGGGGGACGCTGGAGGAACGAGCCGTAGTTGAGGTGGAAGACGGTGTTGACGGAGATGGGGAACGAGGCACCGAACCGCGGCTGAAGACGTGCCACCCACGAGGTCTGCTCTCGCGCGGCGAGGTCCGGGTCCCGCTCCGCATTCTCTCCGACGGCCGGCTGGGTGGGGTCGAAGTCCGGGTTGCGGTACGGGTTGTAGAGGTCCGAGAAGTACTCCGTGTTGAGGTTGTAGGCGTCGAACCGAAGGCCGAGGCGGGCGATGAGGCCGTCGTACTCGACCTTGTCCTCTACGAAGGCGCCGATTTCGAACGGTGTCACGTCGAGCGCCTGATCCTGGGCGTCCGACGGGCTCGACAGGTTGAGCCGGTC
>DUBD01000091.1:0-311 GCA_012960515.1 Bacteroidota bacterium | reverse complement strand
GGAGACCAGCCTTGACGAGGTGGTGGTTGTTGAGCTGGTCGTTGTAGGTCGCGTCCAGGGAGTAGGTCGTCGCGTACTGGTCGCGAAAATCATTCTCCATGTACCCGACGCGGAACTGGTCGGGCGTGTTGAAGAAGCGCCACACCCCCAGGTCGCTGGCGTCCTCCCGGAAGCGGCTGGGGTCCAGAACAGCGGCTCCAGATTCGTAGCGGAGGTCGAGGACGCTGAGCGTGACGTCCACGAAGCGCTGGGCGTCCGGGACGTACGCCAGCCGGGCGGACCCGCCGAGCGCGGTCTCGTCGAACTCGGCG
>DUBD01000090.1 GCA_012960515.1 Bacteroidota bacterium | reverse complement strand
ACGCTGGCGTAATATTGGATGTCACCGAGGTGGAAAATCGCCCGGGGGCGCGCTGCCGCCAGGAGAATCCCCGCGGCAGATCGAGGGGTAGGGACCTTGCAATGAGGGGCTGGACCTCCTACCCTTCACCTTCGCTTCAAACGGTCGCATGAAGCTCGATGTCTCCGCCCCGCCTACCCTCGACGTACGCGTTCAGCGTGTCGGGATGGAGCGGTATGAGGAGGTGCAGGAGCTGAACCGAGTCGTTTTCGGCGACGACCGCGTCATCTTCCGGCTGGACCGGAAGGACCTGACGTTCCTGTTGGCGTACGCCGGGGACAAAGCGGTCGGGTACAAGGTGGGCTATGGGGAGACCGGCGCCACGTTCTACAGCGCGAAGGGCGGCGTCCTCCCGGAGTATCGCCGGCGGGGGGTGGCGAAGGTGTTGCTGGATGCGCTCATGGACGAGGCCCGCGCGATGGGATACCGCCGCTTCGCGTACGACACCTTTCCGAACAAGCACCCTGGAATGACGGTGATGGGCCTGCGCGAGGGCTTCCGCGTGACGGCCGCCGGCTACAACGCCGCCTACCGCGACTACCGGATCCGCTTCGAAAAGAAGCTCTGAGAGGCTTGGGCCGCAGAGCCTCGCCCCGCTGGCGGTCGGGTTGCGCGAGTCGGTCCCGGCATTCGCGCACGCTCGCACGCTCCGCCAGCGCGGCGGCCTAGAAGGGGAGTGGTTCCCCGCACCCTGACGCGGCGCGGTACCTTCCCGCGTCCCCTCATCCGACCCCTCGACTATGCAAGGCCACGGCCTCCTCGAAGGAAAGACCGGCATCATCTCCGGCGCGCTCGACCCCGACTCCATCGCCTGGGCCGTCGCCGAGGCCGCCCACCGCGAAGGCGCCCGGTTCGTGCTCACCAATGCCCCCGTTTCCAAGCGCTTCGGCCGCCTGGACGAGCTCTCCGAGGCGACGGGCGGAAGCCCCGTCATCTACGCGGACGCCACGAACGACGAGGACATGGACGGCCTCTACCAGCAGGCGACCGAGCACCTCGGCGGCCCGGTGGACTTCGTGGTCCACTCCATCGGGATGGGGCTCAACGTGCGCAAGGGGCGCGCGTACGAGGAGCTGAAGTACGAGTGGTTCCAGAAGACGCTGGACATCTCGGCGGTCTCGCTCCACCGGATGGTCTCTGCCGGCCTCCGCGGCGACGCCATCGCGGACGGCGCCTCGGTCGTGGCGATGAGCTACATCGGCGCGCAGCGGACGTTCTCCACCTACTCCGAGATGGGCGACGCGAAGGCGCTGCTGGAGAGCATCGTGCGCTCCTACGGCTACCGCCTCGGCAAGCGCGGCATCCGCATCAACGCCGTGTCCCAGAGCCCGACCAAGACGACCGCCGGCGGCGGTATCACGGGCTTCGACGCGCTCTACGACTTCGCGGACAAGGTGGCCCCGCTCGGCAACGCCGACGCCGCCTCGTGCGCGGACTACACCATCACGCTCCTCAGCGACTACACCCGGATGGTGACCATGCAGACGCTGTTCCACGACGGCGGCTACAACAACATGGGCATCTCCGAGGCCATCATCGAGGGCATGATGGGCGGCGAGGACGCGTGAGCCGGGGGCGCCTGCTTTCGCTCGGCGCGCTGGCGGTCGTGTTCATCGGCGCGGGCGTGATGCACTTCGTGCGGCCGGAGCCGTTCGAGAAGATCGTTCCGCCGGCGCTGCCTGCGAAGCGGGCGCTCGTCTACTGGAGCGGGGTCGCCGAGATTCTCGGCGGCCTCGGTCTGCTGTTCCGCCGGACCCGGAAGGCGGCGGGGTGGGGGCTCGTCGCGCTGCTCGCGGCGGTCTTCCCCGCGAACGTCTACATGGCGACGGCCGCGGAGCGCTTCGCCGCGATGGCGCCCGCGTGGGCCCTCTGGGCGCGGCTCCCGTTGCAGCCGCTGCTCATGTTCTGGGTGTGGGCGACCGCCGTCCGCGAGCGGTCATGAGGCGGATCGGCGGGCTCGCGCTGCTCCTCGCGCTGGCGGCGTGCCGGAGCGGCGGCGGGGTAGAAGACGCGCCCGATGTGCCGGCCCCGCAGCCGGGCGTGGACGTCCAGCGGATCGAGGCGGTCCTCTCGTTCGACCCGGAGACGATGACCCTCGTGGGCCGCGCGACGCTGACCATCGCGCACCCGGACACGGTCGGCCGCGTGTGGCTCGGGCTGTCCGGCGCGATGGAGGTCGGCACCGTCGAAGTCGGCCGCCAGCCCGTGGCGGCGGAGCGCGAGGGCGCCGCGCTGGCGGTGCCGGTGAGCGGGGTCACGAGCGTGGTCACCCTCGCGTATCGCGGCGTGCCGGACGTGGGCGTGTACCGCGAGGAGACACCATCCGGCCTCGTGGTTTGGACGGACGGCTGGCCGACCCGCGCGGCGGGCTGGCTCCCGGCCGTCCACCACCCGAGCGATCCCCTCGTGCTGGACCTCACGCTGGAGGTGCCGCGCCGCTGGGATGTCGTCGCGAGCGGGACGCCGGCGGGGGAGACGGTAGAGAACGACTCGCGCCGCGCCCGCTTCGTCACGTCCGAGTCCGCGCCGACGTACACCCTCGCGTGGGCCGTCGCGGACTTCGCGTTCACGGACCAGTCGGGCTCCGTGTCCATCCGGCACGTCACCCTCGCGCAGGACTCGGCGTCCGTCGCCTTCCTCTCGCGCACGCCGGCCCTGCTGGACACCCTCGCGGCGTTTCTCGGCCCGCTCCCATATGGCCGTTTCGCGACAGTGGAGGTGCCGCTGGTCTACGCCGGGATGGAGAACGCGGCCGCGCCGTTCTTCCAAACGGAACTCTACGATGCCCCTGCCGCGCTGGAGGAGGTCGTCATCCACGAGGCCGTGCATCAGTGGTGGGGCAACGACGTGACGCCGGCGGACTGGCGCGATCTCTGGCTCGCCGAAGGCCCGGCGACGTACCTCACCGCCGAGACCGTCCGCAGGTTGGACGGCCTTGAGGCCTTCCGCCAGTCGCTCGTGCAGATGGCGCTGCTGGACCGCCGCAGCGCCGCGCGCCGGCTCGTGCCCGCCCGGCTGGCGGACCCCGAGGACGCGCTCACGGCCACGCCGTACCAGAAGGGCGGCGCCGTGCTCCACCTGCTCCGGCTCACGCTCGGCGACGAGGTCTTTTTCCGTGCGCTCCGCCAGACGCTCCGCACCTACGACGACCGGCCGCTCTCCACCGCCGCCTTCCAGTCCGAACTCGAGGAGGTCTCCGGGCGCGACCTCGACGCGTTCTTTCAGCGCTGGGTCTACGGGACGGGCGTCCCCACGCTCCGGACGCGGTGGGACCGCGCAACCGGCACGCTCTCGTGGGAGATCGAAAGCGGCTGGGGGCTGGAACGCGTCGGTGCCGAGCTGCTCGTCCGCCAGTCCGGCGCGACGGACCAGTACGTGCCGCTGGACGACGGCGTGGCCTCACTTCCTGGAGACGAGAACCCCGAGGTCTTTCCCGTCGGTTGGCTGGCGGAGGTGCGCTGAGGGCTACGCGTCCGCGGGGAGCGGGCCTTCCTCGTAGACACCCATCCCGAAGAGGGCGTAGTCGTACTTCGCTGGATCCTCCGGGTCCATCGCGCGGCAGACGGCGGTGAGTTCGAGCGTGGCGCGCCAGTCGTCATACGTGCGGTCCAGCAGGCCGAGGCGCCGCGCCTGGCGGCCCGTGTGTACGTCCAGGGGAAGCAGCAGCTTGGACCTCGGGACCTCGGGCCACACCGCGAGGTCTACAGGCCCGGGGCGGACCATCCACCGGGCGTACATCGCGAGGCGCTTGCACGCGCTCCCGGTGCCGGGCCTCGCGAGGTGCTTCCGCATCCGCTCTGGCGTGCCGGGCAGGATGGTGAGTAGCGTATCGGAGAACGTCTGCAGCGCGGGGCCGATGTGAGGCACGTCGTCGCGGAGGCCGGAGGCGAAGAGCGCCCCGAGGGAGCCGTGGCGTTCCAGCACGGCGCGGACCGCGAGCGTGAGCGAGACCGCGTCGCCGGTGGTGAACGTGCGGTGCTTGAACCCGTCTAGTGCCTCGCTCGCGCTCGCCGCGCTGGCGGTGCGGACGAAGCGGGCGGGCTGGTACTCCATCCGCTCCATCAACTCCGCCAGCTTGGCGAGCATGATGGCGCGGCGCCCCCACGCGAGGACGGCAGCGAACAGCCCGGCGACCTCGCGGTCGGCCGGGCTGTCGAAGGCGTGCGGGATCGAGACCGGGTCGTCCCCTATAAAGGCGGGCCGTTCGTACCGCGCCACGAGGGCCGCCAGTCGGGCGCGGAGCTCGGGGGGCGGAGGGCTCGCCGGGGGGAAAGGGGCGGCCGGATCTCGCGAGACCGGAGGCCGACGGCTCACTCGGCGTCTTCGGACGGGCGACCCATCGTCTTGGGCTCCGTGCCGGGCGGGGTGTCGTCGCTCGCGTCGGCGCCGGACGTGTCTTTCGCCTCCGCGGCGGCACGCTCGGCTTCGAGCTCCGCGGTCGCCTCAGCGTCGCGCTCCACGACGAGCGTGAAGTCCGCTACGAGGGCAGCGGCAGCACCGACGGCTGCGAGCATCGGGTTGAGCAGGATCGCCGCAGCACCGAACCCGGCGCCGACGGTCAGGGGGATCTCGAAGAGCGTCTTCTCGCCCTTTCGGATGGAGATGCGGCGGACGTTGCCTTCCTCGATCAACTCGCGGACTTTGTCCACGAGCTGGTTCGAGGCCACCTTGATTTCTTCGGCGGCGTCGGCGGCGCGGTCCTTGGCGGTGTCGGCGAGGCGGTTGGCCTCCTGTTGAACGTCTTTGAACGAAGGGCGGGAGCTCATAGAGAGGGGGAGAGGGGCTGGGGGATCGGGCACGGCGAAGCGGGTGGTTTTGTTTCGTCTGGAGGGCGCTTCGGCGGGAAGTACCCGCCCGGTCCGTTCCGATTCGAAACGCCAGCGGGGCGAGGGCTTTCCGGTGCTGGCGGTCCGTCTGGGCGGAGCGGAGGGGGGGCAGGGTAGGCTGGGACGGTCAAATCGCTCGTTTTCGCTCC
>DUBD01000089.1:3500-5052 GCA_012960515.1 Bacteroidota bacterium | reverse complement strand
CCGCCGCCCTCGCGTTCCTGCTCGCTGCACTCCCCGCAGCCGCGCAGGCGCCCTCCCCCCGCACGGCCGGGGCGACCGTCCGGATCGTGGACGAGTCGCCGGGTGCGGTGACGTACGAGGTGACGGCCTCCTGGGACCGCGCCCTCACCGCTCCCGCCTCACTGGCGAGTGCCGACGCGCTGGCGGCGTCGCTCGTCGGGTCAGAGGCCACGGCGACGGCGCTCGTTCCACTGGGCGCCCGCGTGCCGCCGCACGTCGAGGTGCTCGCGCTGGACGCAGACGAGATCCGGCTGGACGGCGCCGGCCGGCTGGCGGAGGCGTTCGGCGGGCCCGTGGCCGAGGTCGTCGGCGTGGGCACGCGGAGGAAAGAGACCGTCGGCAGCCTCCGCGTGCGGCTGCTGACCATCGACGGAGACCGCGTGCGGCGGGTCCGGCGCGCGCTCGTCCGCGTTCACCGGACGGCGCCAGCGGGCGGCGCCGCGCTCCGGGTGGGCGGCGGCTCGTCCCACCTCGCGGTCACCCGAAGCGCCCTCGCGGAGGGCACCTGGTTCAAGCTCAGCGTCCCGGAATCCGGCGTCTACCGCATCGACCGCGCGCTTATCGAGTCGCTCGGCCTCGCCCCCGACGCCATCGACCCGAACCGCGTGGCCGCGTACCACAACGGCGGCGCCCCACTTCCGGCCCTCGCAGGCGCCCCGCGGCCCGCGGACCTCGTGGAGACGCCCTCGCTCGTGATCGGCGGTGGAGATGGCTCCTTCGATGAGGGCGACGCCGTCATCCTCTACGCGCAGGGCCCGCGCACTTGGACCTGGGACGAGGGCAACGCCGCCGACCCGGACGATGACGCCTGGTCTCACACGCTCAACCCGTTCACGGCGGAGACGGTCGTCTTCCTCCGCGTGGACGCGCCGAACGCGAGACGTGTGGGCGGCGCGACGTTCCCCAACTGGACGGATGCCGAGCCGCTGACCACGATCACGAACCGCCTCCTCGCAGAGCGCGACCTCGTCAACCTGGAGCGGGAAGACAGCGGCTCCGGGCTGGACTGGCTGGGAGAAGAGATCACGCGCTCCACCTCCGGGGTGACCGTCCTGGACACGCTCCCCCCCAACCTCGTGGGGCCCGTCGCCTACCGGGCCCGGGTCGCAGCGGCGGCGTCCCCCTCCATCACGATCTCCATCCTCCACGCGGGGCAGACGCTGCAGACGGTCCGTCCGTTCGCGGTCTCGTTCGGCTCTCCGACCGGCCCCCTCGCGACGACCCGGATCGCGGAGGGCACGGCCACGCCGCAAGGCAGCCTCGCGCTGACGGTCCAGGCGCCCGGCGCCCCGAGCAGCGCGACGGCGTGGCTGGACTGGGCGGAGGCCGTCTACGAGCGGACGCCGCGGCAGGCGAACGGCATCGTCCACTTCCCGACGCCTGGCGGCGAGCGCGGCCGGTTCGAGGTCGCGCTGGAGGGGTTCGCGGCGGCCCCGGAGGTGTGGGACGTGACGACGCCCTCCTGGCCCCGGCGGCTGCTCACGGGACCGCCGACGGACACCGACGCGGTCCA
>DUBD01000089.1:1814-3490 GCA_012960515.1 Bacteroidota bacterium | reverse complement strand
AAACGAGCGATCTCCGTGCCACGCGAGGTCGTTTCGCTGCTCGAGTCGGTCCTACGCTACGATACGGCAGAGCGGGCGCTACCGCGTGCAGGTGGAGGCCACGGACCGGGAGCGGGAGGTCGTCGCCTTCGATCCCGGCGCGGCGTTGCGGCGCTTCTCCGGCGGAGAGCCCGTGCGGAACCAGAACCTCCACGGCATCACCTCCTACCCGGACTTCGTCATCATCGTCCCCGAGGTGCTGGCGCCCGCCGCCGAGCGCCTCGCCGCGCACCGCCAGTCGGACGGGCTCGAGACGCTCGTGGTGGACGTGGACGCCGTGCTCAACGAGTTCGGCGGCGGCGTCTCTGACATGCGCGCCATCCGGGACTACATGAAGTTCCTCTACGACCGCGCGGACACCGAGGACCGCCTGCCCCGCTACCTCCTCCTCTTCGGCGACGGCCACTACGACTTCCGCGGCATCGAGAACGGACCGCCGAGCCTGGTCCCGACGTATCAAACGGACGAGATGCTCTGGCGCGAGAAGAGCTACACCTCCGACGACTACTTCGCGCTCCTGGATGACGACGAGGGCGAATGGGCCTGGACGGGCACGGCCTCTACCGTCTCGTTCGAGCGCGTGGACCTCGGCGTGGGGCGCCTCCCCGTACGCACGCTCGAAGACGCCGAGCGCATGGTGGACAAGATCTTCCGCTACGAGAGCGCCGAGACGCTCGGCGACTGGCGGACGCGGTTCACGTTCCTCGCAGACGACCAGTACCCCAACGACAACGACGCGGACCTCCACGTCCAGAACGCGGATGCCGTCGCGGTGCGCGTCCCGGACAGCACGGGCGTCGTGGTGCAGAAGATCTACATGCCCTCCTACCCCGAGGTCACCGGTGGGACGGGCCGGCGACGGCCGGGCGCGACCGAAGCCTCGCGCCGCGCCATCGAGGAGGGCACGCTCATCTGGAACTACATGGGCCACGGCGGCCCCGAAGGGCTCGCGGACGAGCAGTTGTTCACCGCCGACGTGGCCGACGGGCTCAGCAACGCGGACCGCCTCCCCATCTTCGTCACCGCGACGTGCTCCTTCGGCAAGTACGACATGGTGGACGACCAGAGCCTCGCGGAGGAGACGCTCCTCCACGAGGGCGGAGGGGCCATCGCCATGTTCACGACGGTCCGCGTGGTGCTCACGTTCTACTCGCCCACCAGCCTCAACCTCGGCCTCAACATCGCGCTGACGCGGGAGATGCTAGCCCGAGACGAGCAGGGGCGCCCACAGCGCCTCGGGGACATCTTGGAGGGCGCGAAGAACACGGACGTGGGCGCGCAGCTGAACAACCGGAAGTTCAACCTCCTCGGCGACCCGACGATGCGGATCGGTCTACCGGAGCGGCGGGTGGAGATCACCCACATCAACGGCGTCGCCGTACCGACGGACACCCCGCCGAGCCTCCGCGCCTTCGAGCAGGCCCGCGTCCAGGGCCGGATCCTCCGCTTCGACGGCACCCCGGACCCCGCCTTCCAGGGCGAGATCGCCCTCAACGTCTTCGACGCCGCCCGCGAGGTGCAGCTTCCCGTCCGCGTCCACACGCCCGGCGTCTACACCATCCAGACGGACCCCATCTACTCCGGGCGCGCGAGTGTACGCGGCGGCACCTTCGACGCCTCGGTCGAGAAAATCCGGC
>DUBD01000089.1:260-1804 GCA_012960515.1 Bacteroidota bacterium | reverse complement strand
ACGCCTCGTTCCTCGTCCCGCAGGACGTCTCGTACTCCGGGCGCCCCGCGCGCATCACGACGTACGCCCTCGGCGACGCCGGGGACGGCCTCACCGACGGCCTCGGGCAGACCGCCAGCGCCACCGTGGCGCAAGACGCCGGCGCCCGCCCCAACGACCTGGAAGGCCCCAGTATCCGCCTCTTCCTGGACGACACGACGTTCGTCTCGGGCGGTCTGACCCGGCCCGACCCCGTCCTGATCGCGCGGTTGCAGGACCCGAGCGGCATCAACACCGTCGGCGCGGGTGTGGGGCACGAGCTGCTGCTCACCCTGGACGGCGACCCCTCGCAGGCCGTAGACGTGGGCCGCTCCTACGAGGGCGACCTGGACACGTACACCTCCGGCACCGTCCGCTTCCCGCTGGCGGACCTCGCGCCCGGCCGCCACTCCGTCACCCTCACGGCGTGGGACGGCGCGAACAACGCCTCCACCGAGGTGCTGGAGTTCGTCGTGGCCGAGGGGTCCGACCTCGAGGTGAGGAACGCCTACCCCTATCCCAACCCGACCTCTGGGCCCAGCGCCTTTTTCTTCGAGCACAACCAGCCGCCCGGCACCATGGGCCGCGTCCAGCTCCGCATCTACTCCCTTTCCGGCCGCCCGGTGCGAACGCTGGAGATGGAGGGCCCGCTCACCAGCGGGCACGTCCGCATGGACTGGGACGGCCTGGACGATGACGCCGACCGCCTCGCGAGCGGCATCTACCTCTACCGCCTCCGCGTGGAGGTGGACGGGCAGGACGGGACCCGCCGCGTGGCGGAGCGGCGGGACAAGCTCGCCGTGATCCGCTGACCGCCTCGCATTCCACCCTAGTTTTGCGCTTCGGCGCGCTCCCACCGATTGCACATCCGCCCCCTTGGGCCACTTGATGAATCGCCTCCTTTTCGCCACAATCGCCGCGGCGGTGTCCCTCTCGCCGGTCGCGAACGCTCAGGACGACGGCAACGTCGTCATCACGACGGCCGTCCCCTTCCTCCAGATCGAGCCGGACAGCCGCTCCGCCGGCATGGGCATGACCGGCGTGGCCGTCGCGGACAACGCCTACGCCCCCTTCTGGAACCCCGCCGGGCTGGCGGGCCAGGAGGGCACCGAGGTCTCCCTCACGCACGCGCCCTGGCTCCCCGCCCTCGGCGCGGACCTCTCATACAACTACATCTCGGGGAAGCACTCCATGGGGAAGGCCGGCACCCTCGGCGGGCACTTCACCTACTTCAACCTCGGCCAGCAGGACTGGACCGACGAGCAGGGCAACCCGCTCGGTGAGTTCAAGAGCTACGAGCTGGCGGCGGGCCTGAGCTACGGCGTGGAGGTCGGCGGCGGCGTCTCGCTCGGGGCCGGCGCGCGCTACATCTTCTCCAGCCTCGTGGGCGGAGACATCCTGGACGGCAGCCAGCCGGGCCAGAGCATCGGCTTCGACCTCGGGATGATCTACGACGCCCCGCAGTTCGACGCGGGCGGCTGGTACTTGGGGCCTCTCCCTCACGACTGCGGCCACGAGGGAGGCCA
>DUBD01000089.1:0-250 GCA_012960515.1 Bacteroidota bacterium | reverse complement strand
CCTGGCCAACATGGGCCCCTCCATCAAGTACCTGGACAACGGCGTGCCCAACGCCATCCCGACGAACCTCCGGTTCGGCACGGGCCTGGAGTTCGAGTTCGACGAGTTCAACCGCCTCACCACGGCGCTCGACCTCAACAAGCTCATCGTCTCGCGCGATTCCTCCGGCGACTACGACCCCTTCTACGAGGCCCTCTTCTCCTCGTGGGGCGAGCGCGTGGTGGACACCTCCGCCGGCTCCCTCGGCGCG
>DUBD01000088.1:1471-5071 GCA_012960515.1 Bacteroidota bacterium | reverse complement strand
GGCCGATTCCGGCGGGCGCTTCGCGACGAGGAGGGAGAGCCCGGCGACGGCGGCGCTCGTCAGCAGCGCGAAGGTGGCCGGCACGGCGGGGTTGTTCCAGTACGGCCCCACCTCGCCGTAGTACATCCCGAAGTGCACCGCCAGCGCGGCGAGCGCGGCGGCCGTCACGCCCCACGTCGTCACGCGCGGGACGAACACGCCGAACAGGATGGGCACGAAGGTGGCCGCGAAGAGCCCGTAGACGCCGTTCTGCGCGAGGATCGCGACCGACAGGTTCGGGTCCACGATCTGCCCCCACGACAGGAACGCGACGACGGGCGCGAGGACCACGAGGAACCCCTTCGAGAGCGTGATCGCGCGCCGGTCGGCGGCCTCGGGGTCGGTGCCGGTCGTCCGGGCGAGCGGCTTGTAGAGGTCGTTCGCGAAGATGGTCGAGAGCGCGACGAGCAGCCCTTCGAGCGTCGAGAAGCCCGCGGCCACGAGGCCGACGGTCACGATGGACCGGGCGACGGGGCCGAACTGCTCCACGAGGTACGTCGCTACGACCTGGTCCGGCGGGAGGAGGTCGCCCGTCAGCGTCACGCGGGCGAACAGGCCGACCGCCAGCACGGCGAAGAACAGCACGAGGGCCACGAAGCCGACGCCGAGGTACACGTTCACGTCGCGCTCGTCGCGGAGGTAGAGCGCCTTCGACATCACGTGCGGCTGCACGATGACGGCGATCCCGACGAAGAAGTTGGCGACGAAGACCTCGAACGGGCTCCGGAACAGCAGGCTCTCCGGGTTGACCGGCTCCGCCAGCAGCGGGTCGATCTCGGCGAGCCGCGCGAGCAGCCCCGGCCCCTCGAACAGGAGCCCGAACCCGGAGCCGACGAGCATCAGCGCCACGGCGATCATGATGACGGCCTGGACGGAGTTCGTCAGCGTGTGCGCGCTCGCGCCGCCCAGCATCACGTAGACGAGCGGGATCACGAGCGTCATCGCGATCGCGACGCCCAGCGGGAGCTGGAGCACGTTCGAGAGCACCTGCGTCAGCCCGACCACGATCAGCACGAGGAACGTGACCTGGAGCAGCGACAGGCCGGCGAAGAAGAACCGGAGGCCGCGGCTGTCGTAGCGGTCCGCGATCCAGTTGGGGACCGTGAGCGCGGCCGTCTTGTCGCCCACGCGGCGGAACGCCTTCGTCAGAACGGTCAGCCCGAGCAGGATGCCGAGCGGCGTGGCGACGGCGTAGCCGAGCAGGCCGGAGATCCCGTAGAGGTAGATCAGCCCGGGGTTGATGACGAACGTGGCCGCGCTCGTGAGGTTGGCCGCGAGGGCGAGGCCGACCCACACCGGGCTCGTCTGCCGGTCGCCGACGGAGAACGACGTGAACCCCTGCATGCGCCGGATGCCGACGAACGCGGCCGCCCCGACGAGGGCGAGGTAGCCCACGAAGAAGGCCCAGGAGATGGCGACATCGGTCATGGTCGCGTGCCGCTGGCGGCGGGTGCGGGGAGGGGGGAGAGTGTCATCCTGAGCGGAGGGCGCAGCCCGAAGTCGAAGGATCTCTGGGGCGATGAGGTCTCAGGCTGGCAGCGGGAGCGTTGCCCAGAGGCCGTGCGCGCTAGAGATCCTTCGGCTCGTTACGCTCGCTCAGGATGACAGGGTGGGGGCGGTTTGGCTGGCCGCTGGCGGGGGCGTCCGCCAGCGGGGCGGGTGTTAGTCGGAGGTGCCCCAGCGGAGGGCGAGGCCGGCGATGGCCGCTCCGCCCCCGGAGGCGATGAGGAAGACGAGGTCGCCCGGTCGGAAGCGGCCCTTCTGGTCGGCGTCAGCGAGGGCCATCGGGACGCAGGCGCTGCCGGTGTAGCCGAACCGGTCCATCACGAGGACGGCCTTGTCCATCGGCTGCCCGAGCGCCTCCATCGCCTCGCCGATGCTCTCGACGTTGATCTGGGTGAAGACCCAGTGGTCCACGTCGTCGACGCTCACGCCGACGCGCTCCGCCAGCCGGCGGCCGACGGCGCTCCACGCCTCGCGGTTGAACTCGCGGGGGAACTTCTGGCGGAACTGGAGGAGGTGCTCCTGCGCCTCGACGCGCTCCGCGTTGGCGGGGGCCGCCGCGCCGCCGACGTAGATCCCCATGTACTCGGCGAACTCGCCGCGCGTCTCGAGGTCGCTGGCGAGCACGCCGCCCTCGTCCGTGGGGCCGAGGACGACCGCCCCGGCGCCGTCGGCGAAGAGGGAGGCGGTGTTCTTCTGCCGGTAGTCGATGAACCGGCTCATGAGGTAGGCCCCGGCCACGAGCACGCGCCGGTACTGCGGCCGCTCCGGGTCGTCGGCGGCGACGTACTTGTTGGCCACGTCGAGCGCGGTCACGAAGCCGGCGCAGGCCGTGTTGAGGTCGAACGTGCCGGCGCCGGTCGCTCCCAGTTTGTGCTGCACGATGGCGGCCGTGGAGGGGGAGAGGTAGTCCGGCGTGTCCGTCGCGACGACGATGAGGTCGAGGGCTTCCGGCGCGGTGCCCGACTGGCGGAGCGCCTCGCGGGCGGCTTCCACCACGAGGTCGCTCGTGGCCTGGTCGTCGTCGGCGTAGCGGCGCTCGCGGATGTTGCGGCGCTCGACGAGGAAGGACGAGACGTCCTCGCCGTAGAGCTCGTCGAAGTAGGCGTTGGGGACCACGCGCTCGGGCGCGTAGAGGCCGGTGCCGAGGATCTGGGCGCGGCGCATGCGGGGGGCGGAGATCGGGGGGCAGAAGTCGTCGTCAGCGACTGGCGGAGCGCGTCCGCCAGCGGGGCGAGCGGGCGGCGCTAGAGCACGAGGCCGCCGTCCACGTTGAGGCAGGTGCCTGTGATGAAGGCCGCGTCGTCGGAGGCAAGGAAGGCGTAGGCCGCCGCGATGTCCTCGGGGTCGCCGAGGCGACCGAGCGGCGTCTTGTCGCGGAGCGGGCCGAGCACCTTCTCGGGCACCGTCTTGACCATCTCCGTCGCGATGAAGCCCGGGGCGACGGCGTTCACGCGGATGCCCTTGCGGCCGAGCTCGCGCGCCCACGTCTTCGACATCCCGATCACGCCGGCCTTCGTGGCCACGTAGTTGGTCTGGCCGAAGTTGCCGTTGTGCGCCACCACGCTCGCGGCGTTGAGGATGGCGCCGCCGCCGCGCGCTTCCAGGTGCGGCACGGCCGCCTGCGTGCAGAGGTAGACGCCCTTGAGGTTCACGTCGATCACGGCGTCGAACTGGTCGCAGGTCATCTTCTTGAGCGTCGCGTCTCGCGTGATGCCGGCGTTGTTGACGAGCACGTCGAGCCCGCCGAACGTGTCGGCGGCCGTCTGCATGGCCGCGGCGGCGCTGCCGGCGTCCGTCACGTCGGTCTGGACGAACACGGCGCGCTCGCCGAGGGCCGCCGCCAGCTCGCGGCCGGCGTCTTCGGCCACGTCTGCGACGACGACGGACGCGCCCTCGCGGACGAACCGCTCGCACGTGGCGCGGCCGATGCCCTGGGCACCGCCGGTGACGACGGCGACTTTTCCTTCGAGTGTCATGGGGTCTGCGTGTTGGAGTCAGCGCCGCGCTGGCGCAGCATCGATACCAATGGAGGCAATTGACGAGCATGGCGGACCC
>DUBD01000088.1:0-1461 GCA_012960515.1 Bacteroidota bacterium | reverse complement strand
GCCGCGCTGGCGGAGGCGGTCCGCCAGCGCGGGAGGTCTGGAGAGCGGCCGGGCTCAGTTGCCGAAGGCGGGGAGGTTCGCGCGGAGGGACAGCGTCGCGAAGCGCGGCGTCGGGGCCGCGGCGACGAACTCGCGCTGCTCCACGCCGAACACGTTGGTCACGGAGAGGCCGAGCGCCAGCTCGTCGGTGAGCGCGTAGCCCAGCCCGAGGTCCGCCGTCACGAAGCCGCCCAGCGGGCCGTAGTTGTAGTTGAAGGGGACGGCGCCGCCGGCGGTCTCGAGGATCACACGCTGGCCCTCCTGCTCCGTGCTCGCGAAGTGGCGGCCGGAGACGAAGGAGGACTCGGAGACGCCGCGGACGGTCGCCACGAGCGAGAGGCCGTCCACGCCGAGGTCGCGGCCGGTGAACGTGAGCGAGCCCTTGTGGCCCGGCGTGTTGAGGGAGATCTCGTTGGGGGAGACCTCGCCGTCGCCGTTGAGGTCGAAGCTCTCCTCGTCCAGGTCCGCCGCGAAGGTGGAGTAGGACGCCGTAACCGACATCGTCTCGTTGAGGACGTACGTCGCCGAGAGGTCCGCGCCGTAGCTCGTCACCTCGCCGAAGTTCTGGTACGTCAGCACGATCTCGGGCGTGTCCAGGGTGCGGTCCCCGATGGCGGTGACCACGCCGGGCACGGTCACGAGCGGCGAGATGAAGTTGTCCGAGCGGGAGACGTAGGCGTTGACGTCCACGAAGAGGTTCTCCGTCGGGAGGCCGCGGAAGCCGGCTTCCAGCGTGCGGACCGCCTCGGGGCTCAGCGCGTCCACCATGACCGTGTTGCCGTCGCCGTCCAGCGTGGTGAAGCCCTGCGCGTTGCCCCGGATCACGATGGGCGTGGAGCCGACGGCGCCGGACGGGATAAAGATCTCCTGCTGGAGCACGGTCGGTGCCACGAACGCCTCGCCGTAGGTCAGGCGGAAGCTGTTGCCCGCGCTGGGCGTGAGCACCAAGCCGAGCTTGGGCGAGAACCGCTCGCCGTAGTTCGTCTGCCAGTCGTAGCGGCCGGCGGCCACGAACCGGAGGAGGCCCGGCACGAGGGCGCGCTCCACCTGCGCGCTCAGCCCGTACTGCTCGAAGTCGATGCCGACGCCGGTCGTGTCCGAGAGGTAGGTGCCCTCGCTCACGGCCGTCTCCAACTCGTAGTTGGCGCCCGCGATAAGCTTGAAGCCCGCGACCTCCGCGTTGCCCTGGATCTCCGCGTTCGTCCGCGAGCTCTTGTCGATGAACGCGGCCGACTGCGCCGCCGTAGTGGAGTCCTGCCCGAGCGTGGCCGTGTAGATGGCGTAGTTCTGCAGCGCGTAGGTGTCGCCGGAGTTGCTCCACGTGCGGTAGGCCTGCGCGAACACGCGGGGGTGCACCACGCGGACCTGAGCCTGGTGCAGCGTCCAGTCTTCGATCATTGCGCGAAAATGCGCGCCAGTCGA
>DUBD01000087.1 GCA_012960515.1 Bacteroidota bacterium | reverse complement strand
GGTGGGGGGAGGGGAAGGAAGGGCAAGGAAGGAAGGGAGAGAAGGGGAGGAAGGGAAGGGGAGAGAGGCAAGAGACGCAAGAAGAAGGAGAAGGTCAAGCCGACGTTCCAGGAGAACGTCCGCTTCTGGATCAAGGCCATCCTCGTGATCCTCGTGCTCCGGGCGTTCATCTTCGAGCCGTACCGGATCCCCTCGGAGTCGATGGAAGACACCCTGCTCGTCGGGGACTTCCTCATCGTCAGCAAGCTGCACTACGGCGCGAGGACGCCGAACACGATCGGCGTACCGTTCACGCGGATGTACCTGCCGGGCGTTGAGCTCCCGCAGACGCGGCTGCCCGGCTTCTCCGAGCCAGACCGAGGCGACGTGGTGGTCTTCAACTACCCGGCGCGGCAGGACGTGGAGCGCGGCCCGATCTCCGCGGATGTGCCCATCGAGCGGCGCGCGCCCTACATCAAGCGGATCGTGGCGGTCCCGGGCGACACGCTGGCGCTCGTGGACAAGACGCTCATCCTCAACCGCGTGGAGGTCCCGCTCGGCGAAACGCTCAAGCAGCGCTGGGTCGCCTTCTCCGAGACGCGCGAGCGCCCGACGGCCCGCCAGCTCGAAGAGCTCGGCCTCCTGTTCCAGGGCGAGAGCATGATCCCCGACGGCACGCGCGCCTTCACCTTCGATGGCACCCCGGGTGGCGCCCGCGCGCTGGAAGCCCGACCCGGCATCGCGCGGGTGGAGCCGTGGGTGCTCCCGGACTCCCTCGCCTTCGGGACCACGCCGCAGCTTGCAGACCCGCGCGCGCTGGACCTCATCTACGCCCCGGCGCTGGACTGGAACCCCCACCAGTACGGGCCACTGCTCATCCCCGGCGAGGGCATGACCATCGCCGTGAACGAGGAGACGATGGCCGTCTACCGCGAGGTCATCGAGCAATACGAGGACGTGACCGTCGAGGCGCTGGCGGGTGGCGCCTACCGCTTCAACGGGGTCGAGCGCGATACGTACACCTTTACGCAGGACTACTTCTTCGTGATGGGCGACAACCGCGACAACTCCGTGGATAGCCGCTGGTGGGGCCTCGTGCCGGAGTCCCACCTCGTAGGCAAGGCGGTGTTCACGTTCCTCTCGTTCGACGGATGGGTCCCGCCGATCCCCCGGCTCGGCCGGTTCTTCCGCCCGATCCCGTAGGTGCCGCGTCCCCTCCCGCCGCCGGTCATCCCGCACGCCCGCGTCTTCCCCCCCCCGCGGGCGCGCGAGACCCGGCCAGCGCCGGCGGCCCCTCCCGCCAGCCCGCGGCCTCCCCGGCGGAGCGGCCGCGCGTGGGGTACGCTGCGGATCGTGCTCGGGGCGTACCTCGCCGCCGTGCTCCTCCGGGCGTGCGTGTTCGACGCCTACCGCATCCCGTCGGCGAGCATGGAGCAGACGCTTCAACCGGGCGACTTCGTGTTCGTGAGCAAGCTGGGCTACGGCGCGAGGGTCCCGGAGGCGACGCGGCTCCCGTTCAGCCGCCGGGTCCTGCAGAACCCCGTGTTCCCCGGCGCGCGCCTGCCGGGACTCGGGGACCCGGAGCGCGGGGAGGTCGTCGTGTTTCACTACCCCCCCGAGGCGGGGCCAGTCTCTGAGAAGACCCCGTACGTCAAGCGGCTTATCGGCCTCCCGGGAGAGCGGGTCCAGATCGAGTCGAAGCGGGTGATCGTCGAAGCAGAAACGCTGGCCTACCCCGCGACGGGCCGCCAGTTCTGGATCGTGACCCTTCGCGACGGCGCCTCCCTCCCGCCGGACACGCTGGCGGCCATCGGCTTCTCCGGCCGGATGGACCGCATCTCCGAGCACGAGCGGCTGGCGGAGGGCACCACCGAAGTGGCGGAGCGCTTCCGCGCTCTCGCGGCGGTCGAACGCGTCGTCCCGCTCGTCCGCCAGCCGGGCGATGGGAACGCGGGCTTCCCCCCCGGCCTGGACTACAGCCTGGACGACTGGGGCCCGCTCCGCGTCCCCTTCCGGGGCTGGACCATCCCACTCGACGCGACGACGTGGCGGGAGTACCGCGAGACGCTCTTCCGCCACGAGCCCGCCGAGGTCACCCGCGTCGCAGGCGGGTTCGAGGTCGATGGCCGGCCTGCAGATACCTACACGTTTCAGCAGGACTACTACTTCGTCCTGGGCGACCACCGCGACGACTCCGCGGACAGCCGGACCTGGGGCTTCGTCCCCGCCAGCCACCTCATCGGCCGCGCCGTGCTGGTCTATTTCTCGCGGGACCCGCAGACGGGCGCGCTCCGTTGGGACCGGTTCTTCCACGGCGTCCGATGACCGACCTCGCCTCCCCCACCCGTGCCGAGATCGACCTCGGCGCGATCCGCCACAACGCTCGCACGCTCCTCGCGCTGGCGGGCCCCGCGGACGTTCTGGGCGTGGTCAAGGCGAACGCCTACGGGCACGGCGCGGTAGCGGTCACACGCGCACTCCAAGAGGAAGGCATCGGGCGGTTCGCCGTCGCGACCGTCCCCGAAGGGATCGAGCTGCGCGAGGCAGGGATCGACGCCCCGATCCTCGTCTTCGCCGCCCCGCTCCCAGACGCGCTGCCCGCCTACGCCCGCCACGCGCTGGCGGTGACGGTCAGCTCGCGCGAGGTGGCGGAGACCGTCGCAGCGTTCGCCGAGACGACCGGCCCGCTCCGCGCGCACGTCCAGGTGGACACCGGGATGCACCGGCTCGGCCTCCGCCCGGACGACCTCACGGACACCGTCCGCCTCCTCACCGACGCTCCCGGCGTGGAGGTGGACGCCGTCTGGACGCACTTCGCGACCGCCGATGGGGACCTCGGCTACGCCCGCCAGCAGCACGAGGACTTCCGGGCACTCGTAGACCGGCTCGGTTCCCTGCGCCCGCCTCTCGTCCACGCCTCCAACGGCCCGTTCCTCCTCCGCTGCCCTGCCGACGCCGCGCGGCCGGGCACGCTGGTCCGATGCGGCGGCGTCCTCTACGGGCTCGCATCCTCGCGGGAGCTCCGCCCGGCCCTCCAAGCCGCGGACCTCCGCCCGGCCATGCGGCTCACGACGCGCGTGGTGCACCTGCAAACCGTACAGGCCGGCGAATCCGTCAGCTACGGACGCCTCTGGACGGCCCCCGGGTCCCGCCGGATCGCGACGCTGCCGTTGGGCTACGCCGATGGGCTCCCGCGCACGCTGACCAATCGCGGGCACGCCGGCCTCCACGGGCGCCTGTTCCCAATCGCAGGGCGCGTGTGCATGGACATGCTGATGGTAGATCTCGGCCCGCCCGAGGGCGCTGCCGCGACTGTCTCACTCGGCGATGAAGCCGTGCTCTTCGGCTCGGGAGGCCCCGATATCCAGGACCAGGCCGAGGCGGCCGGGACGATGCCGTACGAGATGACGTGCGCGTTGAGCCCTCGCGTTCCACGCGTCTCGTGACCACCTCCAGGCGTGACCCGCACGGAACCGGCTGTGATGCGGGAACTAAGCGGACCTCACGTCAATTGTGAAGAAGTCCGAACCGCTCCGCACTCCATGCGTCGTAGGTTCTATCACCCTTCGACTAGCCCTTCCCGCTATGGCTACCGCCACCCCGTCTGAGATCACCATCCTCGTTGTGGACGACGAGGAGGATGTCGCTGAGATCATCTCCCACTTCCTCCGCGAGGAGGGCTACAACGTCCTCACGGCCCACGACGCCGACGAGGCGCTCCAGAAGGCGTCGCCGGACGTAGACGCGATCGTGCTCGACGTCATGCTCCCGGGCATGAGCGGCTTCGAGATCGCCAAGCGCATCCGCGGCCGCGTGGAGACGGAGACCATCCCGATCCTCTTCCTCACGGCCAAGACGGAGGAGAGCGACATGCTCGAAGGCCTCGCGGCTGGCGGCGACACCTACCTCACGAAGCCCGTGAGCCCCCAGGTGGTGCTCGCGAACATCCGCGCCGTCCTCCGCCGGACGGGCACGGAGGAGAGCAAGACGCTCTCTGTCTCCGGCCTCACGATTTACGAGGACGAGTACCGCGCGACGCTCCACGGCGACGACCTCGGCCTCACCCTGACGGAGTTCGAGCTCCTCCGCTACCTCGTCCGCCACCCCCGCAAGGCGTTCACCCGCCAGCAGCTCCTGGAGACCATCTGGAAGGACGCCATGATGGTGACGGAGCGGACGGTGGACGCCCACATCAAGAACCTCCGCGAGAAGCTCGGCGACTTCGCCAAGCACATCCAGACGGTGCGTGGCGTGGGCTACCGCTTCGTGGAGGCCGCCGACTCCTCGGAGGCGTAGCGACTGCGTGGTCCGGCGCCCGTCGCTGACGGGTCCCGGGCCGCCCCGCCCATGGCTCGGCCTCGGATCCCCTTCCTTCCACGACGCGCCTCCGTGCAGTCGTGGATGATGCTCACGTTCGCCCTCTTCGTGGGGGGGGCTGTCGTGGGCATTGGGCTGTACTCGTTCCTCGTCCTCCGCGGGCAGATCTATGAGGCCGCCCGTGAGACGCTCCGCCAGCAGGCCGAGAGGTTCGCGCTCCAGCTGGAAGCGCAACCCGACGCTGAACGCATGGTGCTGGCGGGCGAGCAGATCGCCAGGGTAACCGAGCTCGGCGTCCACATCGCCACGCGGGATGAGGTGATCGGGTCGTTCGGCAACACGCCGGAGGCGGGGTCGTTCTTCGAGCAAGACGAAGTGGTCCAGGCGCTGGCGGACGGCTTCGGCTACGACGAGCGCGAGGTGGATGGCGACACCCGTCTCTTCGTGGCGGTATTCCGGCCAGAGACGGACATGCTGATCCGGCTGGCCGAGCCGGAGCCGCCCCTCTACCGGGCCGTTCAGAAGGTGCAGGCCGTGCTGGCGGTCGGCATGGCCTTGGCGCTGCTGCTCGCGTTGATTGGCGCGTGGATCGCCAGCCGGCAGGTCGTGGGCCCGCTGCGGACCATCACGCGGAGCGCGGAGAAGATCGCAGAGGGCGACCTCGACCACTCGATCCACGTCCGCACCCGCACGAAGGAATTCTCCGCCCTCACCCGCAGCCTGAACCGCATGGCCTCCCATTTCCGCAGCGACATCGAAGAGCTGCGCCGGGTCCAGCGCGTCCAGAGCGAGTTCATCGGAAACGTCTCCCACGAGGTCAAGAACCCGATCTTCGCCGTCTTCGGGTATCTCGAAGCCCTCGCGAGCGACAACCTCCCGGCGGAACAGCGGAAGCGGTACGCCCAGAAGGGCCTCGCGAACCTCACGCGGCTCAACAACCTCTTCTCGGACCTCATCGAGATCGCGAAGCTGGAGTACCGCGAGGACATGGTGCGGCCCGAGCCCTTCGACCTCCAGGAGCTGATCGCAGAGATCGGCGAGATGCTGGAGCCGAAGGCCGAAGAGAAGGGCTTGGAACTCAGCTTCGAGAACGCCCCCCTTGAGGTCTACGCCGACCGCAACCGCATCCGCCAGGTGCTGACCAACCTCATCGACAACGCCATCGCGTACACCGACGAAGGCTCCGTCCGCTGCCGGATGCGCCGGCACATGGACAAGGCACGGGTCGAGGTGGTGGACACCGGGCGCGGGATCGGGCAGGAGCACCTGGACCGCATCTTTGAGCGCTTCTACCGCGTGGACACCGCGCGCTCTCGCAAGATGGGCGGCACGGGCCTCGGCCTCGCGATCACGCGCCAGATCCTGGAAGCGCACGGCACCGAGCCGCACGTGGAGAGCACGAAGGGCCGCGGCAGTCGGTTCTGGTTCGAGCTCTCGCTGGCGGATAGCGCCAGCGGCGACGGGCTGGGCGCCGAGCCGGAGGTGGCGCAGGTCGTCGGATGAGACTGACGGACCTGGAGATCGGCGCGCGCTACGTCGCCCGCCGGGACTTCCGTGACGACCGGGACGTGCTCGTGCTGGAGGGCGATGCTTTCACGCTCCGCCGCCTCACGTCGGATCGGGGCACGTTCGCACTCGCGTTCGACGAGGAGACGCTCTATCTGGACGAGCAGCGCCAGTCGGAGATCGTGGAGCACGTGGACCGGTTCCTCCGTCTCATCTGACTCCTCCAGTCAGGCCCATGGCGATGTGACCCGTTGCAAACGGGGCCGGGTTGTGACACGGTGCCGGGACGGAAGCCGGAGCTAGAGAAGATCGAGCCGGAGCGATAGCGGACCCGCCGATAGTCCGGCGAACCACCCTCTCTCTACCGTGCCCCCCACCACGTTGCAGGCCGCGCACGGACCTGCAGACGGCGACGCCGGCCGCTCGGACTCCGGAGCCATTCCCCCGCTTCCACCGCTCCACGACATCCCTGCCCTCCGGGTCGCTCATCCTGGAACGGTCCCCGCCCTCGACCGGGTCACGCGGCTGGCGGCGCGTGCGCTCGGAGCGCGCACCTCCCTCCTCACGCTCGTCGATCCCGAGCGCCAGCGGTTCGTGAGTCAGGTCGGCCTGCCACCGGCGTGGGCGCGTCGTGGGGAATCGCCGCTCTCGCACTCGTACTGCCAACACGTCGTCCGGACGGGCCGCCCCGTCCGCATCGACGACGTGGCGCAGCACCCGGAGCACCTCTCCAATCGCGCCGTGCGCGATTTCGGGCTCCGTACCTACCTCGGCGTACCCTTCCGATCGCCGGACGGTGAGGTGATCGGGGCACTCTGCGCCGCCTCGCACGAGGCCCGCGAGTGGACCGAGGACGACCGGCTCCTCCTGGAAGACCTTTCCGAGGCCGCCACGAGCGAGCTCGCGCGCAGCCGGTCGGATCGCAGCCACGCGGAAGCGGTCGCACTCGCGGGCCGCCAGTCGGCCATGGTCCGTGCGTTCTTCGATACCGTGCCGCTCATGATGGGCGTGGCCGAGGTGCTGGACCACGACATCCTCCACCACATCGACAACGCCGCGACCGCCACCTTCTACGGCACCACGCCGGAGGCCATGCGCGGGCGGCTGGCGACGGAGCTCGGCGCGGACGCGACGAGCATCGGCCGGTGGCTCGCGGCGTACGAACGCGCCATCGAGACGGGCCAGCCGGCGGTCTTCGACTACGAACACCCGGCCCCTGCCGGCGCTCGCACGCTCTCGGCCACGGTCGCCGTCGTGGGCCGCTCCGATACGGGGCGGCCGCTCTGCTCCTACGTCGTCGAAGACGTCACCGACGCGCGCCAGAAGTCCCGCGCGCTGCAGGAGAGCGCGGACACCCTCCGCCTCGCCCTGGACTCCGCCCACATGGGCGCCTGGGCGGTCAACCTCCAGAGCCGAGTGCTGGAGCTCTCCCCCCGGATGCGCCAGCTCCACGGGCTGGAACGGTCGGAGAACCGCTCGGACGTGATGCTCGACATCATCCACGACGACGACCGCGAGACCGTCCGCACGACGTTCCGCGACGGCATGACCGCCGTCAGCAACGGCGCTCACGGCGCCGATGTCACCGTCGAGTACCGGGCGCGGATCGCGGGGGAGATCCGTTGGTTCCGTGCCAGCGGGCGCGTCTACCCAGGGCGCTCTGGCGCTCCAGAGCGGATCGTCGGCGCGACGTTCGACATCACGGATGAGAAGCGCTACGCCGCGGCTCTCGACGAAGCCCGGGCCCAAGCGGAAGAGGCGCGGCGCGAGGCTGAAGCTCTTGCGCGGCTCAAGACGAACGTGCTCCAGACGCTCAGCCACGAGATCCGGACCCCGCTCACGGCGGTGATCGGGTTCGCAGACGTGCTCGCGGGAGAGTTAGAAGGCACGCCCGAGCACGACCTCGTCGCCCATGTTCAGGGCGCTGCCGATCAACTGCTGACCGTTCTCAACTCCGTTCTGGACCACGCGCGGCTGGAAGCCGGGTTCAGCTCCGAGGAAACCCAGTTGGAGGTCCACGCGCTCGATGTACGCGAACCGGCCCGCTCCGTCGCGTCTCTCTTCCAATCGTGGGCGCAGGACAAAGGGGTCCGGCTCCTCTACGATCCGCCTGCCGTGCCGGTCACGGCGATGGCGAACGCCGGAGCGCTCCAGCGGGTGCTCGGAAACCTGGTGTCCAACGCGGTCAAGTTCACGGACGACGGCGTGGTCCGTCTCCGCGTCCGCCCGTCTGGCGAGCGCGTCCTGCTGTCGGTCGAAGACACCGGAACCGGGATGAGCGCGGAGTTCCTGGAACGGGCTTTCGAGCCGTTCCACCGGGAATCGAGCGGTCACGGCCGGAAACAGCCTGGGACCGGGCTCGGGCTCGCCATAGTCCGCCGGCTGGTGGAGCTGATGGGCGGGACGATCCGCGTGCAGAGCGAGCGCGAGGTGGGGACCGCGTTCCACATCGCGTTGCCCGCAGCGTAGTCCCGCTTCTGGCGCCGATCGTGTGCCGGGAACGGGGCTCGAACCCGTAAGGAGCGGAGGCTCCGGCAGATTTTAAGTCTGCTGCGTTTACCGATTTCGCCATCCCGGCCGGAGGGGTCTCCAAGCTAGCACCCCCTCCGGCGTCGGTACCTTCCGGGGATGCCGATTCTGGACGCCCTTCGCCAGCACGCCCGCCGCGCCGCCCAGCGCGCCTCCGTCCCATTCTCGCGCACGCCCGCTGGCGTGGCGCTCCTGCTCTCCGACGGGACCGTCGTGGCGGGCGCGCGGATAGAGAGTGCCTCGTACCCGCTCACGATCCCCGCGCTCCAGGCCGCCTGGGCGAGGGCCCGCGTCGCGGACCGCTCCGACATCGTGGCAGTCGCCGCCAGCCGGCCGCTCGCGCCCGCCGAGGTCGCCCTTCTGGCCGAGGACTCGCGGCGCACGTGGCACCCCGCCGACGCCGAAGTCGCGACGGTGGACGGCGCGAGCCTTCACGCTGTCAGCGCTGAGCTAGCCCCGTTCATCGACGCGCCCGCTGACCCGCTGGCGGCTGCGCACGCCGCCGCGGCGCACGCGCACATCCCCGTCTCGCACTTCCCCGTGGGCTGCGTGCTCGAAACGGACGCGGGCTGGGTGGCCGGCGCCAACGTGGAGCACGCGCCGGACTGGACCCGCGGCCTCTGCGCGGAGCGCGTCGCCCTCGCGACAGCCCTCGCCGGCGGCGCGACCACGATCCGCCGGATCTGGCTCGCCTGCCCGCTCGCACCGGGGGCCACGCCCTGCGGCGGCTGCCGCCAGCTGCTGGCGGAGCACGCGGCCGAGGCCGAGATCGTGATCTGGAACGGCGAGGGCGATCCGCTGCGCACCACGCCCGCGGCCCTGCTCCCCGGCGCGTTCTCGGCCGACCGCCTGCCGTCGTGAGCCGGACGAACGCGCGGCACCAACGGACCCGCCGGACCGTTCCTCTCGCCTGCCCTTCCCCTGGCCCCCGCCGCCCCCGCGGCTGACTGTGGACCTCGCCCTCGCGTACCCCTCCTGGCTCCTCGCGCTCTGTGCCCTCGGCGCGGCGGCCCTCGCGTGGTGGACGTACGGCCGCACGACGCCCCTCGTCTCCGGCTGGCGGCGCGGCGGGCTGGCCGCGCTCCGGTTCGCGGCACTGTTCCTCGTCCTCCTCCTGCTCTTCGGCCCGGTATGGCGCGCGTTCTCCACGGCAGGAGACGATCCCCTGCTGGCGGTCCTCGTGGACGAGTCCGAGAGTCTGACGCTCGGCGCCGGACCACCCGGTGAACGGGCCCGCACGGCGCTCGCGGCTCTCCCCGCCGACCGGGCGCTTCGGTTCTATGGCTTCGCCGCCGAGGCCGCCCCGGTGGACCGGGACAGCCTCGCCTTCGACGGCCCGCGCACCGACATCGCAGCCGCGCTGGGGCGGATCGAGCAGGACTTCGCGGGACGCAACCTGCGGGGCGTGCTCCTGGTCTCGGATGGCCGCGTGACGCAGGGCCGCAGCCCGGCTGCCCTCGCCGACCGTTTCCCCGTTCCCATCTTCACCGCCGTGACCGGGGACAGCGCCTCCTCCCGCGACGTACGGCTCACGCGGGTCGTGACCAACGAAGTGGCGTACGCGGGGAGCCCACTCCCCTTCCGCATCGGCGTGCGGCAGGCGGGATACGAGGGACAGACCGCGCCCGTCACGATCGCCAGCGGAGGACAAGTGGTGGCGCGAGGCCGCGTGGACCTGCCCGCGGGCGGGGCCGAAGCCACCGCCGAGCTGGCGGTAACGCCGGGCGGCGCGGGGCTCCGTCGCTACACGGTAACGGTCGGGCCGCTTGCGGGCGAGGCGACGACGCGCAACAACTCCGAGACCGTGTCGGTGCGCGTGCTGGACGAGTCGCGGCGCGTGCTGCTCGTCGGTTCGGGGCCGAGCCCGGACTTCACGGCGCTCCGCCAGATCCTCGAGACGGACCGCCAGCTGGACGTGACCGTCCGCACCCAGCGCTCCGCAGGCCAGTTCTACGAAGGCCCACTCCCCTCCTCCCTCGCGACGTTCGACCTCCTCGTGCTCGTGGGCTACCCCGGCCGCGCGGCCGATCCGCAGACCACCGCACGGCTGGCGGAAGCAGCGGCCGATGGCCTCGCGACGCTGTTCGTGCTCGGGCGGCAGACCGACATCGGCCGGCTCGGCGATGCCTTCGGCGACGTGCTGCCTGTGGAGCCCGCCCGTGTCCGCGCGACGTTCGTGGAAGCGGGCGTCGGCCCGACGCCGGGCGGCGAGACACACCCGGTTCTAGACGAAGCGGGCGTCGATCCTGCGCAGCTGTCCAGCCTGCCGCCGTTGCAGGTCAGCGAGACGCGGTGGGTGCTGCAGCCCGGCGCGCGCACACTGCTCGCGGAGCGCCGCGGCGGCCGCACCTTCTCCGATCCCGTCGTCGCCATCCGCCAGTCGGGCGCGGTCCGGTCCGCCGCCATCCTCGGCACGGGCATCTGGCGCTGGCGGACGCTCCCGCCGGACCTGGACGCCCTCTCCCCCGTCCTCTCCGGCCTCACGTCCGGGATGGTCCGCTGGACGACGGCCGCGCGAGACCGCCGGCCCGTCCGCATCCGAGCGGACCGCTCGCTGTTCGACTCGCGCGAGCGCGTCACGCTCAGCGGTGAGGTGTACACCGAGGCGCTTCAACCCGTCGAAGACGCCGAGGTCGCGCTGACCATCCGGGGCGCAGGGCGCACGCGGACCCTCCCGATGCGCCCCGTGGGGAACGGGCGGTACGTGGCGGACGCGGGGGCACTGCCGCCGGGCAGCTACGCCGTGGAGGGCACGGCCTCGCGAGGCGGCGAAGCGCTCGGCACGGACCGCGCGCTCTTCGGCGTCGGCGAGGTCGGCGTGGAGTTCCGCGAGCCGGGCGCGGACGTGAGGCTGATGCGGCTGCTGGCGGAGCGTTCGGGCGGTGAGACCGTGCCGCTGGACAGCCTCGGCGCGTGGCTCGAGCGCCTCCGCCAGTCCGGCGGGCTGGCGGCGCGGCCCGTCGAGCGCGTGGAGGAGACGCCGCTGCTCTCGCTCCCGTGGCTCCTCGCGCTGTGCGTGGGGCTGCTGACCGTCGAGTGGGTCGCGCGGAAGCGCCTCGGGATGGTCTAGCGCGAGGCCATCTGCGCTTCCATCCCGTAGATCAGCTCCACGAGCGTCCGGCCGACCTGCCCGAGTGAGACGGCGTCCAACCGGTCCATCGTGTCCGCGGTCGTGTGCCACGTGTCCGGGAACGGCGTCTGGATCACGTCGATGACGGGGATGCCGCGCTGAAGGAACGGGATGTGATCGTCGAAGACCGCGCCCCCGACCTCGTCCACGAACGCGTCCGCCCCGACACGCCGCGCGGCCTCCCAGACGCGCTCCACGATGTCCGGCGCCGCCTGCGCGCTGTAGCCCTCCTTGGGGAGGCGCAGGTCGCGGTCGCCCACCATGTCGAGCAAAACGCCGTAGGCGGGCCGGTAGCGGGGGTTCTGCTGCACGAAGGCCGCGGACCCGAGGGCGTAGGGCAGCTTCGTAGAGTCGGACTCGAAGCCGGTCTCCCCAGCGTCCTCCAGGTCGAAGAACACGAGATCGATCCCAACCGGCGGCGGGTGCTCCCCGCACAGCCGCGCCATCTCTAACAGGACGGCCACACCGGACGCGCCATCGTTCGCGCCGGGCACGGGCTCGCTCCGTCGCGCCGGATCCGGGTCGTTGTCCGCGACGGGCCGGGTGTCCCAGTGTGCCGCCAGCAGGATGCGCCGGGTCGCGGTGGTGTCGAACGAGGCGAAGAGGTTGGTGCCCTGCAGCGTCTCGCCGCCGTGCGTCACCGTCACCGGCAGTTCCGCCACGCGCGCGCCTGAGCGGCGGAGGCGCTCGGCGATCCACATCCGGGTGGAATCGTGCGCGGGTGTGCCCGGGATACGCGGGCCGAACTCCACCTGCGCGCGGGCGAGGTCCAGCGCGTTCTGCGCGCGGAAGACGGGGCGATCCACGTCCGGCATGTCGTCGGGGATGGGCGGGCCGGGGGTGCGGAAGAACTGGAGCGCAGCGAAGGCGAGGAGCGCGATCACCAGTGCGCCCGCCCCAATCAGGACGCGGGTCTGGACTGTCTGACGGCGGGAGGAAGAAGCAGCCACTTAGGGGAGCGCGAAGAACTGGAGATCGGCGTATTCGCCCGTGAGGCGTCCGGCGCACTCGGCCTCGCCCAGCGCCTCCGCCAGCGCGCGGGCCTCTCGGAGGGCGACCTCGTAGCGTTCGGCACGGACGGAGGCGGAGAGCGGAGCGGGAGTGCCGGGGCTCGCGCCGAGGGCGTCCGAGAGAGACAGCGCCGCCGACTGGCGGCGGTCCTCGCGGTGGGTCCACGCGCCTGTCACCACGTCGAAGTCGTAGAGGCGCAGGAATCGCGCGCCGTGATCCGCGACGAACTGGATGGCGCGGATCACGTAGTCCGCCTCGGTCTCATCCATCGTGTAGTGAAAACCGACGCGCGCCCAGCCGGGCTTGAGCCCGTGGACACCGCCGAGCGTGCATTCCCGCATCCGCTGGCTCAGCTCGGGAGAGACTCCCAGGAGCCGATGCCCGTACGGGCCGGCGCAGGAGCAGCCCGCGCGACTCTGGATCCCGAACAAGTCGTCCAGCAGGACGGTGACGAACCGCGGGTGCAGGGCCTGCCCTTCCGAGGTCACGTTGAACGAGATGATCCCGAGCCGCCCGTCCGGACTCTGAGGTCCGAGCACGTCGATCCCGTCGTGCGCGCCCCACTCCGCGAGGGCCCGCGAGGCGAACGCGTGCTCCCGCGCGTGGATGGCGTCCACCCCGATGGCCCGCTTGACATCGAGCGCCAGCGCGGCGCGGAGGGTCTGGAAAAACCCGGGCGTCCCGGCCGTCTCGCGCGCCTCGATGTCGTCCGTGTAGTCGTGGTCGTGGTCGTTGACGTAGACCACGGTCCCGCCGCCGCCGACCGTCGGACCGAGGTCGCGCGGGTAGAGCGACTCGTCGAAAATGAGGAGGCCGCAGGAGCCCGGGCCACCGAGGAACTTGTGGGGCGAGAGGAAGACCGCGTCCAGCCGCGCCTCGTCGTCGCCCGCGGGTCGCATGTCGATCTCCACGTACGGCCCGGCGGCGGCGTAGTCGAACAGCGCGAGCGCGCCGTGGCGGTGGAGCGTCCGCGCGATGTCGTGGACGGGCGCGAGCACGCCGGTCACGTTGGAGCCCGCGCTGAAGGAGCCGATGAGGCGCCGGCCGTCCCACCGGGGGTCCGTGAGCTTCGCCTCCAGATCATCCAGGCAGATCTGCCCGTCGCAGTTCAGCTCCACCTCCACGACGGTGCACAGCCCTTCGCGCCAGGTGACCTCGTTGGAGTGGTGCTCGTACGGTCCCACGAAGACGACCGGCCCGCGCTGGCGGAGGCGGTCGGCGAGGCTACGGGCGCCGTCCTCGCCCAGCGTGTCCGCCAGCCGGGAGGCGAGGCCCTCCAGCGTGGCCGGCGGGATGGCGATGCCGAGGATCTCCTGCAGCTTGTGGATCGCGCCCGTGGAGCCCGCGCCCACGCTGACCACCTTGCCCGTCGCGCCTGCGTTGACGCACGCCTTGATGGTGGCCTCGGCCTCGTGGAGGAGGTGCGTGGCCGTGCGCCCCGTCGTACTGTCCTCCGTGTGGGCGTTGGCGTAGAGCGCGGACAGCTCGCGGAGGTAGTCCTCGATGAACGCGAGCTGCCGCCCGCTGGCGGTGAAGTCCGCGTAGACGAGCGGCCGCTCGCCGAAAGGCGTGCGGATGGGGGTGTCGATGCCGAGGGTCGAGGCGCGGAGGGCTTCGGGCGTCAGGGCGTCCATGGGATCGGGGGCCGTTCGCCCAAAGCTACGGAGCCGCCGCCCAGGTCTCTGTGTGGAGCCGGCCGACTCGCGTCGTCCGCACGCCGACTCACGCCGCCAGCGCGGCGCGGAGCCCCTCGGCGTCCTCGTCCCCGAACGCCACGAGCAGAACGCGCGCGGGCGCGTGCATCGCCGCCTGCCACGCGCGGACCGTGTCTACCGCGATGCGGGCCGCCTCCGCCTTCGGGAATCCGTACACGCCCGTCGAGATGGCCGGGAAGGCGAGGGTGTCCAGACCGTGCTCCGTCGCGAGGGACAGGCTGGAGCGGTACGCAGAGGCGAGCAGCGCCCGCTCGTCCTGTCTGCCCCCGTGCCAGACGGGACCGACCGTGTGGATGACGTGCTTTGCCGGGAGTGGGAAGCCCGGGGTGATTCGCGCCTCGCCCGTCGGGCAGCGAACGCCCGGCTCCACCTCGGGAAGCGCGAGGCAGGCGGCCTTCAAGTCCGGTCCTGCCGCGCGATGGATCGCGCCGTCTACCCCGCCGCCGCCCGCGAGCGTAGGGTTCGCCGCGTTGACGATCGCGTCCACGTCCAGCCGCGTGATGTCGCCCTGCCAGACCGCGAGCGAGGGCTCCGGCGCCACGCGCTGGCGGAGGGTGCGGACGATCTCGCGCATCCGGAGGAGCAGCGTGTCCGGCACCCCCGGCCAGGCGCCGCCCTGGTGGTAATGGGCGCGCTGGGTGACGAACAGCACGAGCCGTAGCTCGTGGAGCGACAGCGACGGGCCCTCCCCCGACTCGTAGCGTCCGCGAAGCGCCGCCAGTTCGTCGTGGCTGGCGTGGGCGTAGCCGTCGAACGAGGTCGCAAACCGGATGATCTGCTGCGACGGCGCGTCGGGGTCCGGGATGCGCGACGCGGTGAGCGCGGCGGTCGGGAGCGTGGCCCTCACGCCTCCGCCGGCACCCACCGACCGCGGTTGACGATGCCCCACGCCTTGCCCACCATCTCGCTGCCCACGAACGGCGTGTTCCTGGACTTCGACTGGATGTGCCGGTCCTCGAAGGTCCACCGTGTCTCGGCGTCGAACACGGTCAGTTCTGCCGTCTCGCCCTCGGCGATGCGCGGGACGGCCAGACCGAGGATCTCGCGCGGCGCGACCGCCAGCTTGCGGACGGCCTCGTGCAGCGAGATCACGCCCGGCTCGATCAACTCGCGCACGGTCAGCGGCCAGCACGTCTCCAGCCCGAGAATGCCGAACGGCGCCTCGATGTACTCCACCTCTTTCTCGAACGGCGCGTGCGGCGCGTGGTCCGTCGCGATCACGTCGATGGTGCCGTCCGCCAGCCCGTCCTTGATGGCCTGCACGTCCTCCGCGGTGCGGAGCGGCGGGTGCATCTTGGTGTGGGTGTCGTAGCCGCTCTCCGCGACCGCCTCGTCGGTCAGCGTCCAGTGGTGGGGGCACGCCTCGGCGGTGATCGGGACGCCGCGGGCCTTGGCGCGACGCACGATGTCCACCGCGCGGGCGGTGGAGATGTGGCAGACGTGGACGTGCCCGCCGGTGAACTCCGCCAGCAAGGCGTCCCGCGCGATCATCGCCTCCTCCGCGAGCCCCGGGATGCCCGGCAGTCCGAGCCGCGTGGCGACAGCGCCCTCGTTCATGTGGCCGTGGTCCGCGTTGAGCGTCAGGTCCTCCTCGTGTCCGAGGATGGGCGCGCCGAGCGTGCGGGCGTACTCCAGCGCGCGGCGCATCAGGCCGCCGTGCTGGACCGGCGAGCCGTCGTCCGAGAAGGCGACGGCTCCGCCCTCGGCCATGTCCCCCATCTCGGCCATCTCGTTCCCCTCACGCCCCTTCGAGACCGTCCCGATGGGATACACGGCGACGGGCAGCGACTGCTGCCGTGCGAGGACGAACTCCACCACGTCGCGCGTCGCGATGGGCGGCGTCGTGTTGGGCATGCAGGCCACGGCGGTGAAGCCGCCCCAGGCCGCGGCGCGCGCGCCCGTCTCGATGGTCTCTTTGTGCTCCTGTCCCGGCTCGCGAAAGTGGACGTGCATGTCCATCCAGCCGGGAGAGATCAGCTTGCCGGAGATGTCCACGACCTCCGCGCCCTCCGCATCGGAGATCTCGCCGATCTGCGCGATGACGCCGTCGCGGATCAGGAGGTCGGCGCGGGTGGTGTCGCCGGTATCGAGGTCGAGGAGGAGGCCGCCGGAGAGGAGGAGATCGGGCATGGGTCGGAGGGTGCGTGCCCGAAGCTACCGACCGCCCCCTACCGGATGCCGACCGCCTGGATGAGGGCTTCGGCCTGCGCCGCCGCCGTCGCGAGCCAGAGCGCGAGGCGCCCCGTGGCCCACCCCGGGCCGGGGCGCGTCCCTGCGAACGCCGCCAGCACCGCCCCGCTGGCGGCCGCGATGAGCGCGGGCGGGTCCACGTCGAACGCCGGCACGATCACCGCGCCGATGACGAGCGCCAGCGCGATGAGGGTGGGCACGCCGAGCGCCCACCGCCCGCGGCCCGAGAGCGCGGTCACCGAGGGGTCGAGCGTGAGGACGGCGAGGGACGCGCCGGCAGAGAGCATCACGAACGCGACGCTGCCGATGAGCAGAAGAAACGTGGAGTCCATCCCGCAACCTACGCCCCTCGGCGGAGGAGTTGGCGGCGCAGAAGGTCCAGTGTCGCCGTGACCGTCAGGCCGATGTTGACGCCTCGATCCGTCGAGAGCTGGAGGCGGACGGCCCGCTCGCCCTCGCCGCTCGCGTAGGCGATCCAGACCGTCCCGACAGGTTTCTCCGGCGTCCCGCCCGTAGGGCCCGCCACGCCGGTCGTGGCGAGCCCGATGTCGGCGCCGGTCAATTCCCGCGCGCCGCGCGCCATCGCGAGAGCCACCGGTTCGCTGACCGCTCCGTGCTCCGCGAGGTCGGCCTCCGGGACGCCCAACTGGTTCTCTTTCACGGAGTTGCAGTACGCCAGCACGCCCCCCAGCACGTACCGGCTCGCGCCCGGGACGCGCGTCAGCCGCGCCGCCAGCGCGCCGCCCGTACAGCTCTCCCCCATCGCGACGGTCAACCCGCGCTCGGCGAGCATCTCGCCCACGACGGCCTCGAGCGAGGTGTCGCCCTCGCCGAACACGAGCCGCTCGATCCGCTGGCGGACCGCCTCGGCGGCGCGGTCCACGCGGGCGCGGGCTTCGTCCACGTCGTCTCCCTTCGCGGTGAGGCGGATGCGGACCGTCCCGAGGCTCGGGAGGAACGCCAGCCCGACCCCATCGCCGAGCAACGCCGGGAGGTCGCCGAGGTCCGCGGCGATGTCGCTCTCCCCTTTCCCGACCGTCAGGAGCGTCCGGTGCACCACGGCGCCCGGCCGAAGCTCGTGCAGGCGGGGCTCCACGCTCTCGCGCCAGATCGCCTTCATCTCGTACGGCACACCCGGCATCGCCACGATCACGCACGACTCGCCGGGGTGCCACAGGCCCGGCGCGGCGCCGCGTGGGTTCGGGAGCGGCTCCACGCCCTCGGGGACGTCCGCCATGCGGATGCGCGTCTCCGTCAGGTCGCGCCCGCGCTGGCGGTAGCGCTCGCGGAGCGTGTGCTCCACGTCCGCATGGCGTAGCAGGTCCACGCCGAGGTGGGCCGCGATGGCGTCGCGCGTGAGGTCGTCGTGCGTGGGGCCGAGGCCGCCGGTGAGGACCACGAGGTCAGCGTCGGCGCACGCCCGCGCGAGGCAGCCTGTGATGGCGTCCATCGTGTCCCCGACCGTTTCGTGACGGACGAGATCGACGCCGGAGGCCGCCAGCCGGTCGCCCAGCCACGCCGCGTTGGTGTCCACGATCTGCCCGAGCAGGATCTCGTCGCCGACCGTGAGGAGAACTGCAGTCATCGCTAGGTGACGGGCACGCCCCAGACCATGAGGCCGCCGAGGTGCGCGGTGTAGGCCACGAGCGCCGCGGGCACGAGCGCCGCGACCGCGAGGACGGCCCGGATCAGCACCGGGTCACGCTCCCCGACCGCCGTCGGTGCCGGGAGGCGGCGGAGCCAGACCGCCGCGCCGCCGAACAAGAGGGCCGCAGCGAGGGCAGACCAGAGCGTCCACTCGGCCGCCTGCTCATGCGTCTCCATGATGGCTTCCACCATCGGCTCGCCGCGGACGTCGTCTTCTAGCGTCTCGCCCGTCTCGCTCGCCCAGTACGCGCTGGCGGCCCCGAGGAGCAGGAAGACGAGCGCGGCACGGCGCCAGAGGGCCGTCCCGCGCACGAGGTAGATCCCGCCGACGGCAGCCGCCAGCAGGAGGAGCACGAGCGGGAAGTGCACCGCGAGCGGGTGCAGGTACGGGATCTCGTATTGGGTCAGGAGCTCCATCGGTCGGGGGCGGGATCAGCCGACGAGCGGCGTGCCGGTCATGGCCTCGGGCTGGTCGATGCCCATGATGCGGAGGATCGTCGGCGCGACGTCGCCGAGGACGCCGGGGCGCACCTCGTCCACGCCGGGCGCGATGACGATGTGCGGGACCAGCGCGGTGGTGTGTGCGGTGTGCGGCGAGCCGTCGGGGTTGCGGAGCTTGTCCGCGTTGCCGTGGTCGGCGATGACCTCCACGGCGTAGCCGCCCTCCAGCGCCGTCTCGATGACCTCCTTCGCGCAGCGGTCCACGGCCTCCACCGCCTGCACGGCCGCGTCGAACACGCCCGTGTGCCCCACCATGTCGGGGTTGGCGAAGTTGAGCACGATGAGGTCCGGGGCGTCCTCGCGGATCGCGGCGGCCACCTTCTGCGCCAGTTCGGGCGCGCTCATCTCCGGCTGGAGGTCGTAGGTCGGCACCTTGGGGCTGGGCACGAGGATGCGGCCCTCGCCGCCGAACTGGACCTCTCGCCCACCATTGAAGAAGAACGTGACGTGCGGGTACTTCTCCGTTTCCGCGGCGCGGAGCTGCGTCCGGCCAGCGCCTGCGACCACCTCCCCGAGCGTATCGGTCAAGTCCGGCTTCGGAAACGCCACCGGCACGTCGAAGTCCTTGTGGTACGACGCGAAGGTGGCGTAGTGGACGGCCGGCGGCGTCCGCTCGAAGCCCTCGAAGCCGTCCTCGATAAAGGCGCGCGTGAGCTGGCGGGCGCGGTCGGCGCGGAAGTTGAAGAAGAGCACGGCATCGCCATCGGCCACGCGCGGCGCGCCCTCGGTCACGATGGGCTCCACGAACTCGTCCGTGGTCCCTGCGGCGTAGCTCCCCGCCAGCGCGGCGAGGGGATCGTCCGTGACGACGGCCTCGGCGCTGGTCCCGACGAGCGCGCGGTACGCCTTCTCGGTCCGCTCCCACCGCTGGTCGCGGTCCATCGCGAAGTAGCGTCCCACGACCGTGCCGATCACGCCGACGCCCGCCTCGTCCATCTTCGCCTGGACGGTCTGGAGGTAGCCCGTCCCGCCCTCCGGGTCCGTGTCGCGGCCGTCGGTAAAGGCGTGGAGCACGAGGGCGTCGCCGGTGAGCCCCTCGCGCTTGGCGAGGTCGATCAGCGCGAGGAGGTGCTCCAGGCTGGAGTGCACGCCGCCGTCGCTCACGAGCCCGAAGAGGTGCACGCGCGTGCCGTTCGCCTTCGCGTGCCGCATCGCGCCCGCCAGCACCTCGTTCTCGAAAAAGGTCCCGTCCTCGATCCCCTTGTCGATGCGCGTGATCGCCTGGTCCACGATCCGCCCGGCGCCGAGGTTGGTGTGCCCCACCTCGGAGTTGCCCATGAGCCCGCGCGGGAGGCCGACAGCGCGGCCGCTCGCCTCCAGCGTGCTGTGCGGGTGGGTGGCGAAGAGCGAGTCGATGTACGGGGTGCTGGCGGCGGCGATGGCCGAGACCGAAGGGTCTTCGGCGATGCCGTATCCGTCGAGGATGACGAGGAGGTGCTTCTGGGGCACGGGAGAGGTCGGAGGGTGAGCGGGCGCCGCCGAGAGGCGGTCGGAGATCAGAGAGAGTGGCAGGTGGACGCCGGGACCGCGCGAGGGTTCGCCGCTACCCGACGCGGTAGTCTTTGACGCGCTTCGTCGTGCGGCCGGTTCGCGTCTCGAAGAGGTTCATAGAGCCCGTGCTGGGCTCGCAGAGCTGCTCCACGCCGTAGCGGTCCGTCCGTGTGGCCGGCTCGTCGAAGTAGCGGCCGGACGTCTTGGACCAGTAGCGGCCCTTCTTCGCGTCCAGCCCTTCCACGGGGCCGGGCAGCTTCTGCAGCCGCTCGAAGTAGTCGCACACCGGCTCGCCGCTGGCGGCGGGCTCCGCCAGCGGGCAGCGGTCGCACTTGGGCGCGCGGGCCTCGCAGGTGTACCGACCGTGCAAGATGAGGAGGTGGTGCGCCTCGCCCCACGTCTCGCGCGGGAGCACGCGGCGGAGCCCCTTCTCCACCGCGAGCGGCGTCGGCTTGTCGTTCACCAGCCCGATCCGGTTGGCGACCCGGAAGACGTGGGTGTCCACCGCGATGGCGGGCTCGTCGAAGGCCACCTGCACGACGACGTTCGCGGTCTTGCGCCCGACCCCCGCCAGCTTGACGAGCTCCTTGTGCTCGCGCGGGACCTCGCCGCCGTAGTCCTCCACGAGCATCCGGGCGGTCTTGGCGAGCGCCTTCGCCTTGTTGTTGGGGTACGTGACGCTCCGGATGAACGGGAACAGGTCCTCCGCCTCGGCCTCGGCCATCGCGCGGGCCGTGGGGTAGGCCTCGAAGAGCGCGGGGGTCACCTCGTTGACGCGGGCGTCCGTGCACTGCGCCGAGAGGATGACGGCGACGAGGAGTTGGAACTCCGAGCCGAAGTCCAGTTCGGTCTCGGCGCGAGGGATGCGGTCGCGGAGACGGTCCAGGACGAGGTCTGCTTTCTCCTTCCGGGTCATCGGGGGGTGGGCGGTGGGGCCGGAAGCTACCGGGGCTCGCGGCTCTGCGGGTGCCGCTAGCTTCGCGCCATGCGCCCTCTCGTTCTCCTCGCCCTGCTGGCGGCCGCCGCCAGCGCGCAGCCCGCCGGCCTCGACTCCCTCCTCACCGCCCCGGGCGCCCCCGCGCTCTCGGACGACGCGCGGGTTTCGCTTCTCACGATGCTGCCGGGCGAGGAGGTCTACAGCCTGTGGGGCCACAGCTCGCTCCGCATCCACGACCCCGCGAGCGGCCTGGACCGGACCTACAACTACGGCACCTTCGATTTCGAGCAGCCCGGCTTCATCCTCCGCTTCGTCCGCGGGCACCTGGACTACATGCTGGACACGGCGCCGTTCGACCTCGAAGTCGCGAAGTACGAGTTCCTCCAGCGTCCGATGATCGAGCAGACGCTGGACCTCCCGCCGGAGACGACCCGCGAGCTGTTCCGCGCGCTGGAGGAGAACGCCCTCCCGGAGAACCGCGCCTACCGCTACGACTTCATCTGGGACAACTGCTCCACGCGCCTGCTGGACATGGTGGACGCCGCGCTCGTCGCCACGGGCCACCCCGCCACAACGCTTCCGCCAGCCGAGTGGGAGAGGACCTATCGCGAGATGCTGGGCCCGTACACGGAGAACCACCCGTGGCTGGACTTCGGCACCAACCTCGGGCTGGGCCTGCCGACGGATGCGGTGGCGCAGCCGGACGACCAGACGTTTCTCCCCCTCGCACTCATGGAGATCGCGGACGGCGCGACGGTCGGTGGCCGCCCCCTCGTGGCCGCGCGAGACACCGTGTTCTGGGTGCCCCAGACCGCAGACGCCCGCGCGATGCCGTGGCCGGCGATTCTCGGCTGGCTGCTGCTGGCGGCGGCGGTCGGCGGGACGATCTGGATGCGGCAGCGGCTCCGCTCGGACCGGCTCCGGCGGTTCGGCGCACGGCTGGACGGCCTGCTCTTCGGCCTCGCGGGGCTGGCGGGGCTGATCCTCGTGTTGATGTGGGTCGCGACGGACCACCGGGTAACGGCCGCGAACGTGGAGTTGCTCTGGCTCTGGCCGACGCACCTCGTGGCGGCGTTCTGGCTTTCGGGCCTCCGGCCCGGCACGGCGTGGCGCCGCTACGCGCTGGCAGCGGCGGTCGGCACCGCGCTCGTCGTGGCTCTCTGGTGGGCGTGGCCGGAGCCGATGCACCCCGCCGGCATCCCACTCGCGCTCCTCCTCGCGTTCCGCGCCGCGATGCGGTCGCGCCTTCCCGGATGACCCCGGCAACTCCTCTCGCGTTGCGCGCGTTCATCGGCTGATCTGATCCCCGACGCTACATGTCTGACGCCGCCCTCGACCTCCGCCAGCCCTCCGTGGGCGACGGACGCCCGCCCGCTCTCCCGCTCCACCTCTCCGGCGAACGCCTCCTCGACCTCGCCCGCCGGGCGACGCTCGACCCCGAGGGCCCTGTCGGCGAGATGCTGGCGGTGAAGGCTCCGTTCTCCGGAGAAGTCGTCGCGCGCATCCCCGCGGCGACGCCTCAGGACGTGCGGTACGCCTTCGAGCGGGCCCGCGAGGCGCAGCGCCGCTGGGCGGATCGCCCCTTTCACGAGCGCGCGCGCGTGCTGGTCCGCCTCCATGATCTCGTCCTCGAACGGAAGGACGAGGCCATCGACCTGATTCAGCTGGAGGGCGGCAAGGCGCGCAAAGACGCCTTCGAGGAAGTGCTGGACGTCGCGATGGTGGCGCGCTACTACGCCTACCACGGCGAAGGCGCGGTGGACCGCGAGCCGCGGCGCGGCCTGCTCCCCGCCCTGACGCGCGTGGAAGTGAACCACCTGCCGAAAGGCGTCGTCGGCGTCATCGCGCCGTGGAACTACCCGCTGACGATGGCCATCACCGACGCTCTCCCCGCCCTGCTGGCGGGCAATGCCGTCGTGGTCAAGCCGAGCGAGATCACCCCCTTCTCCGCGCTCCTCGCGGCCGACTGGCTCCACGCCGCCGGCCTCCCGCGCGACCTCCTGCACGTCCTGCCCGGCGACGGCCCCACGCTCGGCCCCGCGCTCATGGACGAGGCGGACTTCGTCCACTTCACCGGCTCCACCGCGACCGGCCGGATCATCGCGAAGGCAGCGGCGGAGCGGCTCATCGGTTGCTCGCTGGAGCTCGGCGGCAAGAACGCGATGGTCGTGCTGGACGATGCCGACCTGGACGCGGCCGTAGAAGGCGCGATCCGCGGCACGTTCTCCAATGCGGGCCAGCTGTGCATCTCCATCGAGCGGCTCTACGTGCAGCGCGGCATCTTCCGCGAGTTCGCCGACCGGCTGGCGGACCGCGCCAGCGAGATCCGCATGGAAGCGGGCTACGCCTGGGACGTGGAGATGGGCTCCCTCGTGAGTCAGGAGCAGCTGAACAAGGTCACCGCGCACGTGGACGACGCCATAGCCAAGGGCGCGACGGTGCTCGCCGGCGGCGCCCCGCGGCCCGACGTCGGCCCGCTGTTCTTCGCCCCGACCGTTCTCGAAGGTGTCACGCCCGACATGGACCTCGCCCGAGAAGAGACCTTCGGCCCCGTCGTTTCGCTCTACCCGTTCGACTCCGACGCGGAGGCCGTGCGCCTCGCGAATGATTCCGAGTACGGACTCAACGCGAGCGTCTGGAGCCGCAACGCCTCGCGCGCTCGCCACCTCGCCCGCCAGCTACGCGCCGGGACGGTCAACGTCAACGAGGCGTACGCCGCCGCCTGGGCCAGCACGGACGCCCCGATGGGCGGGATGAAGGCGAGCGGGCTCGGGCGGCGTCACGGCCCCGAGGGCATCCGCAAGTACACCGAGACACAGACCGTCGCCGAGCAGCGGCTGGTCCCGCTGGCGCCGCTGCCCGGCATGGCGGTAGAGGCCTTCGCGAAGACGTTGCTGACCGGCCTGCGGATCGTCCGCAAGCTGCCCGGCCTCCGCTAGCCGCGGCGCGAGTGGCCTGGGATCGTGCGGGTGTGACACATGCATGTGCGCCCCGCGATCCTGTCGGGTGGGTGACGATCTGGCCGTCTCGTTCCTCCTCGGCACCGGTTTACCCCGCCGGGCCGTGGCAGCGAGGTTCCGCCAGCGGGAGATGAAGGGAGAGCCCCCGAGGTGGCACGTACTCTGAAAGCCCCGGGCACATCACCGGTCTTCCGGTCTCTCTCCCTCTACGTCTCGATGCCCGCCTCCCTCCCTCTGGCCGACTCGCCCCTCCGAGCCGCCGAACGCGCCCTCCGCAAACCCTCCACCGCGGTCTGGCTGCAGAGCGTTCGCGTCCGGACCACCCGGTTCGACGAGTCGCTCGAGTTCTACGGCTCCCTCCTCGGGCTCTCCCTCCGCACGGTCCGCGTGCACCCCGTCTCGGCGCAGCTCTCCGCGCAGATGACGGACGCCGAGGGGCACGACGTGCTGGAGATCGTGGAGAACGCCCCCGAGGCGGAGGCCCCGGGCCTCGGAGGCCACGAGCTGGCGTTCGGGATGCCGAGACGGACGTGGCACCTGCTCCGCGCACGCCTCGACACGAAGAAGTGGCCGTACGAGGAGGCCGGCAACTGCCTCTACCTCTCGGACGCCGACGGCACCGCGCTCCGCATCGAGTCCCTCGGCGACCTCTCCGCGATCGGAGCCGCATAACGACAGCCCCACTCGACGCCTCCGCCAGCCTCGCGGGAGTTGGTCCGGCTGGAGCGCTCCGAGCTGGCGGGACGGGTAAGCGATCGGTCCTGCCTTCGCGCTCGCACGAAGGCGGCAGCTACCAGCCGCCCGAGGCCCCGCCGCCGCCGGACGACCCGCCCCCGCCGCTGAACCCGCCGCCTGATGACGAACTCGTCGGAACGGAGTAGCGGACGCCGTCCACGTAGACCACGCTGCGGCCGGACTTTCGGGCGCGTTTGAACGCCTCCATCTTCTTGGCGTAGTGCCGGCGCTTCTCCTGCAGCCATTCGGTGCGGGAGAGCACGATGTCCAGTACGACGAACAGCACGACGTAGACGGCGAAGACCGCCAGCGCCACGCGGACCACCCCGCCGCCCACGAAGGGCTCCAGCACGACCATCGCCCCCATCGCGATAAACGGTCCGAGGAACAGGAGGCCGACGTAGCGGGCGACGGGTCCGGCGACGAGGTTGCGGAAGGCCAGCGCACCGGGGATGCCGGAAAAGAACACGCCGAAGAGCAGCGCTCCCCACCACGGCATCTCGTCCCCGCTGGCGGAGTCCGCAGGCACGTACTCGCCCTGGATGGACCCGATGATGGCGTCCACCGCCGCGAGCGTCCCGCCCTCGAAGTCCCCCGAGCGGAACCGCGGCGTCATCTCGTTCCGAATGATGGCCGCCGCTGTCGCATCGGGTAGCGCGCCCTCAAGCCCGTAACCGACCTCCAGCCGGATCTTGCGGTCGTCCCGCGCGATGAGCACGAGCACGCCATTGTTTCGGCCGGCCTGCCCGAGCCCCCAGGTGCGGAACACGGTCGTCGCGTACGGCTCCAGGACTTCGCCGTTGAGCGATGGGAGGGTCAGGACCACGATCTGATTCGTGGTGGAGTCCTCGTGCGCTTGAAGCCGCGCGGTCAGCGCCGCCTCGGTTTCTGCCGACAGCAGGTCGGCCCGGTCCACCACGCGACCTGTCAGCGCGGGGACGTCCGGCTGCGCGCTGGCGCCAGCGGCGAGCGCGACGATAAGCAGGGCGGCTCCGATCCGAGAGGCCTTCCTCATTCGTCCCGCACGCGGACGCCGTCGGGCAGTTCGTCGGTGTCGTCCTCGCGGATCTCGACGCCCCGGCGATGCAGCAACTCGCCGCACTTCTCGATCCCGGCCACGAGCCCGCTCGCGAGGTCGCCGCCCACGATCCCGTCGCGGATGATCTGGACTACCTCCACCCACTCCTCCGGCTGCACCTTCGCGTCGATCCCCTTGTCTCCGATCACCTCGATTCGGTGCTCGAAGAGCGAGACGAAGAGGAGGATGCCGGTCCGGTCTCGCGTTTCGAAGGAAGGCGACCGAGGCCCGGCGGTGGACGCGGCGCGCCATCCGATCTGTGCCGGCGAAGAAGCGCCGGACGGGGGCCGCGAGCGTCGCCAGAGCACCCGCGGTCCCGCCCAGCGCGACGGCGAGAGCCAGGGCCCACGCCGTGTAGAGCCACCCCATCCCCCAGCCGTCGTACATCGCGCCGACGGCGAGCGCCAGCGCGGCGGCTCCCATCGCGCCGACGGCCGCCGCCTTCCAGACCGCGACCTCGTACCGGCCGCACCGGTTGAGGACGAACGGGACGATCTCGCCCGACGTGCGCGTCTCCGCCTGCGCGACGGCGGCGGCGATGCGTTCGCGCTCCGCGTCTGAGAAAAGAGCCTCGGCCATTTGTGGGGAAGGTGTGAAGCGCAAACTACGTCGCCATCTCCCCCGCGCCAGAACGGAGGGCAATTCCGTCCACCGTCGAGGACGCGACCCGCCAGCCGGCGGCCGTCCCGTCGCGCCTTACTCCGCGCTCGGCACGGTCTGGCTGGCGATCATCGCGAGCGCGGACTCGGCGCTCTCACGCGCGGGGTCCCCCACCTCTGTGTTGGCGACGACCGTCTCGAAGGCCTCGCGCGCCTGCTCCACCCGGCCGATCATGAGCCGGCGCTGGCCCATGAAGAGGTTCGCGCCTGGGTGCGTGGGGTCGGCATCCAGCACGGCCTGCGCTTCCTGGATCGGCCGCATCGGATCGACGCCCTCGAAGGCGGCGGCCTCCGCCAGCGCCACGCGCACATCGGGGTTGTCGTTGACCTCCAGGCTCTGCTCCAGGCGGACGACCGCCTCGTGCGCCCAGAGGCGGCTGGCCTCGGGGTTGGACTGCTGGTTCTCGTAGGCGGCCGTGAGGTAGTACCGCGCGGACTCGTAGTAGCCCTCGGCGGTGGCCTCCGCTTCGAAGGCGTCGGCTTGCGATTGGGCGGTCGGGCCGGGGAGCGGCGGTGCGTCCCCTTCGGGAAGCGCGACAGCCGCAGCGGTCCCCGCCGGCGTCGCCGACGTGTTCGGGGCCTCTTCCAGGGTCGCCTCGCGGCCCCCGACGAGCGCTGTCAGCGCGTACAGCGCCAGCACGACGCCGATCGCCGCCCCCACGAACAGGACCGCGCGCTTGCCTACGTCGGACGGCGGGCGCTCTCCGCTCGCACCGCCAGCGGACAGCGGCGGGACCGCCGGGCTGGCCGGCTTGGTTCCGAGCGCCGTGCCGCACTCGTTGCAGAAGCGGGCGCCCGCGGGGTTGTCGTGCCCGCAGGACACGCAGGTGGTAGCGGCGGAAGCTTCAGAGGCGGGCGTCACGGGGTCGGGCTGGCGGGCGGCGTCTGCGGTGGTGGGGGTGCCGCAGAGGTCGCAGCGGTCCGAAGCGGGCGAGAGCGCGGCCCCACACGAGGGGCACGCAGACGGGACGGTGGTGGGCATCCGGGAGTCGGGGGGCGGCGGCTTACTCGGCGTGCGCGTCCTGCACGCGACGCTTGAACTCCGCGGCAGGCTTGAAGACCGGGAGCGTCCGCGCGGCGACGGGGACCGGCTCGTTGGTCCGGGGGTTGCGGGCGGTCCGCGCCGCGCGCTCCTGCGCCCGGAACGACCCGAAGCCTCGCAACTCCACCCCCTCCCCATCCACGACCGCCTCGATGACGGTGTGCATGAAGCCGTCCACGACGGCTTCGGTCTCGATCTTCGTCAGACCGGTCGCCTCAGCGATCTGGTCCACGATCTGGGCTTTGGTCATGACGGACGGCGGTGCGCGGGAGCCGTCATGATACGCCGCAGCGCAGAGTCGATCTGGCAGGCAGGCGCGATTCGGCGTATCTTTGGAGGAGGTTTTTCCCCCAGGTCCCCGCAGCTGCGGAGTCTATGCGCGTTCTATATGTCGCGGGCGAAGTCGCCCCGTTCTCCGAGACCACTGACACCGCCCAACTGCTTCGCACCTTGCCCGAGGTCCTCCAAGAGGAGAAGGGAATCGAGCCGCGGATCATGATGCCCCGCTACGGGGTGGTCAGCGAGCGCCGCAACCGGCTGCACGAGGTCATCCGCCTCTCCGGCACGAAGGTCCCCGTCGGGAGCGACACGGACACGCTGCAGGTGAAGGTGGCCTCCATCCCCGGGATCCGTCTCCAGGTCTACTTCATGGACTCGGTGGCGTACTTCAAGCGCAAGGGGCTCTACAAGGACCGCAAGACCGACGCCCTCTTCAAGGACAACCCCGGCCGCGCGCTCTACTTCGCCCGGGCCGCCCTCCTGACGGCGCAGAAGCTGGGCTGGGGCCCGGACATCGTGCACGCCTCCGGGTGGATCGCGGCGTTCGTCCCTCACATCCTCCAGACGGAGTTCGCGGATAGCGAGGACTTCGCGAGCGCTCGCTCCGTGTTCACGCCGGACACCATCGAGGGCTACGAGGCCATGCTCACCGCGGAGGAAGCCGAGACGCTCGGCCTCCCCGAGGCGTGGGGCGGCAAGAGCCTCCGCCAGATCGGGCTGGAGTCCGCGGACCGCGTGGCCTACGCCGATGGCGACTCCGGCGACGTGGACGGCCCCGTTCTCGCGGGCGAGCCCTCGGAGATGGCGGAGGTCGCCTACGACCTCTACACGGCCCTCGCCCCCGCTGCAAAGGCGGCGTAACCCTCCGTGCGCGTTCTCGGCATCGAGACAGCGACCGACGTGTGCGCGGTTGGCCTGGTGGACGGTCCGCGGGATCTCGTGGACCTCGCGCTACTCAAGCCACGAGGCCACGGTGCCCGGCTGGCGGGCCTGATCGAGGCGGCGCTGAGCGCCGCCGGACTGACGACCGCTGACCTCGACACCGTAGCGGTCTCAGCCGGCCCCGGCTCGTACACCGGTCTGCGCATCGGCGTGAGCACGGCGAAGGGGCTGTGCCTCGCGACCGGCGCCTCACTCGTCGCGGTCCCCACACTCGAAGCACTCGCGCGGTCCGCGGCCTCCTCCCGCTTGGCGCTTGCGGCGCTCCCCTCCCGCCGCGGCGAAATCTACGCGGCCGTCTACGAGGCGGACGGGACCACGGTCTGTGAGCCGACGGCGCTGCCCCTCGCAGACCTGGAGGCATGGCTCCCCGACGCACCGGACCTCGTTGTCACAGGGCCAGCCTCTGGCGCTGTCCTCGACGCTGTGACGCGCGGCCTCACACCGATCCCGGGACGTCCGAGCGGACTCACCATCGCCCGCTTCGGCCGCCAGCGCGCCGAAGCCGGACACGTGAACGACGTCGCGGCGTTTGAGCCGGCGTACCTCAAGCCGTTCGTCTCGGGGGGCGGACCCGCGTGAATTGGGCGCCCGCCCCGAAACGGCCGGCGCTCCTGTGACCTACCTTTCGGATCCTTTCTCCTCCCCGAGGCATGGCCTGGTTCAAGCGGCAGTCGGCCGGTATCAAGACCACAGCACGCGAGCGCAACGAAGTCCCTGACGGCTACTGGCAGAAGTGCCCCGAGTGCGGCACCATCACCAGCCAGCGGGACCTCGACGAGAACCTCCGGGTTTGCCCGAGTTGCGGTCACCACTACCCGCTGCCCGGTCTGGACTGCCTCCAGCTCCTCTTCGACGAGGGCGAGTTCACTCGCCATGACGCCGACCTCCGCTCGGCCGACCCGCTGGAGTTCGTGGATCGCAAGCCGTACCCCCAGCGCATCGCTGCGGCGGAACGGAAGGTGGACCTCAACGATGCCGCCGTCTCGGGGACCGGCACCATCGGCGGGCTCCCGGTCTCCATCGCCGCGATGGACTTCCGCTACATCGGCGGGAGCATGGGGAGCGTGGTGGGCGAGATCATCGCGCGGGCCATCCGCCGTGCCGCGGACGAGGAGCGGGCGTGCGTCGTGATCAGCCAGAGCGGCGGCGCGCGGATGATGGAAGGCGCGCTCTCGCTCATGCAGATGGCGAAGACGAGCGCCAACCTCGCCGTGCTGGCGGAGCGCGGCTTGCCGTACGTCTCCCTCCTCACCCACCC
>DUBD01000086.1:4609-5102 GCA_012960515.1 Bacteroidota bacterium | reverse complement strand
CACCGCGCGAACACTGTCGTTCTCAGACAGCGCTTTGACTCCTTGTTGATAGGCATCATGGATGTCTGGCGTCAACATGGTTTGAGCTGCCACTGCGGCGATGTTCTTGCTCGCCGCATTCCCGGCGCGCCCGTACTGGCTCTATCTCCTGGCCTACCACGCGGTCCTGGGGCTCGGCACCATCGGGCTCTACGCGCTCGGCATCGGGTGGATACCGGCCGCGTTCGACGTGCACCAGTTCGCGCGGACGTACGTGAGCGAGGGCGTGAGCCTGACCGTCCCGCTCCTCCTGTACCTCGCGGGCAAGGCCGACCAAATCCGCCGCGAGGACGCGCCCACCACCACCGAATTCGCATCGTGACCATCCTCTCCATCGTCGGTGCCCGACCCAACTTCATGAAGGTCGGGCCCATCCACGACGCACTCTCCGCGCTGGACGGCATCCGTTCCATCGTTGTCCACACGGGTCAGCACTACGACGAACGGATGAGTG
>DUBD01000086.1:0-4594 GCA_012960515.1 Bacteroidota bacterium | reverse complement strand
TCCGAGACCTCGGGCTGCCGAAGCCCGCCCATTACCTCGGGATCGGCGGGGGCACGCACGCTGAGCAGACCGCGCGCGTGATGACGGCGTTCGAACCGGTTTTGGATTCCGTCGCGCCCAACGCCGTCGTCGTCGTGGGCGACGTCAACTCCACGCTGGCGGCGGCGCTCGTAGCGGCGAAGCGGCACGTGCCGGTGGTGCACGTGGAGGCCGGGCTCCGGTCCGGCGACCGCGCGATGCCGGAGGAGCTGAACCGGATCTGCGTGGACCATCTCGCCGACCGCCTCTACGTCACGGAACAGTCCGGGATGGACAACCTCGCGACGGAGGGCATCCCGTCGGAGCGAGTCGCGTTCGTCGGCAACGTGATGATCGACTCGCTGCTGAAGCACCGCCAGTCGGCGGCGGCGTCTACGATCCGGGCAGACCTCGGGCTGGCGGAGACGCCGTACGCGCTCGTCACGATGCACCGGCCGCGCAACGTGGACACACCCGAGGCGCTGGCGCGCGTCGTGAACGTGATCCGGGAACTGGCCGGGCGGATCACACCGGTCCTCCCGCTTCACCCGCGGACACGGAACCACCTGGAGGCCAACGGCTGGCTGGCGGACGTCTCGCGGCTCGCGCGAGTGATCCCGCCCGCGGGCTACCTGGACTTCCTCGCCCTCATGGACGGCGCGACGGTCGTGGTCACGGACTCCGGCGGCATCCAGGAGGAGACGACAGCGCTCGGCGTGCCCTGCCTCACGCTCCGCCCCACCACGGAGCGCCCGGCGACGGTCGAGCTTGGGACGAACCGGTTACTCCCCGTCGATGGCGCGGAGGTCGCCGCGGCTGTCGATGCCATCCTCGCCGGCGACGCGCCGACGGGATCGGTCCCGCCCCTCTGGGACGGGCGCGCGGGCCAGCGCATCGCGCGGGATCTCGTGGACTGGCTCCGGACGAGCTAGCTCGTGCTGTGGGCCGCCACGCGGCTGTCCATCCCAGCGACCAGATCGCGCAGGTCCTGCTTGTACTCGCGCAGACGCGCCGCCAGTTGGTCGTCTGCGGTGGCGAGGATCTGCACCGCGAGAAGCCCTGCGTTCTTCGCGCCGCCAATCGCGACCGTCGCGACGGGGACGCCGCCCGGCATCTGCACGATGGAGAGCAGCGAGTCCATCCCGTCCAGAGCCCGCGTCTGCACCGGCACGCCGATCACCGGCAGCGTGGTGCTGGCGGCGATCATGCCCGGGAGGTGGGCGGCCCCACCCGCCCCGGCGATGAGGGTCCGCAGCCCGCGGTCGGCCGCGGTCTCAGCGTACTCCGCCATCGCGCCGGGCGTGCGGTGTGCGGAGAGCACGCGGCACTCGAAGGGGACGTCGAACAAGCGGAGCGCATCGGCGGCGGCTTCCATCGTCGGCCAGTCCGACTCGGAGCCCATCGCGATGCCGACAAGGGGGGCGGCCATGGCGGTGTGGGGACTGCCCGAAGGTACCCAGGCGTCGGCAGCGGGATGAACTTCGGAGACGGACCGCAACCCTCGTGTTCTGGGTCGCGTACGGCCGCCCGTTTCCCCCACACATTCCATGTCGCTCGTTCTCGCCGTCTCGGTCGCCGCCTCGCTCGTCGGCCTCGCGAAAACCCTCCTGCTCACGCTCCTCGCGGTGCTGAACGCTGTTCTGGCGCTCCTCGCCGCACTGGCGACGTGGAAGACCTACCTCGCGATCGGCGCGAAGGTGGGGCTGATCCTCCTCTTCTGCATCCCCGTCGTCGGGCTGCTGATCTTCCTCGTCTGGGGCCAACGGGTGGTCCGAGACAACCAGAAGTAACGCCCGGTCTCCCGTCCCTCCCGCTTCCCCACGCCCCCACCGCTATGACTTCCCTCCGATCACTTCCCCTCCTCGGCCTTGGGCTCTTCGCCGTCGTGCTGGCGGGCTGCGGCGATGGCAACGCGCTCGGCGTCGCCACAGGCTGGAGCGGCATCTGCGGCCTCCTGCACCTCGTCGCGATCGTCTGGGCGTTCGTCCAGATCGCGAACTCCAGCGCGGACACCGGGAGCAAGATCCTGTGGGCCCTCGCGGTCTTCTTCTTCCCGGTCGTGGGCCTCGTGCTCTGGTACTTCTTCGGTCCGCGGAGCCGCTAACGCCCGCCGACAACCGACGCAGCGGGGCGGAGCCGAGTGCTCTGCCCCGCTCGTCGTTTAGAACGCCAGCAGCCGGTCGGTGGCGCCTCCGAGCCGCGCGCTGGCGGAGTAGATCTCCGACTCGATCTGCTTCGAGAACGCGATGGGCAGGTCGGCCCCCGCGACGCGGACGGGCGGCGCGTCCAGCGAGCCGAACCACGACTCGGTGATCTCGGCCGCCAGCTCGGCGCCGAAGCCTGCCGTCCGGGCGGCCTCGTGCAGCACGATCACGCGGCCAGTCTTCCGCACGCTGGCCGAGACCGTCTCGCGGTCCCACGGCACGAGCGTCCGAAGGTCGATGACCTCGATGTTCGCGCCGTCGTGCGCCGCGCGGCGCTCCGCTTCCTCCAGCGCCCAACCGACTCCGACGCCCCAGGTCACGATCGTCAGGTCGTCCCCTTCGCGCGCGACCCGAGCCTTCCCGATTGGCGTGAGAACGTCGCCGGACGGGACGGGGCCACGGAGCGAACGGTAGAGTTTCTTGTGCTCGAAGACGAGGACCGGGTTCGGCTCCTCGATGGCGGCGCGGATGAGCCCCTTGGCGTCCTCCGGCGTGGCCGGGATGACGACTTTGAGGCCGGGCACGTGGCAGAACCACGCCTCGGGCGACTGGCTGTGGAACGGCCCCGCCCCGATGCCTCCGCCAAACGGCAGCCGGATCGTGACGTTGAGCGGGGCGCCCCAGCGGTAGTGCGTTGTCGCGAGGTTGTTAACGATCTGGTTGAAGCCGCACGAGACGAAGTCCGCGTACTGCATCTCCACGACCGGCCGGAAGCCGTCGAGTGCGAGGCCCATCGCGCACCCGATGGCGCCGTTCTCGATGATGGGCGTGTTGCGGACGCGCTCGCGGCCGAACTGCTCGACGAAGCCCTGCGACACCTTGAAGACGCCGCCGTATTCCGCGATGTCCTGACCCATGAGCACCACGGACTCGTCGCGCGCCATCGCGTCCCGTAGCCCGTCGGAGAGCGCGTCGATAAACCGCTGCTCGTGCGGCTCGCCCTCCGAGCGCGGCGTGGCGCCGTGCGGCGCGAAGACCGCCGCGTGCTCCGTCTCGGCGCTGGACGACACCTCCGGCTGGGTCAGCGCCCACTCCGCCACCTCCTCAATCTCCGCGGCCAGCGTTGCGTCGATCGCATCCAGCTCCGCCTCGCCGACGCCCTCCGCCAGCAGCTGGCGGCGAAGTCGAGCGAGCGGGTCACGGTCTGCCCAGGCGTCCATCAAGTCCTGCGGGACGTAGGCGGTGCCGCTGGCTTCTTCGTGACCGCGCATCCGGAACGTTTTCATCTCGAGGAGGGCGGGGCCTCCCCCCTGCCGCGCGCGCTCGGCGAGACGCTTTACTGCTGCAATAACGGCACCGACATCGTTGCCATCGACCACCTCGCCCGGCATCCCGTACCCCGCCGCGGCGTCCGCGATGTCTTCGACGGGAAGCGCCTCGCCGGTTGGCGTAGAGAGGCCGTAGCCGTTGTTCTCCACGATGAAGAGGACCGGGAGCGACCACGCGCCCGCGAGGCTCAGCGCCTCGTGGAACTCACCCTCACGCGTTGCACCGTCCCCGACGAAAGCGGCGGCCACCCTCCCGCTCCCGTTCAGCTGCGCCGCCAGCCCGAGGCCGTCGGCCACGGGGAGCATCGCGGCGAGGTGTGAGATCATGCCGACGATCCGCTTCTCTGGGAGCCCGAAGTGGAAGGTGCGGTCACGTCCGTTCGTGAACCCGCCCCGGCGCCCCATCAGCTGGCAGAACAGCGGCTTGAGCTCGACGCCGCGCGTCGTCCAGACGCCGAGGTTCCGGTGCATCGGGAGCACCCAGTCGGAGGCCTCCAGCGCGCTCACTACGCCCACGGCGATGGCTTCCTGTCCGTAGCCGCTGAACCACTTGGAGATCCGGTTCTGCCGGATCAGCCGAAGCATCTTCTCCTCGACGGTCCGGGGCAGGCGGAGGGCGCGGTAGAGTTCGAGACGGTCCGCCGGAACGGTGGCGGGGGCGAGCGTGGGCTCCATGCAGGCGCGGCATCCACCGCTGATGACTGCGCCCAAGATCCTACCGTTGGCGGGCGGCTGCCCACCCCGTCTTCCTCTCGCCGCGCTGGCGGCGTGGATCGCCAGCGCGGAGAGGCAGGCGGGCTACTGCCCTTTGCCGAGGAGCGTCGTCCGGATCGTCTGCAAGAGGATCTTTGCGTCCATCTGCAGGCTGAGGTTTTCGATGTAGAACAGGTCGTACTTCAGCTTCTGGCGGACGTCGTCGAGGTCGGCGTCATACCCGTGTTTGACCTGCGCGAGGCCGGTGATGCCCGGCTGAACGCGGTGGCGGCGGCTGTAGAGCGGGATTTCGTCCACGAGCTTCTCCACGAAGAACGGCCTCTCGGGCCGCGGTCCCACGAGGCTCATCTCCCCACGGAGCACATCCCAGAACTGCGGCACCTCGTCCAG
>DUBD01000085.1:2834-5116 GCA_012960515.1 Bacteroidota bacterium | reverse complement strand
GCCGCGGAGGAACGGCGAGTTGAGCACCTCGCCGGTCTCGGGGTTGCGGAGCAGGCCGCCCTCCGGCACCACCAGCAGCGCGAGCACGCCGAAGACCGCCAGCGCGGCGACGCCCGCCCACTTGAGGCCGCTGACTTCCTTCGCAGTCAGCGGGTCCATCGCATGGTCGTCGTGGACGGACGGGTCGGCGTTGGTGGCGTCGTAGGTGCCGAGCCGGGGCTCCACGATCTTCGCCGTCACCCACGTGCCGACGCCGGTGATCAGGAAGGTGCTCACCATCATGAAGTACCAGTTCACCGCCGCGTGGACCGTGTACCCGGGGTCGATGAGCTGCGCGGCCTCTTCCGTGATGCCCGCCAGCAGCGGGTCCACCGTCCCGATCAGGAGGTTCGCGGAGTAGCCGCCGGAGACGCCCGCGAACGCCGCGGCCATGCCCGCCAGCGGGTGGCGCCCGAGCGCGAGGAAGATCACGCCCGCCAGTGGCACGAGGACCACGTAGCCCATCTCGCTGGCGGTGTTGGAGAGCACGCCCGAGAACACGATGGCGAGCGTCACGAGGCTCTTCGGCGCCTTCAGCACGATGCCGCGGATGAGCGCGGAGAGCAGCCCGCTGTACTCGGCCACGCCCACGCCGAGCAGCGCGACGAGCACGGTCCCGAGCGGGACGAAGCCAGTGAAGTTGGTCACGAGCGTCGTCACGATGAGCCGGAGCCCTTCGCCCGTCATGAGGGAGACGGCGCGGATCATCCCATCTTCCGCACGGCCCGGCGCGCCGACTGGCCGCGGGTCTTCCACCGCGAGGTCCATCCAGCCTGCGATCCCGCTGATCACTACCACGCCGAGCGCGAACAGCGCGAACAGCGTGACGGGGTGGGGGAGGAGGTTGCCCAGCCACTCCACGAAAGCCAGGAACTTCGCGAACCAGCCTCGGGACTCCGAGGCGGGGTCGTGCGGCGGCCGGTCGTCCGGATCGTGAGGGAACTCCTCGGGGGCGTTCACCTCGTGGGGCGAGCGGGACGCATCGGGCTGGAGGGGGCCGTCGGGGACGAGCGGGTGCTCCGGGCGGTCGGGCATGGAGAGACGCGGAGTGGGAGGGCGCGAAGATATCGGAGGGCCGCGGGCCGTTCCGCCGCCGCGCGCTGGCGGTGGACACGAACGTGGCCCGGCCTCCGAGGAAGCCGGGCCACGGGGACCGAGGGTAACAGGCGCTAGCGCACCAGGACCACGCGGGTGGAGGCCGTCTCGCTCTCGCCCACGAGGCGGACGGTGTACGTGCCCGTCGGCAGGCCGAGCCCGACGATGCGGACGGTCTCGTCGCGGTTGCCCGCCACGTCGCCCTCGAAGAGCGTGCGGACCTCCCGCCCGAGCGCATCATAGAGCGCGAGGCGGACGGATTGCGCCTCAGGCACGCGGAAGCGGACCGTCGTATACGGAGTGAACGGGTTGGGGCCGGCGGTGTCCAGGCGGAACCGCGGCTGCGGGGTGCCGGCGCCGGGTTCCTGGTCCACGCTGAAATCGACAGGCTGGAGCGTCGGGCCCACGATGTCGCACTCCCACGGGTTGCCGCCGTCGTGAACGGCGCTGGAGCGGTACCAGAACACGATGTCCTCGTTCTCGATGCTCTCGCTGTTCTGCTCCGACGAGTAGTCGATGGCGCAGCCCACGCTGCCGTCGTCCATCTCGAACGGGTTGTACTTCAACACGAGGGCGTCCGTTTTGGAGAACGCGTCGACGGGCAGCTTGAGGTCCTCCTCACTCGGGATAATGCGGTAGCCGCGCTGCGTGTCGCGGTCCACGACCGCCCAGTAGGTGCCGCTCGACGGCTCGCCCCAGGTGCGGTCTACCTCGTTGGTGAAGGTGACCTCCGATCCACGCGTCGTCCGTTCGGAAACGATGTCGTTGGTCGGTGTGCCCTCCAGGTCGAAGTCGAACCGCCAGTAGGCGTGGTGGTTGTGGCTCTGCGAGGTGCACGTCGCGGAGTTAGCAGAGAAGGAGTACTCCGGCCAGATCCGCCCGTCCAGGTAGAAGTGCCACTTCATGCGGTAGCGGTACCAGCCGGCCTCCGTGTTCATCGTGAGCACGAGCTCATCGCCGTAGTCCTCCACCGCGACGCCCGAGAAGTCCCACGCCGGGTCGTCTCCGCAATCGGGGTCGTTCGGGTTGCTCGGGTCGCAGGCGGCGTCCTGGTTGCGCTCGCACGTCGTCCGGACCGTGCTGGGCGCGGACTCCGCGATGCAGGTGGCGCCGGGGAGCGTGCTGCCTTCTTCCACCTCGAACTCGAC
>DUBD01000085.1:0-2824 GCA_012960515.1 Bacteroidota bacterium | reverse complement strand
CCGCACCCGCACCCGCACCCGCACCCGCACCCGCAGCTGTCGACGCGGCATCCGAATCCGCCGGGCGGCGGCAGTCGCGGAAGCAGCCGCAGCCGCCGGGCTCGTATTCCACGTTGAGCACGGGCACGTTGCCCTGTTTCATCACGAGGCGGCCGTCGTAGTAGACGTCGCGGATCTCAAGGCCGGTGCCGTCGGCCGTGATGCTGTTGGCAGGGCGAAGGAAGTCGAACTCCCAGAGGGGATCGTCGGCGGGCCAGGAGATGTGGCCGTTCCGGGTCGCGTTCGGATTGCCGCCTGAGCTGTTCGTCTGGCACGTGGCCTCGGAGACGAGCGTCTGAGCGGAGAGGCTGGGGGAGAGGGCGAGGAGGCCGACCGCCAGCGCGAGAAGGGTGCGAGTCATAGGAGGGGCGGTAGCGGTTACTCAGCGGCGTCGGTCAGGCGGGAGTCCACGCGGAACGCGGGGTTCGCGAGGTTGCCTTCGGCGTCGGGGTCGAAGTTGCGCGAGACGATCTCGCCGGTGCGGAGGTCGATGACCACGTAGCGGACTCGGCGGGCCGTCTTGCGGTCGGGCAGCGTTTCCAGCACGTCGTATTGGAGGCAGCGGGTGCGGGGACCGCAGGCGTGGCCCTCTTCGCGCGAGAGGACGAAGCCGCCGGTGACCTTGACGGGGTACTCCGCCTCGGCGATCAGGGCGGCGATCTCCGGATCCGCTTCGATGGCGGCCCGGGCATAGGCGTCCTCTTCCAGGGTGGGCGCGACGAGCGTGGCCGTGAGGGCCTCCTCCCGGACGACCGACCCGCTGGCGTCGCGGACCGTCCGGAGGTACTCGCCAGTGGCGGGGTCGAAGGTGGTCGTGAAACGGTAGACGGTAGGCGTACCGTCCGGGCCTTTGAGTTCCGTGGTGGCGTCGTGGAGAACGCGCGGGGCGTCCAGCGCGAGGGCCGGGGCGTCTTGCGCGGAGGCCGAGACGCCAAGGAACGCGGCCAAAAAGAGGAGTCGGTGCATGCTGCTTCTGCCGGGGGAACAGCAAGATAGTGGCAGCCGCGGCCCATTTCGCGACGTATTCGACGGGCCCTCACCGCGCCCCCATCGTCCGCCGATCGGGACCGCCAGCGCGCGGCTGGCGGCGGGAAGAAGACGCCGCGAGACCTCGCGGTTCGGGTCGTGCCTCGGGGACCTGGGCGAGACCCGCCGGTATATTCTGGCGTACCGACGTCGCGCTCGGGCTGGGAAGGTCTCTCTCGGTCGGAAGCGCTTCCAACCATTCTGTTCCTATGGCCGCTGACACCCCGATTCCCGACCCGCAGGACGACTCCCTCCGCCCCGCGCCGCTCCCTGGCATGGACGATGACGCCGGCTTCGTCGCGCGCCCGCTGCTCACCCCGGAGGCCGGAGGCGATGGCGCGGATGCGCCCGCGAACCCTTCCACCGTTGGAGGACCGGAGGGCGATCTCTCCGTCACGCCGGTCGGGCCTGAGGACTTCGACGCGGAGGATCTCAAGCGCGTGCTGCGCACGATGATGACCTCGCGCCGGCTCGACGAGAAGATGCTGACGCTGCTCAAGCAGGGGAAGGGCTACTTCCACATCGGGAGCATGGGGCACGAGGCCGCGCAGGTGGCGCTGGCGGAGCACATGGTGGGCGGCCACGACTGGTTCTGCATGTACTACCGCGACCTCGGCACCGCGCTCGGCATCGGGATGTCGCCGGCGGACGTGCTGCGGGCGCACTTCGCGAAGAAGGATGACCCCTTCGGCGGCGGCCGTCAAATGCCCGAGCACTTCGGGCACCGCGGGCTCAACATCATGACCACGTCCTCGTCGGTCGGTGCGCAGTTCATGCCGGCCGTCGGCTTCGGGCTGGCGATCGACCGCGATGGTGACAACGGCGGCGAGAACGCGAAGCTCGTCTACACCTCGGGCGGAGACGGCTCTACGAGCCAGGGCGCCTTCCACGAGGCCCTCAACTGGGCGGCCCGTGCCAGCCTGCCGGTCCTCTTCCACGTGCAGGACAACGGCTACGCCATCTCCGTGCCCACCTCGGAGCAGACCGCCAGCGGGTCCATCTGGCCCGTCCTCGGCGGCTACCCCGGTCTGGCGCGGATGCGCTACGACGGCACGGACTTCTTCGAGTCGTACGCCGTCTGCAAGGCGGCCGCGGAGCACGCTCGCGCCGGTAACGGCCCCGTCGCGCTCCACGCCGACGTGGTCCGGCTCCTGCCGCACTCGTCTTCGGACGACCACCGCAAGTACCGCTCCGAGGAGTCCATCGAGGCCGACCAGAAGCGCGATCCCATCGCCCGGCTGGCGACGCGCCTCATCGAGGCCGGCTTGATGACGGACGACGAGGTGGAGGCCATGCGCGCCGACGTCCACCAGGAGATCGACCGCATCGCGAAGGAGATCGAGGCCGAGCCCGATCCGGACGTCTTGGAGGCCACGACGCACGTCTACTACGAAGGCGAGGACACCCGCACCTACGAGCAGGAAGGCCCTGAGGGCGAGCTCATCGTGATGGTGGACGCCATCAACCACGCACTCGCGGAAGAGATGGAGCGCGACGAGCGCATCCTGCCGGAGATGGGTGTGCGCATCGTCTTCACCGGCGATCAGGACAGCATGCCGACCGAGGTTGAGCTGCGCGTGCCAACGCGCGCCTTGGGGAGCGGCTCCGAGCCCGTGGTGTTCGTCTACGGGACCGTGGGGGACGACAAGGTGTCCCGGGCGCTCCAAGCCGTCGCCGAGGAGGAGCGCGCCCTCGTTCGCGGGGGCGTAGCGGGGCTGTCCGGCTTCCGGCGAAGCGTGGTCGAGGGCCGATTGGCGGG
>DUBD01000084.1 GCA_012960515.1 Bacteroidota bacterium | reverse complement strand
GTTTTTTACAATGTTTTTTACTTGTTTTTACATGTTTTTACTATGTTAAAATGAGCAGTCCCTGGGGCCAGGGCTCCGCACGAGGTCCGGGATCGCGGTGATGAGGTCCAGGCGCATCGGGCTAGAGGTCCAGCAGGCCGTCGGGCGGCAGGATGCGGATCTCGCGGGCCTCGGCGTCCACCTCGCGGACGACCGGCTCCACGTCTGGGACGAGGAGCTCTGGCCGGCCCTCTCGCGCGACGGCGAAGAGGAACGAGGCGCCGGTCTCGTACACGTCGCGCACGGTGCCGACGGTCTCGCCGGTGGGCTGATCGTCCTCGTCCACGACGACGACGGTCATGCCGATGAGGTCGTGGATGAACACCTCGCCCTCGTCCAGCGGCGGGAGGTCGTCCTCGTGCGCGTAGACGTCCTGGCCGCGGAGGTCGCCCGCGGCCTCGCGCGTGGTCACGTCCGCCAGCCCGAGGAGCACGGCGACGGTGCCGTTCTTCATGGACTGGAAGCGGACGCTCCGCACCTCGCGCTCGGTCCGTGCCGCGCGGGTCGCGTCTGCGCCCACGAAGACGCGGTCCAGCAGACCGAACCGCTCGGGGTCGTCGGTCTCCGGGCGCACCTTCATCTCGCCGCGGACGCCATGGGGCTGGGTCACGCGGCCGACGAGGAGCAGGCTCTCGGGGTTGATGCGGGGCATGGGGGCGGTGCGAAGCGCGGCCCCCTCACGAGGCTCGCGAGGGGGCCGGCGGGCGTTCAGGAGAGGGGCTTAGGCCTCCTTCTCCTCAGACTCGGCGGGAGTGCCGTCCTCGGCACCGGCCTCCGTCTGCTCGGCGACGTTCTCGCCGCTCTCGGCCTCGGCCTCCTCGGAGGTCTCCGCCTCGACGGCCGGCTGCTCCTCCGCGCTGTCGGCGGCGGGCTCGGCCACGTCGCTCTCGCTGGCGGCTTCGGTCGCGGCGTCGGCGCCCTCGTCACCGGCGGCCTCCTCCGCGCTCTGCTTGGCGGCGAGCTCGGCGGCGGCGGCCTCGCGGGCGGCCTTCTCCTCTTCCTCCTTCTGGCGCTGGAGCTCGGCCTCGCGGGCGGCCTCTTCCTCGGCGCGCTGCTTGGCCTCAGCCTCGGCCTTCTTCCGCTCCTCGGCGAGGGCGGCGGCGCGGCGCTCGGCGGGGGTCATCTTGGTCGTGCCCTTGGCGCCGGCCTGCTCGCGGTGCGCCTCCACGGCCTGATCGATCTCCTCCGCGCCCTTGCCCTTCCGGCCGAGGTGCAGGCGGAGCATCACGCCCTCCTTGGAGAGGATGGAGCGGACCGTCCCGGACGGCTGCGCGCCCTCCTGGAGCCAGTAGAGGATGCGGTCGGTCTTGAGGGCGACCTTCGCCGGCTCGGCGAGGGGCTCGTAGCGGCCGAGGTCTTCGATGAAGCGCCCGTCGCGCGGGGAGCGCGCATCGGTAGCGACGAGGGAGTAGACGGGACGCTTCTTGCGGCCCATGCGGCGGAGTCGGAGCTTGACGGCCATGGGGGTACGGGTTGGGGTCGGGAGGCCCGGAGACAGCGCCAATCGCGCGGCGCCGAGCCGAAACGTGTCGGGTTTATCGGCGGCCGCGGCCGCGCGTGAGTTGCGCGAGGTCCACCTGGCGGCCCTTGCCGGACAGGCGAGACATCGTCTTCATCATCTTCTTCATCTCACGGAACTGCTTGAGCAGCCCGTTGACGTCTTGGACCTGCATGCCGGCGCCGTTGGCGATCCGGCGGCGGCGCGAGCCGTCGATCTTCTGCGGGTTGGCGCGTTCGTAGGGCGTCATGGACTGGATGAGCGCCTCGATGTGCTTGAAGGCATCGTCGTCCACGTCGATCTCCTTGATGGCCTTCCCGACGCCCGGGATCATGCCCAGGAGGTCCTTGAGGGACCCCATGTTCTTGATCTTCTGGAGCTGGTCGTAGAAGTCCTGGAGGTCGAAGTCCTGGGTGCGGAACTTCCGCTGCAGCTTCTCGGCCTCCTCGGCGTCGAACTGCTCCTGCGCCTTCTCGACGAAGGAGACCACGTCGCCCATGCCGAGGATGCGCTGCGCCATCCGGTCCGGGTAGAACTCGGTGAGCGCGTCCAGCTTCTCGCCCGTGGAGGCGAACTTGATCGGCTTCTCGACGACGGAGCGGATGGAGAGTGCCGCTCCTCCGCGGGTGTCACCATCGAGCTTCGTGAGCACGACGCCGTCCACGTCGAGCCGGTCGTTGAAGGCCTTGGCCGTGTTGACGGCGTCCTGGCCCGTCATGGAGTCCACGACGAAGAGGATCTCGTCGGGCTCGGTGGCCTCCTTGATCGCGACGACCTCCTGCATCATCGCCTCGTCCACGTGGAGGCGGCCAGCGGTGTCGATGATGAGCGTGTCGCGGCCGGTGCGGCGGGCCTCCTCCTTCGCCTGGCGGGCGACTTCGACGGCGTCGTTCAGCGGCACGCCGTCCTCGCCCCGGATGGAGAAGACCGGCACGCCGACCTGCGCCGCCAGCGTCTCGAGCTGGTCCACGGCGGCCGGGCGGTACACGTCCGCGGCGGCGACCATCGGCGAGCGGCCCTTGCTCTTGAGGTAGTTGGCGAGCTTGCCCGTGAACGTGGTCTTGCCCGAGCCCTGGAGGCCCGCGATCAGGATGACCGTCGGCGGGCGCTTGGCCTGGTTGAGGTCCACGTGGACATCGCCGAGGAGGTAGACGAGCTCGTCGTAGACGGCCTTGACGAACTGCTGGCCCGGCGAGACGGCCTGGAGCACGGACTCGTCCGTGACCTTGTCCTTGACGCGGTTCGTGAACGCGCGGGCGACGTCGTAGTTGACGTCGGCGTCGAGGAGCGCGCGGCGGACCTCGCGCATCGTCTCGGCGATATTGAGCTCGTTGATGCGGCCCTCGCCTTTGACGTTCTTGAGGGCGGCGTCGAGCTTGTCGGAGAGCGACTCGAACAAATCAGGGGCCCGGCTGGCGGGCGGCTCGTGGGGACGGGGTGGGCACGCTTGGCGGGGATCGCCAGCGCGGCGTCGGGCGGGGCCGTGCGCCGATGCCGGCGCGGGGCGCGGGCGATCCGCGTGAGGGGCGGCCGTAGCCCGGACGCAGGGTCCGAACGGCGGAGCGCCATGATAGGAATGCGCCCGCAGGCGCTGTGGGAAGGGGGAATGGAGAATGCGCGGGACGTTCGCACCCTGCCGGCCTCTCGCCGCCCCGCTGGCGGGCCGAACCGGCGGCCACCATTCGGAGCAGAATCCGCCTGCACATCCGCCCACAGAGACGATGAAGACGAGGCAGCCGGTCCGCTTGCCGTTCGCCCTCCCCCCTCTAGCTTGGGCCTCCCCTGACCCCTCTCGTCGTCCGATGGCCATCTCTCCCGAAGACCGCCGCAAGATCATCCACCACCACGCCGCGAACGTGATCGGGGTGATGAACGAGACGGAGTCCGCCATCGACGACCAGGCCACCTCCGTCGGCTCCGCCAGTTGGCCGGCGGTGGCCGCGGACATCGCGAGCATGCGGACCATGCTCTCTACCCAGAAGGCGGCGCTTCAGACGTGGTACAACACCTGGCGCAACGGCGACCCGGCGGAGCCGGCGCAGCCCACCTACCTCGGCGTGTTCGGGACGCCCGCGGCGTATGTCAACAACCTGGAAGACGCCGCCTCCATCCCCACGCTCACGCGGAACAACTACGCCGCGATGAGCCTCATCGCGATGGCCCTGGAGAACCTATACAGCATCGCGATCGCACTGGAGACGAACGCGCCCGGCCTGAAGGAGGTCGCCATGGACGCTCTCGAAGCCGCCATCCCCATCGTGGAGAGCCTGTCCGAGACGGTCTGCACCGCGACCGTCCGCGCGCTCCACGACCAGGACAGCACCATCCCGATGTCCGCCGCGACCACCGCGATCCAGGACACCCAGGCCGCCTGGAGCGGAACGACCTGAGCGGGCGCCGCCGCCGAGTCGGCCTCCGGGTTCATGGAGGGCGCGTAACGGTTGTGTGGATACGTCGGCGCCGTGGAACGAAAGCCGCTGGCGTCGGCTTGGAGGGGTCCCTTCTCATCACACCCCTCCTTCCATGGATCGCCAGCACCTCCTCAACCAGTACGCCACCGACATGGCCGCGCTCACCGGCCACATCCGCGAGGCCGTCGAGCACCAGCGGGACACGGTGGACTTCGACGCCTACCCCCAGCTCTCCCCCACCCTCGACCGCATCATCGCGACGATGGACCGCCAGCAGAAGGCGCTGGAGGGCTACAACGACAACACCGAGGGCGGCGGCCTCCTGGAAACCGCCAAGGAGGCGTTCCTCGGCATCCTCGGCGAGGCCGCAGGCCTCATCGACCGCCTGCGCCAGACGGACCGCGTCTCGCGCATGGTCCGCGATGACTACACGGCGCTCAGCCTCGCGGCCGTGAGCTACCACATGCTCCACACCACCGCGCTGGGCCTCAAGGACGCCCGGCTGGCGGACCTCGCCGTCAAGCACCTCGGCGAGATCACGCCGGTCCTCGTGGAGCTCTCGAAGGTCGTCTCCGTGGTCGTCGTGCGCGAGCTCAACGAGGAAGACCGCATCATCGACGCGAGCGTGGCCGACGAGGCGATCGCGAACACGCAGAAGATGTGGAACCCGGAGCACACGGACCAGAGCGCGTCCGTAACCGCCTAGGCCGGAGATTCTCCTGTTCCTGAACCCGGACGGGAAACCCCGTCCAGCAGGGTCCGGTTCGCGCGACGAATCGGACCCTGTTCAGTATGTCGGACCTCTCCGGGCGCGTGGCGCTCATCACCGGCGCCTCCACGGGCATCGGTCGCGCCATCGCGGTCGAGCTGGCCCGCCGGGGCGCGCGCGTGGCGCTCAACTACCCCTACGAGCGCGAGCGCGCGAACGTAGAAGAGACCCGCCGCCTCGTGCTGGCGGCCGTCGCCGAGGGCGCGGTGCGCCGGGACCGCGACGCCCGCCGCGGTGGGATGACCACGCTCACGAACGAGACGGCCGGCGGCGTCTGCTCCATCGTCCGCGCCGACGTCTCGCGCGAGGCCGAGATCGAGGCCATGTTCGCCGAGGTGGCCGACGCGTGCGGCCCGATCGACATCCTCGTCAACAACGCGGGCGTGCAGATCGAAGAGCCCGCCAGCCACGAGA
>DUBD01000083.1:9965-30207 GCA_012960515.1 Bacteroidota bacterium | reverse complement strand
GTTCGGCAAACGTGCTCCCGACTCCTGCCCGCTGCCCCGCGCCCGCCCATCGCCTCCGCCAGCGCGCGGCCTGACACCGCAGGTGGCACCGCGTGCGGGCGACGGTCGCCGGCGGGACCGACCGCCAGCCAAGCGGGCGCTAGCGGACCACGACGACCCGATGCGTTCGGATCTCTCCCTGAGTGGACACGCGGACCACGTACACGCCCGCTGCGGCCTGGGTCGCGTCCCACCGCAACGCATGAACGCCTCGACCGAACTCTTGGCCTGACGCGAGGCGTGCGACCTCGGCTCCGCGAACGTCGAATACCTGGGCGGTGACGGTTCCCGCTTGACGGAGATCGAACCGCACGTCCACCGCGCCCTTCACCGGGTTGGGAAACGGAGGAAAGAGGTACACCTCCTCGACCTGAGGCCCAGGCTCTGTAGAGACCGCCAAGGGACGGGTGGGGTGGTACGTCTGCGTGAGGTACCGGCTGCTTCGGAGCGCGCCTGGCGGGGTGCCCGCCGTCCCGTCGTTGTCCTCGGCGCGGCCCACAGACTGGATATAGTAGTAGTACTCTCCGAACACCTCGATGTCGTTGTCCAAGAACGCGGTTTCTCCAGACGAAGCGGAGCCAATGCGGGTGTAGACGCTGTCCACGCCTCCCTTCGCGCGGAAGATCTCGAAGTGGTTGAGCCCCCCCGCATCGGCAGGTGGTGCCCACGAGAGGACTACGCCTCCGGCCCTGGGGGCCTCCACCGCAAACGAGGCGGGAGGATTGGGCGCACGCGGGATGGCGTACCCGCTTGCTTGGTTCGACAGCGCGCGTCGGAACGTCTGAAACAGCGAGTCGCGCGAGGTAAACACCCACTCGTTCTTGGTCATCGACTCGCCGGCGTACTCGATGAGAGCGTCGTCGTCGTAGCCGGAAGCTTTGTACTCCGCGCCGATGGCGAGGTTGGCCTCGCGTGAGAGCCCGCCTGCGGCCTCCGCGACCACGATTCGGACGCTCTCGCCTGGCGCGAGGGTGTACGGTCCATAGCTGTCTGCGGTGGAGAACCCCCCAGGCGTCCCGAGGTTGGGGCTGACCGACGGATCCAACCACCCCGGAAGCCCCGTCGGCTCTACGGCGTAGGCGTGCCGCTGGTCAGGGGTCTCTGCCTCCATAAGCGCGTACTCGACGGCCATCCGTTCTCGGATGAAGGGGCTGTTTCCGGAGGTGAACGCTCCGTCTGACTCGATCCATGTCATGGTCGGCTGGCGGCGGTCGTCGGCGGGATCGGAAGGCGAGGTGTCTGCGTGGAGCGTCACCGTCCCGACGAACGCCGACGCCCCGAGCCTTCCGAGCGTGTCCCCCGGAGCGATGTTGGACGCAGGGAGCGCAGGCGGCGCGATGGGGCCTCCGAGGTTGCCGTAAGGCGCGCCATAAAACAGCCCGAGCCACGCGAACTGCGCCCGGAAATCCTGACCGTCGGGGTCTGGGAGCACGCCGTCCCCTCGGGCGTCGTACATCGTGCTGGCTCCCCACCCGGTCGGGTTCCCGATCACGTACCGCGTTTCCCTCGCGACCGCCAGCCGGGCGAGGCGGAAGACCCGGACGCCCTCCAAGGTTTGGTCCGGGCGCTCGATCTCCGCGTCGGCGTCCGTGTTACCGGTGTTCGTGAACGTGTACTCTGTGATGTGATAGTCGTCGTGTGGGTCGTGCGCGAACTGGAGCACGCGGCGATGCATGGTCAGCCCCAGCAGCGTGTTGACCTCGTTAACGATGGCGAAGTCCGCCGGGAGTGACGGGTCCACCACGTCTACGGTCATCGCCGCTTGCGGAAACGACGGCAAGCCGGCTACCATCACCGCCGGAAGCGGGAAGCGGCTGTAGAGATCGAAACGGGTCGGAAAAAACCCGTCTTGCCCCGTCACGCGTGGTCCGACGTGGACCACCCGGACATCGTACGTCTCGCCGTCTTCGCCAGCTACGTTCTGCGCCCCGATCCAGAGCCCCTTGGAGACCTGCGTGTCGCGGAAGCCGTAGATCCCCGGCCACCGCCAGCCATACTGCTGAGCGTATACCAGCCCCTCCTCGCGCTCGCTGCCGTACGAGCCATACCAGTTGTGGAGGTCGCCCGCGGCCAACCAGCGGGTCTCATAGCCAGGCTGTGCGAACGCAGAGGAGCCGACACACAACGCGAGGAGACAGAGAAACCAACGGAGCATGAAACGGGAGGGGGTACGGCCGAAACATAGCCTTCCGACGCGCCCCTCAGCCACGCAGCTGTACACGCGTGACACGCGCCCTGGCACCGCGACCGCCGCACGTTGGGCCCCATGCCGTTCCACGTCACCGTCGCCGTCGGCCCGCCGGGGGAGAGCCCGCCCGACCTCGGCCCCGAGGTGGGGCTCGTCAAGGCCGCGCTGCTCTACGGCGACCGCGTCGCGCTCGTGAGCCCGGCCGCGAACTTGCTCCGGCGGCTCCTCGCGGAGGACGCCATCGAAAGCACGGGCTACCTCCGCGCGCTCGTCTCGCGCTACGCGGACCGCCCCTCCCTCCTCGCACCGCTGGGCGCCCCCGCGCTCTCGCTCGCCCTCGCCGGCCCGGACGCACTGGCGCACGCCGTCGGGCTCGCCATCGGCGCGAGTTCCGTGGGCGCGAACGCGTGGCGGGCGTGGCACGAGGCCGAGGACCGCCGCCGCGAGGCCGAGGCGCACCGGCTGTTCTTCTACGTCGCCGCAGGCCGTCGGCTGGCGGAGGCTCCGGGCGGCCGCTAGCTCATGAAGCGGTCCGCGATGTCCGCTGGAACCAGCACCGGATCGGGGCGAACGCGCGTGAGATCCCAGGTGGCCGCCACCGCCTCGGCTGTGCGGGGCGCGCTCCCGCCGATCTGCCCGAGCGCCCCCGCCAGCCAGCCGATGATGGCCTCCGGCGCACTGCCCCGCTCGCGGAGCTCGCGGATGGACGGCGGCCGGTCGCGTTTGGAGAGCTTCTCGCCCTCCGCGTTCACCAGCAGCGGGACGTGGGCGTACGCCGGAACGGTGCCGCCCAGCGCGCGGATGAGCAGGACCTGCCGCGCCGTGGAGTCCAGCAGGTCCATCCCGCGGACCACCTCGGTCACGCCCATCGCGAGATCGTCCACGACGACCGCCAGCTGGTAGGCGAACACACCGTCGCGGCGCTTCAGCACCACGTCGCCCGTCGTCTCGCGCACGTCCTCCGTGATGCGCCCCACCACGCCGTCCGCGAACGTCACGGGGCCGTCGTCCACGCGGAAGCGGAGCGCGCAGTCCGGCCGCTCGCCGAGCGACGCGAACCAGTCCGGCGCGAGCTCGGAGGGGCGCCAGCGGGCGGGGTACGGTGGGAGGCCGGAGGCGCCGTGCGGGGCGCTCGCGAGGGCGCGGAGGTCTTTGCGCGAGCGTCGGCACGGGAAGAGGCGGCCCGCGGCCGCGAGCTGGCGGAGGGCCTCATCGTAGAGCTCGAACCGCTCCGACTGGCGGTAGGGCGCATCGGGGCCGCCGAGGCCCGGGCCGTGGTCCCAGTCGAACCCGAGCCAGCGGGCGTCGGCCATCTGCCGCTCCGGGCTCTCGGGGACGGCGCGCGGGCCGTCCAGATCCTCCACGCGCCAGACGAACGTGCCGCCGCGGCTCCGCACGCTCGCCCACGCCGCCAGCAGTGCGAGCGCGCTCCCCAGATGGAGGTCGCCGGTCGGGCTCGGCGCGAACCGCCCGACGGGGGCCGCGCCGCTCACTCCGCCTCGGCGGGAGCCTCCGCCAGCCGGGCGAGCACGCGCGCGTTCAGCCGGTGCTCCCCGGAAAACGAGACGACCCGGTGCGGGATGCCCGCCGAGCGCAGCATCCGCTCCTGCTCGATCACGCGGGCCGGCGTCGCGAAGGCGTCGCGGTCGCCCGCGATCAGCGTGAGGTCCGCCGTCTCCAGCCAGCCGCGGTGGGCCGCGAGATCCAGGTCGTGCGGGAGCCGGCCGCCCCAGAGCAGCAGCCGGTCCGCGCGCCTCTCCCGCGAGGCCGCCAGCGGGCTCCGCTCCAGCCACCGTGTGACGGTCGCCGCGCCCTGGCTGAACCCGAACCCCACGAGCCGGACAGCTGTAGCGTCTACGCTCGCCCGGTCCGCCGCCTCGCGCAGCACGGCGTCCAGATAGCCGACGTGGTCGGCGATCTCGTCCTCGCGTCCGTCTCGCGTCATCCAGCTGGCGCCCACTTTCTGGTAGCGGTCGTCGAGGTAGAACCGGCTCAGGCCCTCCGGCACGATCACCAGCCGGTCCGGCCGCGCGAGGGGCTGGAAGTGCCGCGCCCAGCGTGGGGCGATCTGGCCGTATCCGTGGCAGGCGAACCAGACCTCGCGGACGTCGCCCGCGCCGCCGAGCGTGACGTAGCGGGCGGTGCGGCGGACTCTGATGGCGTGCGTCTCCAAACGGCTGCGGGCGGGTGAGCCCTCAGAACCCACCCGCCCGCGCGAGGTTTTCTGCCCGATGGCCCACCGCAAGCCCCACCTCCCGTCCAAGACCTGCGCCGCGTGCGGGCACCCGTTCCGCTGGCGGAAGAAGTGGGAGCGGGACTGGGACCGGGTGGCCTACTGCTCCAAGCGGTGTCAGCGCGAGGCCGCGACCGAGCGGAGAGCGGCGCGCCAGCGGCCCTCGTGAGCTTTCTGGTCCACGCCCCCCTCACCGGCCGGCGGCTCGTCCGTCTTGCGCATCCGGAAGGTCTCGTCGGACTTGATCGCGAACTCGAACGTCCCGCCATCGGAGCGCGTGAACGTCCACTCGTTGCGGATGTAGTCGCGCGTTTCAGCGGAGCCGCCGGTCACCTCGAAGGTCCACATGTCCTCCTCGAAGGGGGCGTTCTCGTCCACGGGGTCCACCTCCAGCTCCGGGTCGATGTAGGTGCCGCGGAGCTCGTACGGGGGGATCACGATCTCGCCCTCGAAGCGGAGCGTGTCCGCCGGGAAGCCGGCCTCACGGAAGATCAGGAACCCCTCGCGTCGGGCCGTGACCGTGCCCGCGTCCACGAGCCCCGCGTCGGAGTCGTGGAGGAGGTCGAAGCCGAAGGTCATCGTGTAATCGGCCGTGATGCGGACGTTCTGGTCCGCGAGGACGGAGTCGGCCTCGAACTCGGAGGTGCCCTCCCAGTAGCCGGTGATCGGGTCGCTGGACCCGGCGAGGTCACAGCCGACGAGGGCGAGGGTGGCCGCGAAGGCGGCCAGAGCGAAACGCGAGCGCATGGCGATGCGAGCGGGAAGCAGTGGATGGACGGCCGGTATCGGCCTCGCCCGGAGGCGCCTTAAGCCGCCCGCGGAGCCTTCGCACCGCGCCTCGCGTCCTGCCCCATGCCTCCCCGCGGTCCCTCACCGCGGCGCGCCCGCCAGCCCGGCGGGGCTACGCCTCGGCGTGGACGGAGCCCATGGCCGCGCGCTGGCGGTCGGCCTCGGCGGCGAGGGCGGCGGCCGGATGTTGTCCCTCGCCGCCCGCCAGCACCAGGCCGTAGCCACCGGCGTGGCCCACGTATCGCCCGAGCACCTCCGCGCTCCCCAGGTCGCCACCGGCCCGCTTGATCTCCACGCGCCCCTCGTCCAAGACCACCACGGACTCCCCCTCGATGGCGTCTTCCTCGTCCGCGACGAACACGTACCGGGCATCCGCGAGGTCGGGCTCGCGGGGGGTCTGGCCGTCCAGGCGGAGCGCGTTCACGGCCTCCCCCTGCAGCAGCCCCAACAGCGTGACCCGCTCGGAGCCCGGCCGAGGCAGCAGCGCGCCCCCCGCCACGGACCACCGGATGCCGACGCTGCCGTCGCGCCCGTCGCGGTCTACGAGGTGATAGCCGTCGGAATCGCGGCGGAGGAAGCCTTTCTTGGTCAGCGCCTGCAGGTTCTGCGTCACCGAGTTCGGCGATCGGTACCCGAAGTGATCCACGATCTCGCGATAGGTGGGCCACACCTTCGTCTCTCGCATGGAGTCGCGTAGGTACTCGAGGAACTGGTGCTGCTTCTGCGTCAGGTGGCGGCGGCTCATGAGAGAGGCGGGTGCCGGGGAGGTGCGGTTGAAGGTAGGGGAGCACATGTGATGGCACAACACGCCGCTCCTCAGTCCCTTACGGCCCCTCGTTCCCCGCCCCGAGCTCCCCTGCTACTCGCCGGACGCGGTCCGGGAGCGCGTCGTCTGTGTGGACCCGGAGGTACGCCTCCACGAGCCCTTCCACCTCGGTTCGAACCTCGCGCGGGAGGTGCATCCGTCCGGCGGTCTCGAGGTCGGCGCGCGCGAAGACGGCGAAGGCGCGGAGGGCCGCGCGCGAGGCGGTATAGGCGCGGAGGCCGTCGGCCTCGTCTCGCACGGCGCCGGTCTCCAGCATGAGCACACCGCCGTCCGCCGGGAGCGCGTCCAGTTCCTCGCGGTGGAGGTCCGGCGTGAAGCCGAGCAGCGCCGCCATCTTGAGCTGGAACCATGCCAGCGCGTTGCCGAGCCGGTCGTCCGCCACGTCCAAGAAGGTGAGCGTGCGGACGAGCGCCTCCATCGCGAGGGGATGCGGCTCGCCCTCCTCCAGCAGCGCCCGCGTGATCTCCAGCGCGCGAAGGGCGAGCGTGACCCGCTCCAGGTCCGTCCCCAGCGCGGAGAACCGGCGGAGATGCGAGGTCTCCTTCAGCGTCTGGAGCCCGCGGCCGGGCTTGTAGTAGTAGACCGCCTGGACGTACGAGCTGGGCTGGAGCGTGGAGCCGAACGTGCTCTTGGTGCGCCGCGCCCCCTTCGCCATCGCGCCGATGACGCCGTGTTGGCGCGTGAGCAGCGTGACGATGCGGCTGGTCTCGCCGTAGTCGAACGAGCGGAGGACGACGGCATCGGTGCGGACGATCATGAGGGGAGAACGCGCGGCGCGGGGCGAGGCTCCGCGGTCCGGGCTGTTACGCCGGAAGAGGCGGCGTGTCTGGAAAGGGCCCGGCTCCCCCGTCCCCGTGCGTGCGCTGTACCGTCTCCAGTCCCGGCTCGGCCTGACCGCGCCCGAGGGGAACGCGCTGCTCGCGTTGGCGCTGGCGGGTCTTCTCGGCGTGGGCGCGCTGGAGTGGCAGGAGCGGAGCGGGGTGCCCTCGGAGACGCTCTACACGGCCGCGGACTCTGCGTTCGCGGCGGCCTCTCGGGGTGCCCCGCCCGCGGCGCAGATGCTGATGGCGGCACCGGGCGATCCGCCCCCGGCCCTCGCGCTGGACACCGCGGCGACGGTCCCGCTCCCCATCGCGGCCGTCTCCGACTCGGGAACGGCAGAGCCCGCGCCTCCACCGCCCCCCGTGACGGCCGCCAGACGGTCGAGCCGGAAGGAGCCGGGCCGCGCCAACCTCAACACCGGGTCGAGCGCGGAGCTCCAGCGGCTGCCGGGCGTCGGGCCCGCGCTGGCGCAGCGGATCATCGACTACCGCAACCAGAACGGCCCCTTCCGCAGCGTGGACGCGATCGTGGGCGTGAAGGGGATCGGCGAGAAGACGCTGGAGAAGATGCGGCCGTACGCGCACCTGTAGCGCTGGGGACTGGGAGCAAATCCGGTGGCGCTCGCTCGGCTGGCGGTCGCGGTGAGCGGACGTAGTGTGAGGCGTCGCGGCGGTTCCGCGCGATTCGTCGGCTCCGCCAGCGAGCGGCGGGCGAGGCCGCGTCGGATCTTGCGGGGCGCCCTCCCGCCTCCCGATGACCCGCCAGCGCGTCAAAGACCTCGCCGTCCTCTCCCGCCGCCGCGCCCGCCGTGAGCAGGGCGTCTTCCTCGTCGAGGGCGTCCGCTCCGTGGAATCCGCCGTGGCCGCGGGCGCCCCGCTGGCGGAGGTGCTGATCGCGCACGAGACCGCCGAGACTGACCGTGGCGCCGCGCTGGCCGAGGCCGCGGAGAGCCGCGGCGTGGCGGTGGAGCGCGTGGCCGCGAAGGACCTCGCGCGGATCGGCGACGCGCGGACCTCGCAGGGCGTGATCGCCGTCTCGCGGCGCATCGTGGCGGAGACGCCCGACGCGCTGACGGGGGCCCGCCGCGTGCTCGCGCTGGACGGTGTGCAGGACCCCGGCAACGTGGGCGCGCTCGTCCGCACGGCCGCGTGGTTCGGCGTGGATGCGGTGCTGGCGGACGAGGACACGGCAGATTTCGAGAGCCCGAAGGCCGTCCGCGCCGCGATGGGCGGCCTGTGGGACCTCCGCCTCGTCCGCGTCCCCTCGCTCCCGGAGGCGCTGGACGCCCTCCCCGGCGCGGGCGTCTGGGGCGCCGACATGGACGGCACGCCCGTCGCCGAGTGGCGACCGGACACGCCGAGCGTCCTCGCGATGGGCAGCGAGGCGCACGGTCTCTCCGAGGCACTCCGCCAGCGGCTGGCGGGGACCGTCGCCATCGCGGGAGGCGCGGGCGCGGGCGTGGAGTCGCTCAACGTGGCCGTGGCCGCGGGCGTGCTGATGCACGCGTGGGCGGGCCGGTAGACGCCGGACCTCCGGGGCCGCGCCGTACGTTCGACGCGAAGTCCTCGCGACCCCGCCCGCTCCGGGCACCGACCCCGACGCTCTCCGCGTTGCCCCGCGTGACTCTCCCCCACCCGCCCGTGCTCAGCCTCGTCCTCCTCGCCGCCCTCGTGGCGTGCAACCCCGGCCCGGCCCCGCCGCCGCCCACCGCCAGCGCCCCGAGCGCGGCCGACGTCCCGGACCCGATCTACGAGGCGTACGACGTGTTCGTCGTCGCGGGGCAGAGCAACGCGAAGGGCCGCGGGACCGCTGAGGAAGCCCCGGAGGTGCCCGCCGGTGCCGCCTACGAGGCCACCCCGCAGGGCGAGATCCGCGCGCTGGCGGACCCCGTCGGCGGGGCGAACACGGGGAGCGCGTGGCCGGCCTTCGCGAACGCCTACACCGCGGCGACGGGACGTGGCGTGGTCATCATCGGGATGGCGGCGGGCGGCTCCGCGCAGGTGCACCTCGCGGGGGACGGCCCGAACCAGACGTGGGACGTGTCGCAGAGCGACAACCTCTACGTCCGCGCCGATCGGAAGGCCCGGCGCGCGCTCCGCGCCGCCGAGGACGAGCTACCGAGCGTGCGCGCCGCGGGGTGGCTCTGGATCCAGGGCGGCACGGACGCCCGCCGCATCGACGACGGGCGGCTGACCGTGGGGCAGTACGAGGACGCGCTCCACGCTCTCGCGCGGCGCATCCAGCAGGATTGGGGCGTCCCGATGTACCTTTGGGTCATGGGCACGGACTCGCGCGGGGACGTGCCCGCGGCCGCCGAGGTCCGCCGCGTGCAGAACGACGCGGACGCGCTGCCGGAGGTCGTGGTCGTCTACCGCGATGCGGCCACGTTCCCCGAGCTCGGCTGGATGGAGCCGGACAACATCCACTGGTCCCAGCCCGGCCTGAACGACGCCGGGACCGACGGCGGGCAGGCCGTCGCGATGGACCGGCTGGACCGCCTCGGCGCGGGCAGCGTGGACCCGACGACGCCGGACTACGCCGGGGATGTAGTCATCTTCCCGAACCCCTCGGAGGCGCCGCGGCTCAACGCGGGCTGCCCCTTCCGCTACACCGTCACGGACACGCTCGGCCGCCGGCTGGCGGACGGCACCGGCGCAGGCCCGACGCCCCTGCCGAGCCTCCCGGCCGGGGTCTACATCGCGCAGGTGGAGGGCCGCGCGGGGCGGCCGCCGGAGTGCACCGCCAGCGTGACGTTCACCGTCGCGCGGTAGCTCAGGCCACGCTCGCGAGGTCGAACGCCTCCAGCGTCTCCAGCAGGACCGTCGGGCGCGAGGCCTCCAGTTCCTCCGCCGAGAACCGGCCCGTCGCCACGGCCACGCTCTTCGCGCCGACGGCCTGCGCCGCCTGCACGTCGCGCGGCGTGTCGCCGATGAGCACGAGGTGCTCCGCCGCGAGGTCCAGCGCGCCGAGCTGGCGGGCGCGCTCCAGCGCCACGAGCGGGAGTTGGTTGCGGTCCTCGTGATCGGACCCGAAGGCGCCGAGCGGGAACTCCCGCCCCAGCCCGATCCGGTTGACTTTGAGATAGGCCATCGGCTCCAGGTTGCCCGTGAGCAGGCCGAGCGGCTCGCCGTCTGCGTGGAGCGCGCGGACGAGCTCCACAGCGCCCGGCAGCGCCTCCACCGTCGCCTCGTCCCAGGTCTCGTGCATCCGGCGGGCGTAGGCCTCGCACGCCTGGCGGACCGCCACGTCGAGGTCGTCCGGCAGGTCGCCCGCGATACTGGGGTCGGAGAGGATCTCGCGGAAGATCTGGGGGTCCGTCTTGCCGGAGAACGTCACCGAGGACGTGTCGATGGGCCGACCGAAGCGGGCGCTGAGCGAGTGCTCCACCGCCCGCCGTCCGACGCCGTGGGACTGGAGCAGCGTGCCGTCGATGTCGAACAGGAGAAGCATGGCGGGGCGAGCAGGGGGCAGATCTGGACTGGAGCGCGGGTCCCGAAGATCCTCGCCGCAGCCACCGCCAGCGGGGCGGGCGCTCGCTTTCGTTCCGTCTTGGCCGGCGAGGCGCCGGGGCGGCCGCCGGCGGGGCGCCTGCGCACCCCCGAGCGGCGCCATCGTCACCCCGAAGGGACAAACCCCTGTCGCTCGCGCGCGTTAGCATGGGCCGATTCTGACGACTGCCCTCCGATGCCCGAGCCCACGCTCTTCGACGCCCTCGACACCCCGCCGGACGCCGACGCCCCGGCCCCCGATGCCTCCGACGACGACGGCCGCCAGCCGGGCGGGGACGAGCGCGAGACGCTCTTCCTCGCCGACGCGATGGCGCTCGCCTACCGGGCCTTCTTCAGCATGAAGAACGCCTCCATGAACGCGCCGGACGGCACGGACACTCGCACGCTCTACGGCTTCGCGACGGCCCTCCTCAAGCTCCTCGAAGACCACCAGCCGGAGCAGATCGCCGTCGTGTTCGACGCCATCGGCGCGGGCGGCACCTTCCGAGACGAGCTCTACGAGGAGTACAAGTCCCACCGGCCGCCCATGCCGCAGGAGATCAAGGACTGCATCCCCCTCATCAAGGACCTCTGCCGCGGCTTCGACATCCCCGTGCTGGAGATGGACGGCTACGAGGCGGACGACGTCATCGGCACGCTGGCGCGGCGCGCGGAGACCGAGGGCGTGGACGTGGTCATCTTCTCCGCGGACAAGGACTTCCGCCAGCTCCTCTCGGACCCGGACACCGGCTTCGGCGCGGGCGCCGTGCAGATGCTCCGCCCGCCGTACATGGGCGAGGTGTTCAACCGCGAGACCGCCGACACCTTCCGCGAGAGCTACGGTGGCCTGGAGCCGGAGCAGTTCGTGGACCTCCTCGCGCTCGAAGGCGACAAAGCAGACAACGTGCCCGGCGTGCCCGGGATCGGGAAGAAGACCGCGCTCACGCTGATCCAGGAGTACGGCTCCGTGGAGAACCTCCTGGACCACGCGGGCGACATCAAGGGCAAGCGCGGCGAGAACCTCCGCGAGTTCGCCGACGACGCCCGCCTCAGCAAGCAGCTCGTCCGCATCCACACGGACGTGGAGCTGGACCTGGACTGGCACACGCTCCGCCGCACGGACCCGGACGTGGGCGCCCTCAACCACCTCTTCGACCACGTCGGCTTCGGGCAGCGGCTCCGCACGCGCGTCAAGGACTACGCCGAGGGCCGCGAGCGCACGCGCCGCACCTCCAGCGGCAAACGGACCTTCACCACGCTCCCCGAGAGCGACCCCTCGCTCGCCTTCGACTTCGGCCCGTACGAGCCCGTCACGGCGATGGACGAGGGCACCGTGGACTACACGACCGTCTACGACCGCGACGCGCTGGCGGCGGCCACGCGCGAGGCCGAGGGCGAGCCGCTCGCCTTCGACACGGAGACCACCAGCACGGACGCGATGGAGGCCTCGCTCGTGGGCGTCTCGCTCGCCTCCAAGGAGAAGCGCGCCGTCTACCTCCCGACCCCGCTCCCGGACGGCACCCCCACCCCCACCGCGCTCGACAGCATCCGCCAGCGGCTCGAGGACCCGAGCGTCCCGAAGGTGGGCCACAACGTCAAGTACGACCTCCTCGTCCTCCGCAACCACGGCGTGGACGTGCAGGGGCCATTCTTCGACACGATGGTGGCCCACTACCTCGTGGACCCCGAGGTCAGCCACAAGCTGGACGACGTGGTCTCCTTCTACCTCAACTACCGGCCGCAGCCCATCACGGACCTCATCGGCACGGGCAAGAACGCCCGCAGCATGCGCGACGTGCCGGTGGAGGACGTGGGCCCCTACGCCTGCGAGGACGCCGACGTCACGCTCCGGCTGGCGCCGCTCCTCCGCGAGAAGCTGGAGGCGGACGGCCTGCTGGAGATCGCGGAGACCATCGAGTTCCCGCTCGTGCCCGTCCTCGCGGACATCGAGCGCGCCGGCGTCAAGGTGGACCCGAAGGTGCTGGACGCCATCTCGGTCCAGCTCGAAGAGGAGATGACCCGGCTGGAGGCCGAGGTCTATGCCATCGCCGGGCGCGAGTTCAACATCGGCTCCCCGAAGCAGCTCGGCGAGGTCCTCTTCAACCCGACGCCTACGGACGACGACCTCGCGGCGTATGCCCAGTGGCAGCAGGACGTGAAGGACAACGAGGCCGGCACCGTGGAGGGCGACCCGGACGCGAAGCCCAAGACCAAGAAGCAACTCAGGGACGAAGCGCCGACGTTCGGGCTCGGGCTGGAGCCGCTGTCCAAGACCAGCAGCGGCAAGCCCTCCACCGCCGAGCGCGTCCTCAACGAGCTCGCGCTGGAGCACGACCTCCCCGCCCTCGTGCTGGACTGGCGGAAGGTGGCGAAGCTCAAGAGCACCTACGCGGACAAGCTCCCGGAGCTGATCCACCCCGAGACCGGCCGCATCCACACGGACTTTAACCAGACCGTGACCGCCACCGGGCGGCTCTCCTCCAGCAACCCCAACCTCCAGAACATCCCCGTCCGCACGGAGATGGGCCGCGAGATCCGCCGCGCGTTCGTCGCGGAGGACGGGTTCAAGCTGATGGCCGCGGACTACGCGCAGATCGAGCTGCGGCTGATCGCGCACATGTCCGGCGACCCGGGCCTCGTGGAGGCCTTCCGCGAGGGGCGAGACATCCACACCGCCACGGCCGCCCGCGTGTTCGACGTGGACTACGACGACGTCACGCGGACGCAGCGGAGCCAGGTCAAGCAGGTCAACTACGGCATCCCGTACGGCGTCTCCGCCTTCGGCCTCGCGTACCGGATGCGGATCTCCAACTCCGAGGCGCAGGAGCTCATCGACCAGTACCGGAAGTCCTACCCGCAGGTCATCCAGTTCCTGGACTCGCTCGTGGAAGACGCCCGCGCGAAGGGCTACGCGGAAACGCTGCTCGGCCGCCGGCGCTACCTCCCCAACCTCGGCGCCCGCAACCCGAACGACCGCGCCTTCGCGGAGCGTGTGGCCGTCAACATGCCCATCCAGGGCACCCAGGCGGACATGATCAAGCGCGCGATGGTGAGCATCCACGCGAAGCTGGCGGGCGTCTCCGCCGAGGCCCGGATGATCCTCCAGGTCCACGACGAGCTCGTCTTCGAGGTCCCAGAGGCCGAGACCGAGGCCGTGAGCGCCTTCGTGCGGGAGGAGATGCAGGCCGCGCTCCCGCTGGACGTGCCGGTCGTGGTGGACGTGGGCATCGCGGACAACTGGCTGGACGCGCACTGAGCCACCCGCCCCGCTGGCGGTCGCTCCCGCCGAGGCCGACCGCCAGCGGGGATGACGGACGAACGGCCGGTCTTCCGTAGGGTGGGGTATCTCCCCTTCCCGCTGCCATGCGCTTCGCCCTCCTCGCCCTCGCCCTCCCGCTCGCCGCCTGCGGCTCCGACCCCGACGCCGCCTCCACCTCCGGTCCCGAGGACGGCGCCGACGCCTCCACCGCCGAACTCGCCAGCAGCGACGCGCCCGGCGGCTCCGCGGGTACCACGGGCGCGGACTGCCTCGTGGGCACCTGGCAGATCGACCCGGCCACGATGGACCCGAGCCGCGTGCAGGGGATGGACGAGATCCCGGACGCGGACTTCTCCGTGGGCGGCTCCGAGGGCCGCGCGCTCATCACCTTCGAGTCCGACGGCGACGCGATCCAGCGCTTCGAGGACTTCTCCGTCACCATCAACGCCAGCGTGATGGGGCAGACCATGAGCGTCCGCAACAACTACAGCGGCACCGCTCGCGCCACGTACCGCGTGGAGGACGGCCGGATCGTCGCGGAGCCCGGCGAAGCGGACCTCACGGCCACGGTCAGCCTCAACGGCGGCAGTGCGGAGCCCAACCCCTTCGCGACGGAGAGCGTGTTCGAGACGTGGGAGCGCGGCCGCTCCGCGTTCACCTGCGAGGGCGACGAACTCCTCATCGACATCTACAACCCCGAGGATGACACCCTCGTGATCGAGGACGTGCGGTACACGCGGGTCGCCTCCTGAGCGCGCCGCGCTGGCGCACGGTGCGAGCGAGGGCTCGCCGATGGCCTCCGCCAGCGGGGCGCGAGCTACGCGGCCTCGGCCCGTGACGCCTCGCGCACGCGCCCGACCGCGTCCGGCGCGACGAGCCCGAGCTCTGCCGCGGCTTCGGCGGCCTCGTCCGTGCTGGAGACGAGGCGCATCGGCACGCCGCGGGCCTCCACGTCTCGCGCGATGGCGTGGATCTCGCGGTCCCGCCGCTCGTCCGTCACGTCGCGGATGAACACCGCCCGGATGCGGCCGGGGTGCCGCGCGACGGCCTGCTGGTAGATCTCCGGGTCCTCCTGCCCGCTGTCGCCGATGAGCACGAACCGGAGGTGCGGGTAGGCCCCCAGCACGGTCCGGATCCACTCCAGCTTGTGGGACCCGTGCCCGCTCTTGATGAACTTGCCCGGATCGATCCCGAAGTCCTTGAGGAACATCGGCCCGCGGGGCACCTCCCGGTGGTGGAGCACGCCCCAGAACTGGCGGTACAGGTTCCACGGGCTGCTGGAGACGTAGAAGAAGGGGTTGAAGCCTTCGCCACCCCGCCCACTCTGCAACGCCTGGTAAAACGCGCCGACGCCCGGGAAGACCTCGCGCGTGGCGGCGTTGTTGAGCAGGACCACCCGAGCGAAGCGGAGCTTGTTCGTGGCACCCGTCCGGATGACGGTGTCGTCCATGTCCGAGATGACGCCGAACTCGGCAGAGGCGGGCGGGATCAGCACGCGCTGCTCGTCCGGGGGCGCCTTCACCGGGGAGAGCACCTGGACGCGGGCGGTGTGCCACGGGCCGCCCGCTGGCGGCTCCGCCAGCCGAGCGGTGACGTCGTAGTAGCCGTCATCGTCCGTCGTAGTCTCCACGGCCGTCTCGCCGAGCGTGATGCGGAGGCGGGCGCCGAGGATCTCGTCGCTACGGAAGCGGCGGGCCGTGAGGAGCACACTGCCCCACCGGGTCAACTCGTCCTCGCGCTCCGTGCGCTTGTCGTCCAACACGCGGCCCATGAAGCGGACCTCGCGCTCTGTCCCCCACGCGCCGTACGGCTGCGCGTGCACGTGCTCCCACAAACCGAGCCGCGACTTGAGGTGGCGCTTCGTTCGGTCCGCGACGCCTTCGACGGCGGAGATCGCGTGGGTGAGGGGCGTGAGCATGGCGCGAGGGAGAGGGGCCGAGATGTATGCCCTTCCCCTCGCGCGGGTTCAGACCGGGGGCGGTCTAGAACCGGAAGCGGCGGACCTTCGGCCCGGAGGGAGCGCCGCCATCCCCGCTCGCGCCGAGCTGGCGGAGGGACTCGCGCGCGTGCTCGCCGGCCTCCTCGGCGGTCCGGCGGGCCTCCGCCATCACGTCGGGCGGAGGGGCGGGCGTGTGCCCCGGGACTGGGGCGTGATGGAAGACGGCGCGCGCGGTGGGCGGCTCCGGCTCCGAGGGCGCACCGAGGGGTTCGGAGGCCGCGGGCGAGCGCCACGCCGGCGTAGCGGCAGACGCGGTCGGCTCGGGTGCCTCGGACGGAGCAGCCGGGGTCGGCCCGGCGGATGCCGGCGCAGAGGGGGCCGGCGCAGGCTCAGGGGCACCGCCAGCGGACGGCGCGGGGCTGGCGGACGGCGCGGGGCTGGCGGCTTCCGGCGTGGGCACCCCGTCTTCTTCCTGCCAGGGGGCGCCGTTCACGGGCGCGGGGCGCGCCAGCTCCGGGAAGAACACCGTGGCCACCTCCTCGGCGGCGTGGGCGTAGTCCAGCGCGCCGCGTGACATGTAGCGCGCGTCGAAGACGGTCTTGCCATCGCGCGAGGCCGCCGCCAGCGAGGACGAGGTCCGAATGGGCGTCTCCAGCACGTGCTGCTCGTAGCGCTCGCGCATGTAGTCCGCGTAGCGGGTGTGCCGGCTGAGGCGGCCGTCCACCTGCGTCAGGAGGAAGCGCGGCGCCTGGAGGCCCGGGTTCCACTTGCTCCGCACGAGCCCCGCCGTCTGCCACGTCTGCTCCGCGCCCACCACGGGCTGGTACTCCGGCGTGACGGGGATCACGACCGCGTCCGACGCCACGAGCGCGTTCATCGTGAACACGGAGACCGCCGCGGCCGTGTCGATGAGGATGAGGTCGTAGTCGTGGCCCTGGAGGAGCGTCTCGCGGAGCCAGAACACGTCGGTCGGGCGCGTGAGCCGGCGCTGCTCGCGCGTCATCTGCATGGAGGCCCCGAGCACGTCGAAGTGCGGGAGGCGGACGGCCTCCGTCTGGCGGAGGTCGCCCTCGGGGTGGATGAGCGCGAGAGAGGAGGCCTCCCGCGGCGGCTCGTCTAACCCGATGGTGCGGGTGAGGAACCCCTGCGGATCGAGGTCGAGGACGAGGACGCGGTGGCCCATGAGGCCAAACGCCGCCGCGAGGTGGACCGACGAGGTCGTCTTGCCCGTCCCGCCCTTGTGGTTGCAAATGGTAAGGATCGCCACGAGATGCCCGATAGTCTGGAGCGCAGAAGATAGACGGAGGACTGGATCCCCCTCGGCACCCCGCTGCCAACTCCCGTGCGCGGGCCCGGATCGGCGGGGTAGCGGCCGTCCCTCGGAACGTGGGCGTTCCGTTGTCGCACGCTGACGCCGCCTCCACGCGGGGATTTGTCTTCCCGCCCCCGGCCGCCGATACCGCGGGCGGATCCCCCCCACCACCATGATCGCTCACCGCAACGCCCGCCCGCTCAGCTCGCTCGGCTGGTCCCTGGCTGGGGGTCTCGCGCTCTCGCTGAGCCTGCCCCCCGTGGGCTTCTACCCGCTCGCCTGGGTCGCCCTCGTCCCGATCCTCGCGCGGTGGGCCGACCGGAAGGCGACGCTCGCACTCGCGCGCGAGGTCTACGCCGTTTTCCTCGTGGCCGCGGCGGCCACCGGGTTCTGGGCGCTCCACCTCCCGAACGAGTTGCAGTCCGCGCTGGCGGGCCTCGCGTTGCTCTTCGTGCCCGTGCCCATCGCGGCGGCGGTGACGGCGGCGGCGTGGGTGCGCGAGCGGTTCGGTCTGGGCCTCGGGCTGGCGGCGTTCGTGGTGGACGTGGTCCTGGCGGAGTTCCTGGTGCTCCACCTCCCCATCGGGACGCCGTGGACGTTGCTGGGCCACACGCAGGCGCTGGCCCTCCCCTTTATCCAGACGGTGGAGTTGGGCGGCGTGCTCCTGCTCTCCGCGTGGGTCCTCGGCCTGAACGTGGCCGCGTTCCTCGCCCTCGAGGCGGCCCGCCAGCGGTCGCGCGCGGCGTGGACGGACCGCGGCATCGCCATCGCGTCATTCGCGGCGCTGATCGCGGTCCCGGCGCTCTACGGCACCGTCCGCGCCAGCGGCGACCACGCCCCGCCGGGGCACCTGGAGGTCGCCATCGTGGAGCCCAACTTCGACCCCGACGCGTGGGCCAACCCCGTCAACGAGGAGCGGGTGACCCACCTCGCGAGCGTCTCGGACGCCCTCCTCACAGACTGGATCGCGCGGGACGAGACCGCCTCTCGCGTGGGCTACTCCACGAAGGCCCCGCGCCCGGACCTCCTCGTCTGGCCGCGGGCCTCGCTCCCCGTCTACGGCGACCTGGAGCGCGAGACCGCCCTCTACGAGCGCCTCTCCCAGTGGGCCGCCCGGCGGCGGACGCCGCTCCTCACGGGCGCTTACACCGCCGCCAGCGACGACGGCCGCGACGCCCCGGAGTCCCGGTTCTACCCGCTGCCGATGAGCCAGTCCGCGCAGTCCGCGCTACTCTTCCACCCCGCCCACGACGGGCCGGTCCGCTACGACCAGGTCCGCCGCGTGCCCGTCCTGGAGGCCGTCCCGACCGCCATCGCGAAGACCGTGGGCGACGCCGTGCCGGCGTTCGCGCTCGGCGAGCGCCGGGCGCTGCTCCCCGCCGGGCGCACCCACCTCGCCGCCTCCGTCGGGTACGAGGGCGTCTTCGGCGACCACGTGCGCAAGTTCGTGGGCGACGGCGCCAACCTCCTCGTCTCGCTGGCGCCTCACGGCGGCGGGCTGGCGGGCCGCCGGCAGCACCTCGCGTTCATGCGGCTCCGCGCGCTGGAGACCGGCCGCGCCGTGCTCGTGGCGAGCGCGGACCAGCACTCCGCGCTCGTCCTCCCGGACGGCCGCGCGACAGAGCTCGAGCCGACGACCGTCGCCGAGGGCTCGCGCGTCGCCGCGCCCATCTACACCGGCCGGACGCCCTACGTCCGCTGGGGGGACTGGGTCGGGCAGCTGGCGCTCCTCTTCGGGCTCGTGGGCCACGCCGCGTTCTACGGCGTCGCGAAGCAGCAGGCGAAGCGGCCCCGCCGCCGCCGCCGCCAGCCGCTCACCGCGATGACGCCTGCCGGCTGAGTCCGGGGCGATCTTGGCGGCCGATCCCCCGCGCCGCCATGCCGCCCCTCCGCCTCACCGTCCCCTTCGTCCTCGCCAGCGGGTCCCCCCGCCGCCGCGAGCTCCTCGGCAAACTCGGCTTCGAGTTCGACGTCATCCCAAGCGACGCCGACGAGACCTGGCCGGACGCCACGCCGCCCGGCCCCGCCGCCGCGCAGATCGCGATGCGGAAGGCGGAGGCCGTCGCCCGGGACCACCCCGGCGCCCTCGTACTCGGCGCGGACACCGTCGTCGTGCTGGACGGCGAGGTGCTGGGCAAGCCCGCGGACGCCGCCGAGGCCCGCGCCACGCTCGCCCGGCTGGCGGGCCGCTCGCACACCGTCTACACCGGCCTCGCGCTGATCCACGGCGAGGCCCGCGCGATGGCGCACGAGGCGACGGAGGTCACATTCAGCGCGCTCACCGCGGACGAGATCGCCGCGTACGTCGCCACCGGCTCCCCGATGGACAAGGCCGGCGCCTACGGCATCCAGGACGACCTCGGCGCGCTGTTCGTCTCCGGCGTCTCCGGCGACTACTTCAACGTCGTCGGGCTGCCGCTGCACCGGCTGTACCGGACGCTCCGCTCGGACTTCGGCGCGATCGTGCGCTGGGCCGGCACCTGACCCGCTCCCGCCGACCGCCGCCGCCAGCCCGGGAGAACCCGGAGGCGCCCCGGTGGCACCGCGCGAGGTTTCAGCCCAGATTGAAACCGGGGCGGAGGCCCCGCCGTCCCAGCCCTCACGTCCATTTCGGCGGGGCTCCTCGCTTCTCCGGGTAGCTTCCCGCCCCCCGTCCGCTCGCCCATGCCCGATCCGACGATCACCCCCGGCCCCTTGCTCGCCACCATCGAGAGCCCGGCCGACGTCCGCGCGCTCGACCTCGAGCAGCTCCCCCAGCTCTGCGATGAGCTCCGGCAGTACATCGTCGACATCGTCGCCGTGTACGGCGGTCACTTCGGCGCCAGCCTCGGCGTCGTGGAGCTGACCGTCGCGCTGCACTGGGCGTACGACACGCCCAGCGACCAGCTCGTCTGGGACGTGGGCCACCAGGCCTACGGCCACAAGATCCTCACCGGCCGCCGGGACGCGTTCCCGACCAACCGGAAGTATGGCGGCCTCAGCGGCTTCCCGAAGCGGAGCGAGTCCGAGTACGACACCTTCGGCGTGGGCCACGCGAGCACGAGCATCTCCGCCGCGCTCGGGATGGCCGTCGCGCGGGACCTCTCGAAGACGGACCAGAAGGTGGTCGCCGTCATCGGCGACGGCTCCATGACGGGCGGCCTCGCGTTCGAGGGGCTCAACAACGCGGGCGCCACGGACACGGACCTCCTCGTCGTCCTCAACGACAACCGCATCTCGATCGACCCCAACGTGGGCGCGCTCCACGAGTACCTCGCGAAGGTGAGCGCCAGCGGCGGGCGCGGCGCCACGGGCGTCGAAGAAGCTCCGCGGCGGGCGGTGCTGGCGGTGCTGGCGGCCGCTCCAAA
>DUBD01000083.1:0-9955 GCA_012960515.1 Bacteroidota bacterium | reverse complement strand
GCTGTTCGACAAGATGAAGGGGCTCGGCGGCGGGCACCTCCAGCGGCTGGCGAGCCGCGTGGAGGACGGCCTGAAAGCGGCGCTCACCCCGGGCATGCTCTTCGAGTCCCTCGGCTTCCGCTACATCGGCCCCACGGACGGGCACGACGTGAAGGCGCTCGCCTCGCGGCTGAAGAAGCTCCGCGAGCTCGGCGGCCCCATCCTGCTCCACGCGCTGACGGTCAAGGGCAAGGGCTTCGCGCCCGCCGAGGCCGATCAGGTGAAGTGGCACGCGCAGTCCAGCCCGTTCGACAAGGTGACGGGCAAGAGCCTCGCGACGCCCACGCCCGCCGGCACGAAGGCCCCGAAGTACCAGGACGTCTTCGGCGACGCGCTCGTGGAGCTGGCGGAGGCCAACGAGGACATCGTGGCCGTGACCGCGGCGATGCCCTCCGGCACGAGCATCGGCACCATGATGAAGGCGATCCCGGACCGCGCCTTCGACGTGGGCATCGCGGAAATGCACGCCGTGGTGTTCGCCGCCGGCATGGCGACGCAGGGCAAGGTCCCCGTCTGCGCCATCTACAGCACGTTCCTCCAGCGCGCCTACGACGGCGTGGTCCACGACGTGGCGCTGCAGGACCTCCCGGTGATCTTCGCGATGGACCGCGCGGGCGTGGCCGGCGCGGACGGCCCCACGCACCACGGCGCGCTGGACATCGCGTACATGCGGGCGGTGCAGAACATGATCGTCGCCGCGCCGATGGACGAGCAGGACCTCCGGGACCTCCTCTACACGGCCACGCGCGCGGGCAAGCCGTTCGCGATGCGCTACCCCCGCGGCCAGGCCACGGGCATGGACGTGCGCGAGGGCTTCGAGGAGATCCCGCTCGGCACCGGCCGCTGGATCGCCGACGGCGAGGACGTCTGCATCGTGAGCTACGGCGCCATCGGCAACTACGTCGGCGAGGCCCGCCAGCAGCTGGCGGAGGCCGGCGTCAGCGCGGCCCACGTGGACCTCCGGTTCGTCAAGCCCATCGACGCGGCGCTCCTGACGGACGTGTTCTCCCGCTTCTCGAAGGTGCTCACCGTGGAAGACGGCGTGCGCGACGGCGGCGCGGGCAGTGCGGTCGTGGAGTGGGCCTCGGACGCGGGCGTGATCTCCGGCACGGAGGTCGTCCGCCTCGGGCTCCCGGACACGTTCATCGAGCACGGCTCCCAGCGCCAGCTCCACGACGAGGTCGGCATCGGGCCGGACGGCATCGCCGAGGCCGCCCGCCAGCTCGTCGGCCAGACAGCGACGGCGGAGGCGGCGTGAGCCGGTGGGTCCCCGTCGCGGAGGACCCCGCGCTCTGGATTGCGACGGTGGGCAGCACGCTGCTGGCGCTCGTCGGCGTGCCGCTCGCGCTCTACGGCGCGTTCATGGTTCTCGCGCTCGCGGAGCCTGAGGCCGCAGGCGTCCTCGCGCTCGCCGCTTCGTTCCTCCCCGTCGTGGCCGGGCTCGTGCTGCTCGTGGGCTACTGGCGCGAGCTCCGGCGCACGCACCCGACCGCCGTCTGGCGGTGGTGGGGCTCGCTGATCTACAACGTGTGCGTGGTGGGGGCGTGCGTCGTTTTGTCCGAGGTCGCGCTCCTTCCGCTGGCGGCCTGGGGCCTGTTCATGGGCATCCTCAGCGGCCACCGTGCGCTCGGCCACGCCCCGCTGGCGGCACCTGTCCGCGAGCCATGACCCCGTCCACCGCCGACGAACCCGACGGGCCCCTGCTAGCGCTGGGCATCGTCAACGGCGTCTTAGCGCTCACCGCGCTGGTTCTCCCTCTACCCGTCGTGCTGGGCCGCGTGGTCAGCGGAGGCGGCGGGAGCCACTCATCCAGCTATCCATACCGTTCGGCTTGCTGAGTGGCAGGCTGAACCCTTTATGTCTGCCTGTTTCTGCGCAGGCGTCTACAATGGCTCGCACACCCTACACAATACCTATTCCACCCTTGCGCCCCGCCCTCCTCGCCGCCCTCCTCGCTCTCGGCGCGCTCTCCGCGTGCGACTCCTCCGGCCCGACCGAGTCCTCCGGCCCAGACGAGTCCCTTCCGCCGGAGCCCCTCCTCCCCACAGTCACGGAACGCGCAGAGCCCACCTCCCTCGCGCCCCGGATGCTCAACCTCAGCCTCAGCCCGGAGCACCTCCAGCTCGGCCGGTGGTTCGAGTCCAGTACCCTGGAGACCTCGCCGTTGTACGCGGCGAACCTGCTCCTCTCGGGTACGCGGGACGGCACCTCGTACGTGGCAGGGGGCCGCTACTTCACCAACTTCGGCCCGTGCGATGGCTCCCCAAACGCGGTCTTCGCGCTCGACGCCGATACGACCTATTCCGCCGAGGGGTGGCCGGCGGCGTTCGGGGCCCCGGTGGATGGTGACGGTCACCCGCTCGTCTACGGGGACGAGATGGTGTGGGCGACGACGTGCGCTACGACTCCCTCGAACGTCGTCACGGAGTCCTTCCCGGGCCTCCGCGTCAACGCAGCCGTGTTCGGGCACGACGACTACGAACACGTCATCTTCGTCCGCTACGAACTCATCAACGAGGGCAGTACCGCCATCACGGATGCCTACACGGGGTTCTGGACCGACCCGGACCTCATGAACGTCCACCACAACCTCGTCGGGATCGACCGTGAGAACCGGCTGGGCTACGTCTACATGTCGCCCGAGGCGGAAGACCGAGGCGTCGCGGCCGGATCGGTCTTTCTGGAGCTACCCGGCGGGTCTGACCTCGCGGCTCACCGCATCCTGAACAAGCACGACGACGAACGCTTCGGGGAGGGCAGCCTGGATGCGGACCCGGCCACGACGTTCCCGTACACACTCCGCGGGCTCGACCACCTCGGCGATCCGATGATCGACCCCACGACGGGCGAGGCTTCCACGTTCGCCTACACCGGAGACCCTGTCGCGGGCACGGGCTGGCTGGACGGGTTCGATTACTGCGACACCTACTGCAACGAGGACGGGCAGACCGGAGAGGAGGTCCGCCAGTTCACCTCGGCGGGCCCGTTCCGCCTGGAGCCGGGCGCCGCGACGACGTTCACGATCGCCTACGTGTACCAGGCGGGGCAGGACCTCGCCTCCGCGCTCGCGAACCTGAAGAACAGCGCGCGCGACCTCCGCGAGCGCCCCACGCTCTGGCAGTTCCCGACGAGCCGCTAGCGGCGACGCTCAGAGTGTCCGCCAGCGGGGGACGCTCGGCCACGCCCCGCTGGCGGCACCTGTCCGCGAGCCATGACCGCGTCCACCGCCGACGAACCCGACGGGCCCCTCCTCGTGCTGGGCATCGTGAACGGCGTTTTGGGGCTCACCGCCCTGGTTCTCCCTCTGCCCGTCGTGCTGGGGAGTGTGGTCAGAGGAGGCGGCACGGGCGCCTGGACGACGCTGCTCGTTCTGGGGGTCGGCATCGGGGTCGCGGTGGGCCACGTTCGAGCCGCGTGGGGCCGACCCGTCCGGCGCCGGGCGTTCTGGGCGCTCTCCGCCGGAGCCAACGCCCTCGCGTTCGGGGTCTGGCTCGGTCAGTTCGGCCGCGATGCCACAGACGCCCTCCCGCTCGCCATCCTCGCGTGGTGCTTGTTCGTGGCAGGGGTGAGCACGCGCGAGCTCTGGCGCCTCTAGCACCCCTCGCTGGCGGCGTCCGCCAGCGGGGCGGTGAGGGCAGTTCCGCGCGCCGCGTCGGTTTTCTCCGAAGCCTCGTGCGCGTGCCCCTATCTTCCGCGTCCGCCGCCGGGCCCTCGCACGAGGCCCCGGCGCTTTGTTGCTAGCGCGGGCGGGCGCCGCGCCCCGACGGTAGATCGGGCGCTTGAGCGCTGCCCCTCCCTCAACTGAATCAGTCCCCGCGGAGGCGGGGTGTGTGCTATGGGCATGATGGTGAAGATCCGCCAGAAGGTCGGATCCGCGATGATCTTCGTGCTGGTGTTGGCCTTCGGTGGCCTCTGGATGCTCCAGGACTCCGGCGTCTTCGACTCGGTCGGGGCGCGGACGAGCCGCGCGATCGCCGTCGTGGACGGCACCGAGATCTCCGGCGAGCTCTACGACGCGAACGTCCAGCAGCGGATGCAGCTGTACCAGCAGCAGGGCGTCGAGATCACGCCCGCGATCCAGGCGCAGATCGAGAACGAAGTGTTCGACGCGCTCGTGGACAACGCGCTCCGGACCAACGAGATGGACCGCCTCGGCATCGAGGTCTCGGACGCGGAGGTCGCCTCGCTCATCAACGGCGAGCGCCCGGACCCGCTGATCCTCCAGCTCTTCCCGGACGGCCAGGGCGGCGTGGACCGCACGCGCCTCCGCGAGATCGTGGACCAGTCCGGCGAGGACCCCGAGCTCCGCGCCCAGCTCGTCGCGCTGCAGGAGCAGATCCGCACCAGCCGCCGCCAGGCCAAGCTGGACGCGATGGTCTCCGCCAGCGTCCGCGTCAGCCGCGCCGAGGTCGAGCGCGAGTTCGTCCGCCGCAACCGCCGCGCGAACGCCCGCTTCGTCGCGCTCCGCTACGCGGACGTGCCGGACGGCGAGGTGGAGGTCACCGAGGACGACCTCCGCGACTACTACCGCGAGAACGCCGCGGACTTCGAGCGGAAGAAGACCTACAACGTGGAGTACGTCTCCTTCACCAAGCAGCCCACCGCCGAGGACTCCACCCGCGCCATCGCCGCGCTCCGCGAGCTCCGCGACGAGTTCGCCTCCTCGGACAGCCCGGAGGCCTTCGCCCGGCAGAACGCGTTCGGCGCCGAGAGCGCGGCGGAGTTCGTGCCCGCCGCGGACCTCGCGCCCGAGCTGGCGTCGGCCATCTACTCCAACCCGCAGGCCGGCCGCGTCGTCGGCCCGATCGTGGCCGGCGGCGAGGCCGTCCTGGCCCGCATCACGGACGTGCGCGCCGCGGACGACCCGATCGTCAACGCCCGCCACATCCTCTTCCCCAAGGACCAGCGCGCTCGCGCGGAGCAGGTCAAGCAGGAGATCCAGAGCGGCAGCATCACCTTCGCTGACGCCGCCCGCCAGTACTCCACGGACGAGTCCAACGCCAGCCGTGGCGGCGAGCTCGGGTGGTTCGGCCGCGGCCGGATGGTGCGCCCCTTCGAGGAGGCCGCCTTCTCCGCGCCCGCAGGCCGCGTGACGGGCCCGGTCGAGACGCAGTTCGGCTGGCACCTCATCCGCGTGGAGGGCCGCAGCACGCAGGAGGCCGAGATCGTCCGCATCGCGCGGGCGGTGGAAGGCAACTACGGCCGGGTCCGCGAGGCCGCCGAGGACTTCCAGATCTTCACCGAGGAGGAGGACCGCGACTTCGTGCAGGCCGCGCAGGAGGAGAACCTCGAGGTCACGAGCGTGCTCGTGGCGGAGGACCAGACCTTCGTGCCGGGCCTCCAGGTGGGCCGCCCGTTCTTCCGCTTCCTCCGCAGCGCCGCCGAGGGCAGCCTCTCGGAGCCCATCGACGCCGGCGACCGCTTCGTGGTGGCGCGCTTGACGGAGGTGCTGCCCGAGGGCACGCGCCCCTTCGAGGAGGTGCGTACGCAGATCGAAGCGGAGGTGCTGACGCAGAAGAAGCGCGCGATCCAGGCTGAGCGCCTCCGCGCGGCCCTGGAGGGTGGCGCCGCCAGCCTCGACGCGCTGGCGCAGTCCATCGGCGGGGACGTCCAGACCGCGGACGGCCTCTCCCTCGCCTCCCCGACCGTGGCCGGCTTCGGCCGTGAGCCCTCGCTCGTGGGGGCCGCCTTCGGCCTCAAGCCCGGCCAGCGCTCCGGCGTGGTGGAGGGCGAAAACGCCGTCTTCGTCGTGCAGACGACCGCCCTCCGCGGCGGCCTCCCGGACGAGATGACCGAGGTGGACCGCGACCAGATCGCCGCGCAACTCCTCCAACGGAAGCGCCAGCAGGTGCAGACCGCCTGGCTCCAGGAGCTCCGCGAGGAGGCCGACATCGAGGACTTCCGGGCGGACCTCCTCGGCTAGCGGACAGCCCTCCGAGGCTCCCTCAACGCATTGCGGGCCGCTCCCTCGGGGGCGGCCCGCTCTGTTTGAGGCTTCCCCCGGCCCTGCTTCCCCGCCGGTCGGGCACCCCGCCAGCGCGCGGGAGACGCGCTTAGGCGGGCGGCTGGATCGGGTACTCCGCCTCCACCTCGCCCTCGGCCATCCGGCGGAGGCGGCGGCGCACGATCCGCTTGCGCAGCGCCGAGAGGTAGTCCACGAACAGCACGCCGTCCAGGTGGTCCAACTCGTGTTGCACCACGCGCGCGAGCATCCCGGTCGCGATCAGCTCCACGGGCTCGAAGTCCTCGGTGAGGTAGCGCAGCCGGACCGCATCCGGGCGCACCACGTCCTCGCGAAGGTCGGGGATCGAGAGGCAGCCCTCTTCGAAGGCCTCTTCCTGGGCGTCCTCCAGGGGAGCGGTCTCCGGGTTGATCAGCGCGAAGGGCCCGCGGGCCCACTCCGGCGTCTGCCCATCGTGCTCCTCCGCGATCTCCTCCGCATACGGCGAGAGGTCCACGACGAACACCCGCAGCGAGCGGCCGATCTGCGGCGCCGCCAACCCGATGCCGTGCGCCTCGTGCATGGTCTCCACCATGTCCGCCAGCAGCTGGCGGAAGGCATCGGCGTCGAAGTCCGGGGCGTCCGGATCAACGGGGCGGGCGGGTTCGCGAAGGACGGGCTGGCCGTAGGTGTAGATCGGGAGGACCATCCGGGGAGTAGGGGGGGGGGAACGACAGGGTAAACCGCCGACGCCCGCAGATGACGCCCCGTGCGTCCATATCCCCCTACCCTTCACCCTGGTCCGCGAGCCAGTCCTGGAGGATGACGGCGGCCGCGGCGGCGTCCACCTGTCCCTGCGCCTTCCGCCGCTTCTTCCGCCCCACCCCGTGCGCGATCAGCGCCTGCTGGGCTCGTTTGGTGGAGAAGCGCTCGTCCTGCACCTGCACCTCCACGCCCGGCAACGCCTTGCGAATGCGGGAGATGAACGGCTTGGTCCGCGCGACGGCCTCGCCCTCGGTCCCCTCCGGCGTCAGTGGCCACCCCACCACGACCGTCTCGATCCCGTCCGCCTCGTGGATCTTGCGGAGTTCCGCCAGCGCTACGGGCGCAGGGAACGTCCCGACGGCGCGGGCGAACAGGCGCAACGGGTCCGTCACCGCCACGCCGATCCGGCGGCGGCCCACATCCACAGCGGCGATACGGGGGCGAGCGTCCACGAGCGCGAGGGGCAAAACCACAGAGGCCGGGCATCGGCCCGGCCTCGTGAAGCTAGTCCGCCAGCGGGGCGCTGGCGGGCGGGAGCGGAGGGGCTACGCGGCCTGCTCCTCCGCGACGGCGTCCGCGCTGCCGGCCGGCACCTCGTAGCCGAGGTCCACGAGCGGCGTCTGCAGCACCTCGCGGAGCTTCTTGCTCGGCTTGAAGTGCGTCTTGCGGCGCGCCTGGATGAAGACCGTCTCGTTGGTCTTGGGGTTGCGGGCCTTCGGCTTGGCCTTGGTCTTCTTGACCTCGAACACGCCGAAGTCGCGGAGTTCGATTCGGACCTCGGGGTCGGCCTCTTCCATCAACTGGCGGATGGACATGACCACAGCGTGGACCCACGGCTCGCACTTGTAGAGCGGCATGCCTTGGATCTCAGCGACACGCCGGGCGACGTCCTTCTTCGTCAGCGTCGGCGCGCGGTTGGGGATGGCTTCCATGAATGGTGGGCTGGGTTAGCGCCGGGTGGGCGGCGCGATATGCACATATTCTCGGGACGGACAGGAGCCAGAACGCCTCGCGGCCGACACGGGAACCGGAGCCCCAAACATACGCATTCACATAGCTTAGGCCGATGGGGCACCTGCAATTCCCCTTGACTCCATGCGGTCCATGCCCTCAGACGCACATGTGCAGAATCTACGCCACAATCCGGGCGTGCGTGACCCGCGGCTACTCTTCCAACCGATAGACTCCGTACACCCCGTCCAGCCGGAGCAGCCGTTTCATGATCCGCTGCAGCTGGCCCAGATCGGACACATATAATCCGACGATCCCCTCGAACATGCCGTCCTCCCCCGCGATGGTCATGGAGCGGATGTTGGTCTTGAGGTTCTTGGAGATCACGGTCGTCAGGTCGCTCACCAGCCCAACGCGGTCCTCGCCCACGATGCGGAGCGCGGCCACGAACTGCACGTCCTTCTGGCGGCTCCACTCCACGTCCAGCACGCGCTCCGCCCGCTCCAGCAGGAGGTGCGGCGCGTTCTTGCAGCTCGCGCGGTGGACCTTGATGGCGCCTGTCTTGGAGACGTACCCGAAGACCTCGTCCCCCGGGATGGGCGAGCAGCACGTGGCGTACTCCACCGCCATCCCCTTCTGCGCCTCCCCCTCGATGATGAGCGTGGGCGACCCGTGCTCGCGGGCGACTTCCGTGAAGCCCTCTGCGATCTGCTCCACCTCCAGCCGCGCCGGGCTGGCGGACGCCTCCTCCGGGTCCGGCGTGCTCCGGTTGCGGAGTTGGTCCACGAACTCCGCCGCGTCGTACAGCCCCGCGCCGACCTCGTAGTAGAGCTGCTGGGTGGAGGGGAACTTGAGCTGCGCCGTGACGCGCTCCATCGTCTGCTTGTCCGCCTCCACACCCACGCGGCGCATCCGCTTCTCCACCAGCTGGCGGCCGTGCTCCACGGCCTTCCGGCGCTTCTCGTTGATCCAGTGGCGGATGCGGGTCCGCGCTTTGTGCGTGACCACGAAGCCCATCCAGTCCGGGTTGGGCGACTGCTTCTTGGAGGTGAGGACCTCCACCTGATCGCCCGAGGACAGCCGGTGCGAGAGCGGGACCATCTTCCCGTTCACCTTCGCGCCGATGCAATGCGAGCCCACCTCGGAGTGGATCTGGAAGGCGAAGTCCACCGGGGTGGCGCCGTGCGGGAGCGTGACCACGTCCCCCCGGGGCGTGAAGACGTAGATCTCCTCGTCGTAGAGCTGGAGTTGGAAGTCACGGACGAACTCGCCGGCGTCGTCCGGGCGGGGGTTCTCCAGGAGATCGCGCGCCCAGGCGTACATCGCGTCCAGCTGCGCATCGCGCCCGGCCTCCTTCGGCACCACGGAGCCATCCACCTGGGAATCGTCTGGGACGGCCTGCTCCTTGTACTTCCAGTGGGCCGCCACGCCGCGCTCGGCGATCTCGTGCATCTCCGCCGTGCGGATCTGGATCTCGATGGGCCGCCCCTCCGGGCCGATGACCGTGGTGTGGAGGCTCTGGTAGCCGTTGCTCTTCGGCCGCGTGAGGAAGTCGCGGAAGCGCTCGGGGATGGGCGTGTAGAGGTCCGAGAGCAGGGAGTAGACGCGCCAGCAGTCCTCCTTGCCCTTCTTCCCCTCGGAGTGGAGCAGGATGCGGAGCGCGAAGAGGTCGTAGATGCCGTCCAGGTCCACGTCCTGCCGCTTCATCTTGCGCCAGATGGAGTGGATGCTCTTGGGACGGCCGTAGATGTGGAAGTCGAACCCGGCGGCCTCCAGCTCCTTCCGGAGCGGGACGATGAACCGCTCGATGTAGCGCTCGCGCTGGCGCTTCTTCGCGTTGAGGCCCCGCGCGATGTTCTGGTACGCCTCCGGCTCCAGGTACTTCAGCGCGAGGTCCTCGAACTCCGTCTTGACCTCGTGCAGGCCGAAGCGGTGCGCCAGCGGGACGTAGAGGTCCATCGTCTCGGTCGCGATCTGGACCCGCTTCCGCTGCGGCAGCGCGCCGAGCGTCCGCATGTTGTGGAGGCGGTCGGCGAACTTGACGAGGATGACGCGGATGTCGCTCGCCATGCTGAGCATGAGCTTGCGCACGTTCTCGGCGCGGCCCATGGCCCGGCTCTCGAACACGTGGCCGATCTTCGTGACGCCGTCCGTGATGGCGGCGATCTCCGGGCCGAACTCCTCCTCGATCAGATCCAGCGAGAGGTCCGTGTCCTCCACGGTGTCGTGGAGCAGCGCGGCCACGACCGTCGCCTCGTC
>DUBD01000082.1 GCA_012960515.1 Bacteroidota bacterium | reverse complement strand
GGTATGCGCGCTATGGCCGTTGGTCGCTGCTGGTAAGCTGGTTTCCGGTTGTCGGCGATGCGCTGACCGTCACCGCAGGGGTGCTAAGAGAGCCGCTTTGGTCCTTCGTCGCAATCGTCGGCATCGGCAAGGCATTGCGCTATGGGCTGCTGGCCTGGGTGACGTTCTTCGCGTACGCGACGCTCGTCCGGCCGCAACTCATCGAGTGGGTGGCGGGCAAAGTCGTCCGCATCAAGTTCCTCCGGCGGTTCGAGGACCGGGTGCAGGACGAAGCACGGAAGCTCCGGCGCCAGGCGCGCATCCTCCGCCTGCAACCGGCGATGTTCTACCTCAAGGGCTTCGCGCTCACGGCGGGCATCTGGCTCTCGCGCTACGCCATCGCGCTGTACGCGGCGTTCGCGGTCACGAGCATCGCGCGGCCCGTGCTGTTCTACCTCCGGACCGCCGCGCTGTGGCTCGTCGGGATCGCTCTGCCCACCCCGGGCGGCTCGGGCGGCATGGAAGGGCTCTACCTCCTGTTCCTGGCGCCGCTCCTGCCCGAGGGTGCGGCGGGTCCGGCGCTGCTCGGCTGGCGGCTGATCGCGTACTACCTCGTGCTCGTGGTCGGCTTCGCCGTAGCGGGCGCGGCCGTGACCGAGGTGCTGTTCGGCTCGAAGAACAAGAAGGAGAGCCCGAGCGCCTGACCCGCTGGGGGAGGCGCCGAACGCGCGTCGGATCGCGCCTACACCGACCGCCAGCCGGGCGGATCTTGCGGTCCCCCACCGCTCTCCCATGCCCCGCTCCGTCTCCGATCGCCGCGCCGACGCCGAGCGCTTCGACTTCCGACACATCCACCCCAACCTCCGGTTCGGGACCGCCTCCGACCGCTACGCCGGCTGGATCGACACCATCTATCCGCGCGACGTGTGGGCGGGCGAGGTCACGACGCGGTCCAAGCGTGTGGGCGGCGAGACGTTCGAGGAACGGATGCTACCCGTCGCCTCCGTCGAGGACTACTTCCTGCACTTCGGCGTGCTGGAGTTGGACTTCCTCTACTACCGGCCGCTCCTGACACCCGACGGCCGGCCGGAGTCCAACCTCTTCGTGCTTCAGCAGTACGCGGACCACGCCCCGGCCAACGCGCGCTTTCTCGTCAAGGCGCCGAGGCAGTTCGTCTCGCGCGTTCTCCCGCGCCGGTCCGGCGGACGCATGAGCTTCGAGGAGAACGACGGCTATCTGGACGCCGCCGGCTTCACCCGCCAGTTCGTCGAGCCGTTGCATGATGCGCTGGGCACCAAGCTGGCGGGTGTGATCCTGGAGCAGGAGTATGTGAGGAAGCGCGAGGCCCCGTCACCAGAGGCGTTCGTCGGCGAGTGGGACGCGTTCTTCCGCGAGGTCCCGCGCGACGTGGCATACCACCTGGAGATCCGAAGCGAGCACCTCCTCACGCCCGGGCTGGCGGCGTGGATGGAGCACGCCGGTATCGGCCGGGTGTTCTCGCACTGGACGTGGCTCCCGACGCTCCACGCCCAATGGACGCTGGCCGACGAAGCGTTCACGTCGCGAGCGGATGACGTGGTCGTGCGCCTCCTGAACCCGCGCGACATGAAGTACAACGAGGCGTTCGCGCTGGCATACCCGTTCACGAAGCCCGTGGCGGCGCTGTCGGAGACGGGGCAGGCCCGCCGCATGATCGACGAGACGACGGCGCTCATGTACAAAGCCGTCGAGCGCGACGCGACGATCCACGTCATCGCGAACAACCGGGCGTGGGGCTCATCCCCTCACCTCGCCCAGACCCTCGCGCACCGCTTCCTCGACTTCGCGGAACGCAAGGGCGAGTAACCGCCGAGAAAAGGGGCGCGGCCAGGTCGAGCCGGCCGCGCCCCGACGGGGGACGTGCGGGTTCCCCGCCCCACCCGGTCCCTAGGCGGCAGCCGGCGGGAACAACGGGTAGATGGTCGCCACCGTCACGTCGTCAGACGTGGGGACGGACTCGGTCTCCGCGTCACGCTCGGCCTCGCGGCGCTGGCGGATCGCCGCCAGCCGGGCCACCTGCCGGCGGACGCGGCGCTCCCTGCGACGAGCGGAGCGGTTGAGGATGGAGTTGAGCTGGAGCCGGGCGGCTTCGAGCCGGCGCGGCCCGAACCCGGCGATCTCCGCCAGCCGGCCGTCGTGCGCGGCGCGCTCCAGATCCGCGAGGGTGCGGATGCCCGCCTGCACGAGCCGGGCGGCGAGGGCATCCCCGATGCCGGGAACGGTCGCCAGCAGGGCGGCGGGATCGTCGGACGCGAGAAGCCGGTCCCGGAGCCCGACGCGGCCCCGCTCGATGTAATCCGCGAGGTGGGCCGCGAGGCTGACGCCCACGCCGGGCAACTCGGTCAGCGCGTCGCGCCCGCCTTCCCCGTACAGCTCGACGGCCGGGGTGTCAAGGTCCCGGAGCATCGCGGCGGCCTGCAGGTACGCCTGCACGCGGTACGGATTGGGCTCGCCGCGGCGGACGAGGAGGTCCGCCATCTGTCCCAGCACGTCGGCGAGTTCGACGTTGGTAGGGCCAATCGGCGGAGGGGCAAGAGAGTGGATCATGGCAGTAGAGGCGGAACCCTGTAAGGTCCAAAACGCCAGTGACATCGTACCGTCACACCGTTATGTGTACGGACCTCAGGGATCCACTCAGACCCCGGGGCGGACGGTCGGGCATATCTCACGCAACCTCGCGTCAAACCCCGAACGTTCCCCGGGGTTTCCCCCCTGCAGGCTCGCTCGGGCGGTGCCGCTACGCGAGGTCGCCGAGCCGCGTCCGGAGCGCTGTCAGCTCCTCGCGGAGGTCGCGAACGACCGTCTCCAGTTCCTCCACGCGGTCTGCCAGGGTGGGCGGAGGCGGCGTGGACTCCCCCTCCCCTGTCGCAACGGCCGGCTGCGCCACGTCGCCCGACATGGTATGTGCGTACCGATCCGCAGAACGGCCAGGCTCCCGCGGGAGCTTCGCGGCGAGCGGCGCGTCGCGTTCCGCGAGCATCCACAGCACCTCGTCGGCCTCCTCTACTCCCGCGAGGTCTGCCATCCGCCCGACGCGCGACCGAATCTCACCGGCCGTCTGGGGCCCCCGCAGCATCAACACGGCCAGGACCGCGAGCTCGCGGCGCGAGAGCTCCAACGCTTCCGCTAGCGCGTGGCGGTACTTCGCGACCCGGTGGCCCGCCCCGCTGGCGGTCCCTACGAGACGGCGGCGCATCAGCCGCTCCACCGCGAGGGACACGTCGCGGTCCGAGAGGTCCATGACGGGATCCCGAGACGACGTCTGGTTGCACGCGGACCGCAGCGCGTTCGGCGTGAGCGGGTACGAGTCCGGCGTCGCGAGGGACTTCTCGACAAGCGCGCCCAGCACACGGGGCTCGATGGGATCCAGGGTGGGAAGCGACATGGTGCGGGAGTGGTGCTATCGCGACTGGGACGGGCGAACGATCTCGCGGATCGCCGGATCGAAGGCGCCTCCCCAGACGCGCGGAGGCGCACTCGTGAACGTGCGCCGGTCCCGCTTCGTGGGGTGTTCGATGGTGAGGTGCGTCGCGTGGAGCGCGATCCCGCGGCCGTCGCCGAGCGGGGCCTCTGCACCGTACCGGAGGTCGCCCACGATGGGGTGCCCGAGCCCGCTCAACTGCACACGGATCTGGTGCGCACGCCCCGTCTCCAGCCCCACCTCCACGAGCGAACGGGTCCCCAGCACGGACCGGCTCGTCCAGGTCATGACGGCCCGCTTGGCGCCGTCGGTGCCCTGGCGGACCCGTTTGACCCGGGTGCCACGTTTCGGGTCGCGCGTCTTAAGCAGCCAGTCCGTCTCGCGCCCGGAGCCATCGAGCCGCCCCTCGACCATCGCGAGGTAGCGCTTCTCGGGCGTCCGCTGGCGGAACTGCTCCGCCAGCCGGGAGGCGGCCTTGCTCGTCCGCGCGATGACCATCGCGCCGCCCACGGGCCGGTCCAGCCGGTGGACGAGCCCCGCGAACACGTTGCCGGGCTTGTCGAACTCGCGCCTGAGGAAGTCCTTCGCCCAGGTGACCACGTCGAGGTCGCCGGTGTCGTCGGCCTGGGAGAGCATCCCCGCCGGCTTGGCGACGACCAGGAGGTGGTTGTCCAGGTAGAGAACGTCGGGCGTCACGCGGGTACGGAGTCGTCCTCGACGGGCTGGGAGAGCGCGAAGAAGATGCCGACGAGGGTCGCAGCGGAGAGTGGGAGCATGATCCACCACGGCGCGCCGAGGGCGGTCGGGATGGTGCCGAGGAAGACAGCCACGCCGCCGACGGTCAGCGCGTACGGCAGCTGCGTGCGGACGTGGTCCACGTGGTCACACTGTGAGGCGAGGCTGGAGAGGATCGTCGTGTCTGAGATCGGCGAGCAGTGGTCGCCCCAGACCGATCCCGCGAGCACGCAGGAGACCGTGGAGTAGAGGACGTGCAGGTCCCCCGTCGCGCCGTCCGCACTGAGCACGCCCCAGACGAGCGGGATCACGAGCGGCATGAGGATGCCCATCGTGCTCCACGAGGAGCCCGTGGCGAAGGCGACGAAGGCCGCGAGGATGAACACGATGGGCGGCACCATCCACGCGGAGAGACTGTCGGAGAGCAGGTCCACGAGGTACGGCGCGGTCCCGAGCGCGTCGTTGACGTTGGCGAGGGCCCACGCGAGCACGAGGATCACGAGCGCCAGCAGCATGGAGCGCATGCCCACGAACCACGCCTCCATTGCCTCGGTGAGGCTGAGGATGCGCTGCCCTACCGTCATCGCGATGGCGACGACGACGCCCAGCATGGAGGCCCACATCATGGCCGGGTAGGAGTTCGCGGCGCCGATGATGTTGCGGATGGAGAGTTCGCCCCCTTCTTCCTGGACGGACGCCGTGCCGGTGATCCACAGCCCCACGAGGACGGCGACCACCAGGACGACGATGGGCAGCACCGCGTTGATGAGCCGCGCCGGCTTGTCCTCCGGCGGCTCCAGCAGCTTCTGCTCGGCCTCCGCCGCGCTAGCCTCGGAGCCCGGGCGCGTCAGTTGTCCCGTGCTGCGTGCCCGGCGCTCGGCCGTCAGCATCGGCCCGAAGTCCCGCCGGCTGGCGGAGACGACGTAGACGAGGAGCAACGCGAGGAGTGGGTAGAACGAGTACGGGATGGAGTTGAGGA
>DUBD01000081.1 GCA_012960515.1 Bacteroidota bacterium | reverse complement strand
AGATGCGCCCGAAGTGCTCCTTGTCCGGGAAGATCTCGTCCTGCATCGGGAGGTAGACGCCCGCGGAGTCCACGAGGTAGACGATCGGGACGCGGTTCTCCATCGCGATCTCCTGCGCGCGGAGGTTCTTCTTGGCCGTGATCGGAAACCACGCGCCCGCCTTCACGGTGGCGTCGTTCGCCACGACGAGCACCAGCTCGCCGTGCACCCGCCCGAGCCCCATCACCGTCCCGCCCGCCGGGCAGCCCCCCTCGTCCTCGTACATCCCGCGGCCCACGAACGTGCCGACCTCGTAGAACGGGCTCCCCTCGTCCAGCAGCGCCGCTACGCGCTCGCGCGCCGTCATCTTGCCGCGGTCGTGCATCCGCGCGATGGCCTTCTCCCCGCCCCCGCGGTGGATCTCCTCGCGCTGCTGGCGGAGGCGACCGAGCAGCTTTCGCATGTGGTCGGCGCGGTCCTTCGCCTTCGGAGTCTCGGGCGTCGGCGTGCCGAGGGGCGAGGGGGCGGTGTCGAGAGCAGGGGTATCGGGCATGGGATGAGGAGTGGAGCGGCCGGAAGGTGCCGGACCGAGCGCCCCCGGTCAAGCGAAGCCCTCCGGAAACGCTTCCAGCTCTCGTCCGAGGCCTCCGCCAGCCGGACGCGGGTGCGGACCTGAGCGCGTGGAACGGTGTTACACCCCGCCGTCACTCCCCTCCCCCATTCCCCTCTATGACCGCTCGCCCCGATCCCACGAACCGCGACCACCGCTGGGTCTACTCCTTCGCCGACGCCCCCGCCGGAGACAAAGCCCTCCTCGGCGGCAAGGGCGCCGGGCTGGCGGCCATGACCGACGCTGGCCTCCCCGTCCCCCCCGGCTTCACCATCACGACCGAGGCGTGCGTGGCGTACCAGCAGCACGGCCAGCACTTCCCCGAGGGCATGTGGACCCAGGCCCGCGAGGCGCTGGCGGAGGTCGAGGCCGCGACCGGGCGCGCGTTCGGTGACCCGGACAACCCGCTCCTGCTCTCGGTCCGCTCCGGTGCCTCCGTTTCCATGCCGGGCATGATGGACACCGTGCTCAACCTCGGGCTCAACGAAGACACCGTCGCCGGGATCGCCCGCCAGACGGGCGACGAGCGCTTCGCGTGGGACGCGTACCGCCGCTTCATCTCCATGTTCGGCGAGATCGTGATGGGCGTCGAGGCCGAGCGCTTCGAGCGCGTGCTGGCCCGCGCGAAGGCCCGGACGGACGGCGGGCGCGACACGGACCTCACGCCGGACCAGCTGCGCGAGGTCGTCGCGCAGTACAAGCGGCTCGTCTTTGGCGAGCAACGCGGCCAGGCCTTCCCGGACGACCCGAGCGAGCAGCTTCGCATGGCCATCGCCGCCGTGTTCGACTCCTGGGACAACGACCGCGCCATCCACTACCGCCGCGTCCACAGCATCCCGGACGACATCGGGACCGGCGTGACGGTGCAGGCCATGGTGTTCGGCAACATGGGCTGGGAGTCCGGCACGGGCGTCGCGTTCACGCGCAACCCGTCCACGGGGGAGAAGGCGCTCTACGGCGAGTACCTCCTCAACGCGCAGGGCGAAGACGTGGTCGCGGGCATCCGCACGCCCAAGCCCATCGCGGAGATGGCGGACGACCTGCCCGAGGCGTTCGAGCGCTTCCGCCAGATCGCGGCCACGCTGGAGTCCCACTACGGCGACGTGCAGGACGTGGAGTTCACGATCGAGAAGGGCACGCTCTGGCTCCTCCAGACGCGCACCGCCAAACGGAGCGGGGCCGCCGCCGTCCGCGTGGCGGTGGAGATGGTGGAAGAAGGCGTGATCGACCGCGCGACCGCCCTCCGCCGCGTCTCCCCCGAGGCACTGGACGGTCTGCTCCACTCGCAGGTGGACCCGAGCGCGGACGCGACGGTCCTCGCGACGGGGCTCCCCGCCAGCCCGGGCGCTGCCCAGGGCCGCCTCGTGTTCACCTCGGACGACGCCGAGGCGGAAGCCGAGAACGGCCCCGTCGTCCTCGTCCGCCACGAAACCTCGCCCGACGACTTCCACGGAATGGTCGCCTCTGAGGCCGTCGTCACGGCGCGCGGCGGGATGACGAGCCACGCGGCCGTCGTGGCGCGAGGCATGGGCCTGCCGTGCGTCGCGGGCGCTGAGGACCTCCAGATCGACGCCGCTGGCGGCACGCTTCGGGCGGGCGAGCACACGCTCGTCGCGGGCGACTGGGTCACGGTGGACGGCGCGACCGGCCGCATCCTCGTCGGGCAGGTGCCCACCCAGCAACCGGAGCTGGACGACAACTTCCGCACCCTCATGTCGTGGGCCGACGACGTCCGCCAGTTGGGCGTGCGCGCGAACGCGGACACCGGCGCAGACGCCGAGACGGCCCGCACCTTCGGCGCCGAGGGCATCGGGCTGTGCCGAACGGAGCACATGTTCTTCGGAGAGGAACGCCTGGAAGCCATGCGCGCCATGATCCTCGCGGACGGCGAGGGCGAGCGCGAGGCCGCGCTCCGGCGCCTGCTCCCGCTCCAGCGCGAGGACTTCGCGGCCATCTTCCGCACGATGGACGGCCTCCCCGTTACCGTCCGCTTGCTGGACCCGCCGCTCCACGAGTTCCTCCCCAGCCTGCTGGAGCTCACCGACCGGGTCGCGGAGATCAAGCTGGCGCTCCGCCGCGCCGGCTCGATGGGCGAGATGGACCGGCTCCTGGAAGACGCCGACGACGCCCGCGCCCTGCTCCGCCAGGTGGACAAGCTGCACGAGCAGAACCCGATGCTCGGGATGCGCGGGTGCCGCCTCGGCCTCCTCTACCCCGAGATCACGCGGATGCAGGCCCGCGCATTGTTCGAAGCCGCCTGCGAGTGCGCAGACGACGGCGTGGCCGTCCACCCCGAGGTCATGGTCCCCCTCGTCTCCGTCGCCGACGAGCTGGCGGACCAGGCGAGCGTGGTCCGGGAGGTGGCCGCCGAGGTCTTCCGCGAGCACGGCTGCGAGGTGGACTTCCTCGTCGGCACGATGATCGAGCTGCCGCGGGCGGCGCTCACGGCGAACCGGATCGCGGAGCACGCGGAGTTCTTCTCCTTCGGCACGAACGACCTGACGCAGACCACCTTCGGCCTCTCGCGAGACGACGCCGGCCGCTTCCTCTCCACCTACGTGGAGCGCGGGATCGTGGACGCGGACCCGTTCCAGGTGCTGGACCGCGAGGGCGTCGGCGAGTTGGTACGCACCGGGACCGAACGCGGCCGGAGCGCGCGGCCGGATCTCAAGGTGGGCGTGTGCGGCGAGCACGGCGGCGAGCCGCGGTCCGTGGCCTTCTTCCACGAGGTCGGGCTGGACTACGTCAGCTGCTCGCCTTACCGCGTGCCTGTCGCCCGGCTGGCGGCCGCGCACGCGGCGCTCGGCGAGGCGTAGCGCCCGCCGGGAGGCTCCGCCAGCGCGGCGGAGCCTCGGCCGGTCTCGCCCGTACCTTCGGCGCCCCCATCCTGTGCTATGCCTGACACGCTCGACTCCATCCGCGACCGCCTCCTCGCCGCCCAGCGCATCGTGCTGACGACGCACATCCGCCCGGACGGCGACGCCCTCGGCTCCGAGATCGCGCTCGGCCGCTGGCTCCGCGGCATGGGGAAGGCCGTCTACTGCCTCAACGCGGACCCGGAGCCGAAGCCGCTCCGCTGGCTCATGGACGAGCAGCCCAAGAAGCTCGTCCGCGTCTACGACCCCGGCGCGCTCAGCCACGCGGAGCTCATCGCGGAGGCCGACCTGCGGGTCGTCGTGGACACGAACGCGGAGCACCGGATGGGCGACGTGGGCCGGGCGTTCCGCGCCGCCGCCGATGCGGGCAAGCCCGTCCTCCTGCTGGACCACCACCCCGACGCGGAGACGTGGTTCACCGAGGCCCACACGGACACGGGATCCGCCGCGACGGGCGAGATCATCTACGACCTGATCGCCGGGCACGACCCGAGCGGCATCGACCGCGCCATCGCGACCGCGCTCTACGTCGCCATCATGACGGACACCGGCTCGTTCCGCTTCGGCGCGACCACGCCCCGCACGCACGCGATCATCTCGGACCTCCTCGCACGCGGCGACTTCCGCCCGGAGCCCATCCACATCGCGCTCTACGACGGCAAGACGCACTCGGCGCTGCGCCTGCTCGGCCTCGCGCTCGGGACCATCCGCACGCACTATGGCGGTCGGCTGGCGAGCATGACCATCTCGCAGGAAACGCTCCGCGCCTCCGGCGCCGACTTCGAGGAGACCGAGGGGCTGGTGCAATACCCGCTCTCGCTGGAGGGCGTGGTGAGCGCCGTGATCTTCCTCGAGACGCTCAACGGGATCAAGATCTCGTTCCGCTCCAAGGGCGACTGCCCCATCAACAAGTGGGCCGGGCGCTTCGGGGGCGGCGGGCACCCCAACGCCAGCGGCGCCTACGTCACCGGAAAAACCCTGGAGCACGTCCGCAAGGAAGTGCTGGACGCCGCCCCGCCGCACGTCGCTGCCCCGCCAGAAGACCTCGCGGACGCCGACGACAACGGCGAGCTTTCCGACGAGCAGCGCCAGCTGCTCATGGCCTTCCAGGGCAAGCTGAGCTGATCGCCCGCCGTGCTGGCGGTCACGATGGGCGAGACGGACCGCCAGCGGACTACTCCCCTGCCGTTGCGGCTTCGAACGCCTCGGCGCCCGCAGGGCTGTAGCCGTCCACGTGGATGCGCCACCGGCCGTCCGCCTCGCGCACGAGGACGGTCACAAACTTGCCGTAGCCGTGCCCCGGCTCTCCGTCGGCGGGCGTGGAGGTGAGGTGGTAATAGCCCACGTCCGTCGCGAGGTCGCCGTCGATCTGGCGGTCCACGAAGGCGAACTCGATCGCGAGTCCGCCGCCGTCGGCCTCGGCGCCCGCGAACATCGCGGCGAACCCGCCCAGCGCCTCCTCGCACGTCTGGACGTGGCCCGTGTGCGCCGGGAGGTAGCGGCAGTCCTCGGTGTAGATGGAGCGGATGAGATCGGCGTCCGTCGTGGCGTAGGCCTGCGAGAAGGCGGCGTAGACGGAGTCGATGCCGGCGGGCGTCTGCGCGGCGACGGACCCACCGCGGGCGACCGCCAGCAGGACGAGTGCGGTGCGGGGCATGGGAGTAGAGTTCACCGGGAGCGAAGGGACCGGGCGCGAGGGAGCCCGTAGACTCCGGCTC
>DUBD01000080.1:24004-31514 GCA_012960515.1 Bacteroidota bacterium | reverse complement strand
TCAGCCCGTCGATCAGCAGCGGGTCGCCCGGGGCCACGTCACCGGGCCGGCCCTTGTACGTCGTCCCGCAGATCTCCTCGTCGCCCGGCACGTCGCGGGTGGTGATCGTCCACTCCGCCCCGACCTCGAGCCGCGCCGAGCCCTCGGCGAAGGTCTCGAGCCGGATCTTGGGGCCCTGAAGGTCGGCGAAGATGCCGACGCCGTGGCCGGTCTCGTCGGCGGCCTCGCGCACCAGGCGGTAGGTCTCGGCGTGGTCGGCGTGGCTGCCGTGGCTCATGTTGAGTCGGGCGACGTCCATGCCGGCGCTGACGAGGGCACGGATGCTCTCGCGCGAGGACGTGACGGGACCGAGGGTGCAGACGATTTTGGTGCGGCGGGTCCGCATAGAGACAGGGGGCGTGGGGGAGTGCGCAAGGTAAAGCGCTTTCACCCTCGGCCCTGTTCCCCTTCCGTGCGGAAGCCGCCGGTCGCGTGCCGCTGGCGGCGCTAGTCCGCGAGTTCGTCGGCGCCGTCCTCCGCGGTCGCCAGCCCGAGCGCGCTCGTGGTCCAATCGTAGGCGAAGCGCGAGAGCTCGGAGCCGCTCTGCAGCCCCAGCTTCCGCTTCACGTTGGCGCGGTAGCTCTCGATGGTCTTGACGGAGAGGCTCAGCTGCTCCGCGATCTCTCGCGTGGAGAGCCCCTGCCCGATAAACCGGACCACCTCGGTCTCGCGGTCGGAGAGGTCCTCCACCGTCTTCGGCGTGGCGTTGCCGTCCACGGCGCGGCGCACCAAGTCGCCCGCGAGGGCCGGGGAGACATACAGCTCGCCGGAGAGGATCTGGCGGATGGCGGGGATGATCGCCTCCGGGTCGCCCTGCTTGGAGAGGTAGCCCTGAGCCCCCGCACGGAGCACGCGCTCCGCGTAGTAGGACTCCCGGTGCATAGAGAGCACGAGGATGGGGATCTCCTCGTCGCGCGCGCGGATGTGGCGGATGAGGTCCAGCCCGGAGCCGCCCTTCAGCCCGATGTCCACGATGATGAAGTCGAAGGACTGGCGGTCGATGAGTTGCAGCGCATCGTCCGAGGTCTCCACGTGGGCCGCCACCCGGAGGTCCGGCTCGTGCTCGAACAGCTTTTCGAGGCCCATCCGGACGAGCGAGTGGTCATCGACCACGAGGATGAGCGTAGGGGCGTCAGACATGCGGGGGTGGTACAGGAATCCCGTTGAGAGAATGGCTAGCTCCACCCCCCGCACGGGCGCGGCCTCAGCCCGAAAGATACGCCAATCGCCGATTCGGCAAAAGCGCCCGGACGCCCCTAGACTCCGCCGCCTCCCTCCCACCGTGTTGCTCCGCCGCCTTCTTCTCCTGCTCCTCGCCTCGGCCGCTTCCGCCGCGCTCGCGCAGCCTCCCGCCGACTCCCTCCGCCAGCCGGACGCTCCCAGCGTGTGGGGCACCGCCGCCGTCGGGGGGACGGCCGTCGCGCTCGGTGCGCTAGAGACCCGCCGCCGATCCCAGGACGACCGCCGCCTCGTGGGGCCGTTCGATGTGGAGGTGGAGTGGGCGTACGCCAGCGGCGCGGACAAACTGGGCCACATCATCTCCACCGGGGCCCAGGCCGAGGGCTACGCCACCGCCTACCGGCTGGCGGGGCACTCGCGCGAGGCCGCGGCCACCTGGGGCGCCGCGACCGCCTTCGCCTGGATGCTCCACTACGAAGTGCTGGACGGCCTCGGACGCCGCGAGGTGTTCGACCCGAGCGACCTGGCGGCCAACGCGGTGGGGGCGGGGCTCGTCGCAGCGCGCGCGCGTGTCCCTGAGTTGGAGGCCGTGCGGTTGAAAATCAGCTACTGGCCATCTGGCGACGCCTGCGATGCCACGTGCGACTACGCCGGTCAGACCGCGTGGCTGGCGGTGGCCCCCAGCGGGCTGGCACCGGAGGCGGACTGGCTCCCGCCGTGGCTCGGCGTAGCGGTGGGATACGGCGTGCGCGAGGGGAGCGTCTCGGCCGGCGGCTTCGACGAGCGCCACGTCACGCTCGCGCTGGACCTGGAGCCCGGCGGACTCGGGCTGTCTGGACCGGCATGGGATGCCGTGCTGCCCTTCCTCCGCCGGATTCACCTGCCCGCTCCTGGCCTTCGGCTAACGCCGCGCCCCCGCCTCGTGCTGGCCTATTAACGCACGCCCGCCCCGGCGCACCACGGCACCGGGGCGGGCGGAGGTTCTCTCAGCAGAAGGCTACGGCGCGACGGTCGCGACCTCGCCCTCGTTGCCCGCGCGGTCCACGGCGGAGACGGAGACCATCTCCGGCATCCTACCGCGCTCATCGGCGCGGAGCGCGTGCGTGAGCCGCCAGCCGGGCAGCACGTGGAGCGTCCACTCCTCGCCGCGCTTCTCGCGGACGACCCAGGAGCGGACCGGCTCGCCGGGCGGGGTCAGCAGCAGCCACTTCGTCTCGCCGGACTGGCGGAGGCCGAGCGCGGGCGCGCGGGGCGGCGTCGGGTCCAGCCACGGCGAGGCGGGGACGAGCGCCGGGCGTGCCCATGGGCCACTCGCGAGGCGATCCCCGAGATCGCTGTGCTCCTCCATCAGCGCCTTCATCGAGAAGTGGATGGTGCCGGTCGCCTCCTCGTCCGCATGGACGAGCGCCACCTGGTCCAGGATCTCGCGCGGCTCGTACGTCCCGATCTCCGGCAGCACGCGGCTATCGAACAGGCCGGGCCAGAGGTGGCGGCCGGCGGCGTTCTGCTCGCCCCACCACTCCAGCAGGTCCGGGAAGCTCTGCCCCCGCTTGCCGATGCTCCAGTACAGCTGCGGCGCCATGTAGTCCAGCCAGCCTTCTACCTGCCACTTCCGGGCGTCGGCGTAGATCTCAGCGTACTGGTCGAAGCCGGTCACGCTGGCAGGGTGGCCCGGGCGCCAGATGCCGAAGGGGCTGATGCCCACCTTGACGTGTGGCTTCGCGGCCTTGACCTCGCGGTACATCCGCTCGATGAAGCGGTCCACGTTCTGGCGGCGCCAGTCGTCACGCCCGAGGGTCTCCCCCGCTTCCTGGGCGCGGGCATAGGACTCCGCGTCCGGGAACTGGAGGCGACGGCCGTTGGCGGTCTCCGGGTAGGGGTAGAAGTAGTCGTCCAGGTGGACGCCGTCGATGTCGTAGCGGTTGACCACGTCCATGATGACGGCCATGGAGTGATCGGTGGCCTCCGGCTCCCCCGGGTCGATCCACTCGTAGCGGCCGTACTGGCGGACGAGGTCCGGGCGCGTGCGCGAGATGTGCGTCTCGTGCTGCGGCGCCCCCTGAGTCGGGTGGCTCGCGCGGTACGGGTTGAACCACGCGTGGAGCTCCAGGCCACGGCGGTGGGCCAGTTCGATGGCGGTCGCCAGCGGGTCCCACATGGGCGCCGGGGCCTGCCCCTGCCGGCCCGTGAGGTACTCGCTCCAGGGCTCCAGCTCGGAGACGTAGAACGCGTCCGCCATCGGGCGGACCTGGAACACGATGGCGTTCAGCCCGATCTCCACCGCGCGGTCCATGATGGCGCGGAGTTCGGCCTTCTGCTGTGGAACGGGGAGCCCGCGGCGGGACGGCCAGTCGATGTTATCGACGGTGGCGACCCAGGCTGCTCGGAACTCGCGGTCCACCTGCGGAAGGTCAACCGGGGTTTCGATGGTGGGGAGGGGGGCCTCGCGAAGCGCGAGCGTGGGCGCCGGCAGCGCGGCGGCTGTGACCGCGGCGGCACGGCGGCCAGAGAGATCGCCGGCCTGCGCGCTCGCGGCGCTGGCGGTTAGGACGAGGGCGAGCGAGAAGAGAAAGAGACGGATCGGCATGGGGCACGAGGGATGCGCACACAGGCTACGGACACGCGCGAGGCGTGGCAGCAGAATCCGCCTCGCCTCTGGAGGACCGCAGGAAGGTGAGGCACCGGAGCCCAGCGTCACCCGAACGCCGATAGTCAGATGGGGCACCGAAACGCGCAAGCCCCCACGGCCTCGGGTGACACTGAACGCGAGAACAGCAACGCGCAGGAGCGAGAGTGAGCGCGCCCCTCCTCCACGCTGCCTCCGGCGCCTCCGCCGTCCGCCTGACGGGCGAGACCGGGAACACGCCCCAGCCCTCACGCTCGTGCGCGGATCACGCCGGGACCCGGTCCCCTCCCCACGAAATCGGGAAAAGGTGCGGAGCCTCCGTCCTCCGGGATGGCCCCCGCGCCGTTCCGGCCCGGCCGCCAGCCGCTGGCGGCGAGCCCGGACCCTCGCGCGGCGCCGCGGGTACTGCGTTCCCCTCATGCCCATTCCCACCGAGATCACGCCACTGGGCGTCGGCGGTGCCGTCCCCACCCGCGACCGCCACCTCTCCGCCCTCGCGCTCCGCCGTGAGGGCCGCGTGCTCCTCTTCGATTGCGGCGAGGGCACGCAATTTCAGCTGTTGCGCGCCGGGCTTCTGGGCTCCCGGCTGGAGGCGGTGTTTATCACCCACCTCCACGGGGATCACCTGTTCGGCCTCCCCGGACTCCTCAGCACCATGGGGCTCCTCGAACGGAGTCGACCGCTAACGCTGATCGGGCCGAAGGGGCTGGAGGCTTACCTCTGCTCCGTTCCCGGCGCGTCTCCTGAGGGGCTCCCCTACCCCGTGCACATACGGGAATGGGCGGCGGACACCGTAGACGCGACGGTCTACGAAACCGAGGCCTTCCGCGTCCGCGCTCTGCCCCTGGACCACCGCGTCCCGTGTATGGGCTACCGATACGAGGAAGCCTCGCGTCCTGGCCGGTTCAACGTGGGCGCAGCCCGAGCGGCTGGCGTGACGCCCGGCCCCGACTTCGAAACCCTCGCGCGAGGCGGCCGCGTGCGGGTGGGCAGCCGCGAGGTCTCCCCCGAAGGGATCGTGGGGCCCGAGCGGCGCGGGGCCGTGGTGGCGTACTGCCTGGACACGGCGCCCTGCAACGGCGCCCGTCGCCTCGCGCACCGCGCCGACCTCCTCATCCACGACGCCACCTTCGGAGACGAGGACATCGAACGCGCCGCGGCGACGCACCACTCCACGGCCCGGCAAGCCGCCGAGATCGCGCGAGAGGCAGGGGCCCGCCGGCTGCTACTGACCCACTTTTCCGCCCGCTACCCCGATCCCGCCGCGCTGGCGGCAGAGGCCCGCCAGCCGTTCGAGGCGACGGACGTAGCAGAGGAGCTCGTCACCGTTCGCGTGACGCCCCAGGAGGCCACGGCCTAACAAGGGCCACCCCGAGGGCGAGGACCGCTGGCGATGGGCCAGCGGCCAAACTGTTGTGACAACATACGTTCCACCCTTCCCTGAACCCTTGTCACACCGACTGTTCACTACAAATATCGTACCCCGTACCCCACATCGTCGCTATGCGGCCCAAACAGGAATGCCAGGGTCCCCTGTCTCATAGGTCCACCCATAGAAGGAACCATCCAAAGACACACTCCATCCCATTTCTACCCTCTCGCTCGTTGCCCTTCGTTCCAAAACTCCCCTCGCCATGCGCTACGCGTACTCCGTGCTCGCTGCGGCTCTCTTCCTCGCAGCCGCCACCGCTCAGGCCGCCCCCACCATCCCCCTCGCAGAGGACGGGGCGACCGTCTCCTCCGACGTAGACGGCCTGTGCGCCGGATGCTTCGTCGCCGACGAAGACAACGTCGTCTCTTCGGACCTCACGGCGTACGCCACGCTCTACACGCTGGCGGGCGTCGGCGGCGACGTCTCGCTCGCAGTCACCTTCCCCCAGGAGATGGGTCGCGGTACGAAGGCCGGCTTCATCATCGGGAATGGCGGCCTGCTGGATGTCGGCGTCCTCGCCGGACTCACGGTCACGACCTATCGCGACGGAGAGGTGCGCGACTCGGGGAGCGGCGCTGACCTGCTCCAGCTTCAGGTGCTCAACGATGGGACGGGCCGTGTGCTACTCCGCGCGAGCAAGACCTTCGACGAGGTCGAGATCTCGATGGCGGGGCTCGTCGGCGTCGCGCGCGAGTTGTTCGTCTACCACGCCATCGCGTTCCCGAAGCCCACGCGGCGGACGGTGACGGACATCGCGTACGCCAGCGAGGGCGCAACGGTGGACTCCGATGCCGGCGGGCTCGTCTGCGTGCCGATGATCGCCCCGTGCGAGGTGATCAACGAGGACAACATCATCGCGGACGAGAACAACGACTTCGCCACCATCAGCCTGCCGGTCGGCATCGGAGCATGGGCCTGGACGGACGTCACCTTCCCGGAACTCAACGACACGAAGCGCAAGGTGGGGTTCGTCATCCGTGATGGCGTGGGTCTCACGGACCTTGAACTCCTCGGCGCGATGACGCTCACCACCTACCTCGGCGAGACCGAACAGGAGACCGCGGTCGCGAGCGACCTGCTCCGCCTTCAGTTGCTCGGCGGCTCCAAGAAGGCGGTCTACTTCAACGCCCGCCAGCCGTTCGACCGAGTCCGGCTCCGCGTCTCCGGACTCGCGACCGTCGGCACGCAGGTCCGCGTCTACTACGCGGCCGTGCAGTACAAGGAGGAGGTGAGCGGGCTCGTGGACGACGCGTCGGCGCCCATCGTGAGCGCCGCCCACGCAACGGCCGTCCCCGCCGAAGCGCTCTCTGCTCCCATGCCCAACCCGACCGCCAGCGCGGCGAACCTGACGCTCCGCGTGGACCAGCCGCAGACCGTCCGCGTGGAGGTCTACGACGCCCGCGGCCGCCTCGTGGCGACGCCGTTCAACGGTCCCGCCTCCCCGGACGCGCCCACGGCGCTCCGCGTGGATGCGCACTCGCTGCCGAGCGGGGTCTACGTGGTCCGCGCCGCGGGCGAGACGTTCAGCGCCACCCGCCGGCTCACCATCGCGCGATAGGCCGACGCACGGAGGAGGCGACTCTTGAGCAGCTCGCCTCCCAGCCCGCGCAGCGCCCCCTGCCCCTCGTTGGGCGGGGGGCGTTCTCGTGATTCCTGAGAACCGGGAGCGCCGTCGCGGCGACGGGCGTAGCCTGCACCCTCGGGCCGACGCGCGGCCCGCTCCTCCCGACCCGTGGCCGACGCCCAACGCTCCCCCCTGCCCCGCCGTCTGATCCGCCGCCTCGGCGCGGTGCTGTGGCCGTACCGCTGGTGGGTGGCCTTCGCGCTGGCGCTCACGTTCGGCGCGGCCTTCCTCGGTCCGCTGCGGCCGTGGCTGGTGCAGGTCGCCGTGGACGACTACATCGTGGAGGGGGACACGCCGGGCCTCCTCCGGATCGTAGGGCTACTCGCCCTCGTGCTGATCGGCGAGGGCGTCTTCGCCTTCGCGCGAGGTTACCTCACGCAGTGGATCGGGCAGAACGCGCTGTTCGATCTCCGCGTCCGCGTCTTCCGCCACATCGAGCGCCAGCGGCTCGGGTTCTTCGACAAGACCCCCATCGGCACGCTCATCACGCGCGCCACCTCAGACGTAGAAGCCCTCGGCGACTTCCTCTCGTCGGCGCTCGTGACCGTCCTCGGCGACCTCGCGCGGCTCGTGTTCATCGCGGGGTTCATGCTCTACCTGGACATAGAGC
>DUBD01000080.1:23543-23994 GCA_012960515.1 Bacteroidota bacterium | reverse complement strand
CGCAGGCGCAGGCGGTTGCGCAGGTCGCCGCGCTCCTCGGCGACGCGGATGCCCTCCGCGGCCCAGTAGATCGCGCTGGCGTCGCTCCCGCCGATGATCCTCGCGACGGAGTTCTTCCGCCGGAAGATGCGCGCGGCGTTCCGCGAGACGCGGAAGCAGGTGGCCCGTCTCAACGCGTTCGTGCAGGAGCACGTGACCGGGATGGCCGTGGTCCAGATCTTCGGCCGCGAGGCCGAGGAGCAGCGCCGCTTCGAGGCCATCAACGCAGACCACCGCGAGGCGCACATCCACACCATCTGGTGGTTCGCCCTCTTCTGGCCGGTCATCGACCTGATCGCCAGCGCGGCGCTCGGGCTCGTGCTGTGGTACGGCGGCACGGAGGCCATGCGCGAGGCGCTCACCGTCGGCACGCTGATCGCGTTCATCCAGTACGTGCGGATGTTCTTCGAGC
>DUBD01000080.1:21391-23525 GCA_012960515.1 Bacteroidota bacterium | reverse complement strand
GTCCGCAACCTCTCGGACCAGCTCACCACGCTCCAGAGCGCCCTCGCCGCCGGGGAGCGGATCTTCGGCCTGCTGGACGACGACCAGTCCATGCCCGAGGCCGAACGCCCCGTGCCGCTGGCGGACGGCCGCGCCCAGGGCCGGATCACCTTCGAGGACGTGTGGTTCGCCTACGAGCGCCTCCCGGCAGAGGCCGCCAGCGGGGAAGGGGGACTCGCGACTGGGGACTCCCCCCCCGACTGGAACTGGGTCCTCAAAGGCGTCTCCTTCGATGCGGAGCCGGGCTCCACCCTCGCGCTCGTGGGGCACACCGGCTCTGGCAAGACGACGATCCTGAACCTCCTCCTCCGGTTCTACGAGCCGCAGCGCGGCCGCATTCTGCTGGACGGCGTGGACGTCCGCGATCTCCCGCTGACGGAGCTCCGGCGGCAGGTCGGGCTCGTGCTGCAGGACGTGTTCCTGTTCTCCGGGACGGTCGCGGAGAACATCACGCTGGGAGATCCGCGGGTGCCGCGCGAGCGCGTGGAAGACGCTGCCCGCGCCGTGGACGCCCACCGCTTTATCGAGCGGCTGGCGGGCGGCTACGATCAGCCCGTCGGCGAGCGGGGCGCGAACCTCTCGCTCGGGCAGCGCCAGCTGCTGGCGTTCGTCCGCGCCCTCGTCTACGATCCCGCCGTGCTCGTGCTGGACGAGGCCACCTCCAGCGTGGACACGGAGACCGAAGAGGCCGTGCAGCGCGCCCTCGAAACGCTCCTCGACGGCCGGACCGCCGTCGCCGTGGCGCACCGGCTCTCCACCGTCCAGCACGCCGACCAGATCCTCGTGCTCCATCGCGGCGGGGTCCGCGAGCGCGGGACGCACCAGGAGCTCCTCGCGCAGGGCGGCCTGTACCGCCGGCTCTACGAGCTGCAGTACGCCGAGCAGGAGCGGGCCGCCGCCTGACCGCGCCCGTCTGGCGGCCGCGGTGAACGGCCCCGCCAGCCGGGCGCGAGGAGTGGGCTACGCCTCTACGGGCTCGCCGCTGGCCGAACCCTCCGCCGGGGCCGCGTGGTACTCCGTCTCCGTGCGCGTCTCGTCGATGACCTCCTGCTCCGCGAGCCAGCGCTCGGCGTCGATGGCGGCCATGCAGCCGGTGCCGGCGGCGGTGACGGCCTGGCGGTAGACGTGGTCCTGCGCGTCGCCGCAGACGAAGACGCCGGGCACCTCGGTGTACGTGGAGTCGGGCTTGGTGAGGACGTAGCCGCTCTCGTCCATCTCCAGCCAGCCCTGGAACAGGTCCGTGTTCGGCTTGTGGCCAATCGCCACGAAGAAGCCCGTCACGGGGAGCTCCCGTGTCTCGCCCGTCACGGTGTCCTCCAGCGAGAGGGACTCGACGGCGTTCTCGCCGTTCACGTCCGTCACGACGGTGTTCCAGTGGACTTTCACCTTCGGGTTGGAGAGCACGCGGTCCTGCATGATCTGGCTCGCGCGAAGCTCGTCCCGCCGGTGGATGAGGTGGACGGTGCTGGCGAAGCGCGTGAGGAACTGGGCCTCCTCCATCGCGGTGTCGCCCCCGCCGACGATCGCGATCTCCTCGTTGCGGAAGAACGCGCCGTCGCAGGTGGCGCAGGCGCTGACGCCGCGGCCGAGCAGCCGCTTCTCGTTCTCCAGTCCCAGGTACTTCGCGCTAGCGCCCGTCGCCACGATGACGGCGTCCGCGAGCAGCGGGGTCTCTTCGTCCAGCACCAGCTTGTGCGGGGCCCCGGAAAGGTCCACATGAGTCACCATCCCGAAGCGGAGTTCGGCGCCGAAGCGCGTGGCCTGCGCCTCGAACTGGCTCATCATCTCCGGCCCCATGATGCCCTCGGGGTAGCCGGGGAAGTTCTCGACGTCGGTGGTGGTGGTGAGCTGTCCGCCGGGCTCGTGGCCCTGGATCACGAGCGGGTCGAGGTTGGCGCGGGCGGCGTAGAGCGCGGCGGTGAGGCCGGCGGGACCGCTGCCGAGGATGACGACGGCGCGGCGCTCGGCGTCATCCCAGGCGAGGCCGCCGGGGAGGGCGGGGGCCTCACCGCACCCGAGGCCTGAGAGGCGCTCGTGCCTCGCCCTTTCCCCCTTCCCCCCCGAAGAAGATAGGTCATGTTTTGATTGTAGTAAT
>DUBD01000080.1:17605-21381 GCA_012960515.1 Bacteroidota bacterium | reverse complement strand
CGCCCTCGCGGAGCGTTGACGGTGGGCCGCCGCGTGGGCGGACCCGGAGGCGGGGCGCGCTACGCCTCCTGCCCGACGAGGCCGTCGAGCTTCTCCACCAGGACCTTCTTCGGCACGACGCCGACCATCTGGTCCACGGGGCGGCCGTCCTTGAAGAAGAGGAGGCTCGGGATGGAGCGGATCCCGAACTGCATGGCGGCCTGCGGGTTGTTGTCCACGTCGAGCTTGACCACCTTCGCGCGGCCCTCGTATTCCGAGGAAAGCTCTTCGATGGTGGGAGCGATAGTCCGGCAGGGACCGCACCAGGTGGCCCAGAAGTCCACGAGAACGGGCTGGTCGCTGTTGAGGACCTCGTCCTGGAACGTGGCGTCAGTGACGGCGGTGGCCATAGGAAGGCGGGGAATGTGAAACTGGGGATCGAACGGCGGGAGCGCCCGGCGGTGTTCCTGGGGCGGGCGTGAAGCTACGGCGCGTGCCCCGCGAAGGCCGGACGCCCCCGCCCCTGCAGACCGCCAGCGGCTGGCGGCGGCGCCCGGCGATATTCTCGCGCGCGACGGGTTTAGGTCCCCCGCCGACGCGCCGATACCGGGGACGCTATGCCCCGCGCCCCCCTCCTATTCGCGGCCCTCCTCTTGGGCGCCTCCTCGCTCTCGGCCCAGACGAGCGGCGCAGGCCCGTGGTCGGCACCCGAGGTGTCCCTCGCGGAAGCGACGGCGGACGCGGACCGCGATGGCATCCCGGACCGCATCGGGGAGACGTTCATCGTGACGGGCGTCGTGAGCGCGGGGACCGGGCTCGTCCGTTCGGACCGGGCCGAGGTGTACCTCCAGAGCGAGGGCGCCGGCCTCCGGCTGCTTCTCCCGCCCGACGCCCCCCAGGTCTTTACCGGCGATAGCCTCTCCGCCTCCGGTACGCTGGCCTTCGACGCTGGCGTCGCGCAGATGGTGGCGCCCGCCTTCCGCGTGGCAGACGTGCCTCCCGTGGAGCCCGAGATCACGTCCCTCGGCGAGCTGACGCATTCCCTGGAGGGCTACGAGGGGCAACTCGTCGAGATCATCGGCGACGTGGTGGAAGTCGGGCAGGCGCCCGGCAGCACGTTCCTCCTCGTGCTCAGCGGCAAAACGCTCGTCCAGATCTCCGCCTTCGACGCGCGGCTCGGAGAGCCCGTCGCGCTGGACCGGTTTGAGGTCGGACAGAAGGTCCGCGCCCGCGGCATCGCGTCCCAGTTCGATCCGCAGCCGCCGTACGATGGGGGCTACGTGATCCACCCCCGCGCCCCCGCCGACGTCCGCACGGCTGGCATCCCACCGAGCGTGCTCTGGTGGAGCATCGGCGGCGCGCTCGCGCTGCTGGCGGTCGCCATCGTCGGGATGTCGTTCATGCGCCGCGAGGTGCGCCGCCGCGCGACGCTGCTCCGCGAGTCCGAGACCCGCTACGCCTACCTCTTCGACGCCGCCGGAGACGTGGTCCTCGTCTACGAGATCGACGGCGACAGCGAGATCGTGGAGGCCAACCGCGCCTCGCAGCTCGCGTTCGGCCTGGACGAAGAGGGCCGCAAGGGCTCCAAGTCCGTCGGCGTGCTGGACCTCGCGACGGACACCGACGCCTCCGCGCGCCACCTCTCCAGCGCCCGCCGCCTGGGCCACGCGCTGGACGTGCTGGAGATGAACACCCGCGGGGGCCCGGTCCCCTTCGAAGTGTCCACCCGCCGGCTGGCGCTCCCCACCGGCGACGTCTTCGTCTCCGTCGCGCGTGACGTGGAGGCCCGCCGCGCGTACGAGACCGGGCTGCTGGAGGCCATGCAGGAGGCGGAGCACGCCCGCGAAGAGGCCGAAGCCGCAGCCCGGCTCAAGAGCGCCATCCTCGCCAACATGAGCCACGAGATCCGCACGCCGCTCACCGCCATCATCGGGTTCGCGGACGTGCTCGTGGACGAGTCGCCCGCGCACCTCCGGGACCACGCCGAGACCATCCGCGCCGGCGGCACGCGCCTGCTGGACACCCTCAACTCCGTCCTGGACCTCGCGCGGCTGGACTCCGAGAACCACGCGCTCGTCGCCGAGCCGTTCGACGCCGTCGGCTCGGTCCGCCAGTCGGTCTCGCTGCTCGCGCCGCTCGCTCACCAGAAGGGGCTCACGCTCCATCTCGAAGCGGACACGCCCACCGTCCACGTCCGCCAGTCCAGCTCCGGGCTGGACCGGATCGTGACCAACCTCGTGGGCAACGCCATCAAGTTCACCGAGCACGGCGAGATCCGGGTCTCCGTCCACTCCGCAGACACCTATTTCGCGATCCGCGTGCGGGACACCGGCATCGGCATCGACGAGTCCTTCCTGAAAGACCTCTTCGAGCCGTTCAAGCAGGAGTCCGAGGGACACGCGCGCAGCCACGAGGGCACTGGCCTCGGCCTCGCCATCACCAAGCGGCTGGCGGAGCGGATGGGCGGCGACATCCGCGTCTGGAGCCGGAAGTCCCAGGGCAGCCTGTTCGAGGTCTCCCTCCCGCGCATCGCGCCGGGCGTGACCGCCACGGACATGGCCGCGGACCCCGCCGGGGACGGCGCCGCTCTCCCCGCCTCTGCCCCCGCAGGCTGGCACGCGCCCGCCTCCTGACGTGGCCCTGCTGATCCCCGCCGCCAGCGCCCCCGCTCCCGCCGCGCTCGGGATCGCGCCGTTCACCTCGGCGCAGATGACGTACCTCGCGCTGGCCGCGCTGGCGCTCCTCGCCGGCGCCGCCGCCTGGATCGCGTGGCTGCGCACGCACCTGGACCGCCGCATGACGGAGCTCCGGCGCTCGGAGGGCTACTACCGCGCCCTCCTCCGCAGCGCCTCGGACGCCGTGGTCGTGCACGATCTGGAGGGGCGGACGGCGGACCTCAACCCCGCGGCGCAAGAGGCCTTCGGCCTGGACCCCGACGACCCGATGCCGAACCTCCACGACGTCGTCGCCCCGGCCTACCACGACCGCCTGGACGCGCACCTCGTGGTGCTCCGCGCGAAGGGGAACGGGCGCTGCGACCTCGGGCTGATACCGGGAGACGGGGAGGCCCCGCCGCTGTTCGAGTTCGAGTCCCGCGTGGTAGACGTCCACGGGGAGCGCCGCGTGCTCTCGCTCGCGCGAGACGTCGTGACGCGGCGGGCGTACGAGGCGGAGTTGCTGGCAGCCCGCCGTGACGCGGAGGAAGTCGCGCGGCTCAAGAGCGCGTTCCTCGCGAACATGAGCCACGAGATCCGCACGCCGCTCACCGCCATCATCGGGTACGCAGAAATCCTCGGGGACGAGGTTCACGGCGAGCAGAGCGAGCTGGCGGAGATCATCGAGCGCGGCGGCCTCCGCCTGCTCAACACGCTCAACTCCGTGCTGGACCTCGCGCGGCTGGACTCCGGCACCGAGGCCCTCTACCCGCGCCCGTTCGACCTCGCTGACCACCTCCCGCAGTCCGTCGACCTCCTGACGCACCTCGCGGCGGACAAGGGGCTCTCGCTCACCATCCGGATGGAGGAGGAGAGCATCCCGGTCGTGATGGACGCCGGGGCGCTGGACCGGATCGTAGCGAACCTGGTGGGCAACGCCATCAAGTTCACCGATCGCGGCGGCATCACCGTCTCGCTCTCGCTGGAGGTGGACGGCGTGGCGCTCCGCGTCAAAGACACCGGCATCGGCATCGACGAGGCGTTCCTGCCAGAGCTGTTCAGCGAGTTCCGCCAGGAGTCCGAGGGTGACGCCCGCAAGCACGAAGGCTCCGGGCTCGGCCTCTCCATCACCAAGCGGCTGGC
>DUBD01000080.1:10024-17578 GCA_012960515.1 Bacteroidota bacterium | reverse complement strand
GGAGCGTGACCGTCGCCAGCGAGAAGGGCGTGGGCAGCACGTTCACCGTGCGGCTCCCGCGCATCCCCCCGGAGTTGGTCACCGGCGACCGCCCCGCGTTCTCCCCCGAAGCCCGCGAGGCCGTGCGCCCCGCGGTGCTCCGGTCGTAGCGAGCGGCCCGGCTGGACCGCCCCTGTTACGCCGCGACGGCCTCGCCCATCGCGCGCGGGATGGCCGTGTGGAACGGCTCCGCGAGGTCCGAGACTGCCTCGTCCACGACGGTTTCTCCGCCGACGGCGATCGCCAGCCGGTCACCGCCGACGGTCCCGATGGCGGTCGCCTGCGCGCCGTGCTGCTCGGCTAGCTGGCGGACGGCCTCGGCAGCCTCGGGCGCGACGCTCAGGACCACGCGGCTCTGCGCCTCGCCGAAGAGGACACCGTCGAGCCGCCCGTCGAACCCATCGCCGAGTGCGACCTCCGCGCCGATCCCGCCGTGGATGCAGCTCTCGGCCAGCGCCACCGCCAGCCCGCCGTCGCTGGCGTCGTGCGCGGAGCGGACGTGGCCCGCGCGGATCGCGGCGAGCGTCGCAGCCTGGACCGCTTTCTCCTCGTCCAGATCGAGGTGCGGGGCGTCGCCGGTGGTGAGGCCGTGGACGTGCGAGAGGTACTCGGAGCCCTCCACGCCGCCGGTGTGCCGCCAACTGGCGGGCGTGACGAGCAGGAGCACGTCGCCCTCGGACTTGAAGTCGGCGGTGGTGGTGTGGGCCTCCACGTCCTCCACGAGCCCCACCATCCCGATGGTCGGGGTCGGGAAGATGGCGCCGTCCGGGTTCTCGTTGTAAAAGCTGACGTTGCCGCCGGTCACGGGCGTCTCGAACGCGCGGCACGCATCCCCCATCCCACCGACGGCCTCGGTGAACTGCCAGTAGACCTCGGGCTTGTAGGGGTTGCCGAAGTTGAGGCAGTTGGTGACGGCGAGGGGCTTGCCGCCCGCGCAGACCACGTTGCGCGCGGCCTCGGCCACGGCGGCGCGCCCGCCGCGGCGCGGGTTGAGGTAGACGTAGCGGCCGTTGCAGTCGGTCTTGGCCGCGAGGCCACGCTCGGTCCCCTTGATGCGAACGACGGCGGCGTCCGTCGGGCCGGGGCCGGAGACGGTGTTGGTGCGGACGTGGGTGTCGTACTGCTCGAACACCCAGCGCTTGCTCGCGACGGTCGGGCTGCCAAGCAGCTGGCGGAGCGCGCCGCCAGCCGTGGAGGCGTCGAGGTCGTCCAGACTCTCGGGCGTCCAGGCCTGCGTCTGGTCGAGGTAGGTGGGCCGCGCGGTCTCGCGATGGTAGACCGGGGCGCCGCCGCCGAGCACGAGCGAGTCCGCCGGCACGTCGGCCACGAGGTCGCCGTGCCACGTCACGCGGACGCGCTGAGTATCGGTCACGACGCCGATCTGGACGGCGTGGAGGTCCCACTTCTCGAAGACGGCCTCCACCTCGTGCTCGCGCCCCTTCTCTACCACGAGCAGCATCCGCTCCTGGCTCTCGCTGAGCAGGATCTCGTAGGGCGTCATCCCGCTCTCGCGCTGCGGCGTCTTCTCCAGCTGGATGTCCATGCCGACGCCGCCCTTCGCGCTCATCTCGGACGACGAGCACGTGATCCCCGCCGCGCCCATGTCCTGCATCCCGACGACGGCGCCGGTCTTGATGACCTCCAGGCTGGCCTCCAGGAGCAGCTTCTCCGTGAACGGATCGCCGACCTGCACGCTCGGGCGCTTGGCCTCCGATTCCTCGCTGATCTCCTCGCTGGCGAACGTCGCGCCGTGGATGCCATCGCGGCCCGTGGCGCTGCCCACGATGAAGACGGGGTTGCCCACACCCTCCGCCGTCGCGCTGACGGTCTCGCCCACTTTGACGAGTCCGACGCTCATGGCGTTGACGAGCGGGTTGCCCTCGTACGCCGGGTCGAAGACGACCTCGCCGCCCACGGTCGGCACGCCGAACGAGTTGCCGTAGCCGCCGATGCCGCGCACGACGCCGTCCACGAGGAAGCGGACGCGCGGGTTCTCCAGGCTGCCGAAGCGGAGCGAGTTGAGCGAGCAGATGGGCCGGGCGCCCATCGTGAAGATGTCCCGCTGGATGCCGCCCACGCCCGTCGCGGCGCCCTGGTAGGGCTCCACGGCGCTGGGGTGATTGTGGCTCTCGATCTTGAACGCGACCGCCAGCCCGTCGCCGATGTCCACGAGGCCGGCGTTCTCCTCGCCCGCCTCGGCGAGCAGGTTCTCGCCCTCGCGCGGGAGCGTCTTGAGCAGCGCGATGGAGTTCTTGTAGGAGCAGTGCTCGCTCCACATCACGGAGTAGATGCCGAGCTCGGTGAGCGTCGGCGTGCGGCCGAGGTAGTCCAGGATCATCTGGTACTCCTCGGGCGAGAGGCCGTGGTCGGAGACGATCTCGGACGTGATCGCGGGGTCTTCGGGACGGGGCCGGGGCGTGCTCATGTCGGGGCGCTGGCGGAGGCGGCGGACGGGTCCGAAAGCTACCGGCGCCCGCCGTGACGATCCCGCCGAATCCCCGTGCAGAGCGCCCGCCAGCGGGGCGTGGAGTCCCGGCAACAGACGGCTCGCCCGTACTCCTGAACCGTTGACCGAATCTGTGCAGGCTTCTGTCCGCATCCGCGCTAGCCTACCGTCCCCTCCCGACCGCGCCGGTCCCGCGATGCGCTTTGCCACTCTGCTTCTTCTCGCCCTGCTGGCGGCGCCCGCCAGCGCGCAGTTCGGCAACCCGACAACCCCGTGCCCGACCGGGACCGCCGAAGTCCGCCTCCCGGGAGTCCGCGTGGACGCGGCGCTCTTCACGAATGGCAACCTCTTCTACGGCAACGAGACGACCAGCGACGACGGCTACCTCACACGGTTTTCGGGCTCCGCCGACCCGACGCCGCTTCTGTTCGCCGCCAACCTGTGGCTCGGTGGCACGGTTCAGGGGGACATACGGACCGCCGCCTCCCGGTACGACTTCTTCAAGTTCCGCCCAGGCCTGACCGGGCCGGACGGGGTGCCGCCCACGCCGGAGGAGTGCGCAGCCGCAGACCGCATCTGGATGGTCTCGCGGGACGACGTGGCGAGCTACCTCGGCGGCGGTATTCCTACCGATGACCTTCTAGAGTGGCCCGTCCACCTCGGCGCGCCCGTGCTGGACGGCGACGGGATTGAGGGCAACTACGACCTCGGAGCGGGCGACCAGCCCGCCATCCGAGGCGACGTGATGGCGTTCTGGGCCATGACCGACACGGCAGCCGAACGACCGGACTCCGAAGCCCCGCTCGGTACGGATGTGACGGTGGAGGCCTTCGTGTTACAGAACGCGCAGTTCATGACGGAGACCTTCTATCGTCTCACGATCACCAATCGAAATGATGTACCTCTCACCGAGGCCTTCTCGGGGGTCTGGGTGGACCCCAGTTCGTACAAGCACTACCTCGCGTCGGACACGACGGACCAAGCGCTGTACTACTACGGCCCCGACGAGGACGACGAGACAGCGACACGTGCTTACGGCTTCGTCGTGGTGGAAGGGCCAGAAGATGCCCCCAATAGCCGGGATGACGACGGGGATGGAACGGTGGATGAAGCCGACGAACGCCTCGGGCTTTCGGCTTCCCTGAACTACTACAACGGTGTTGGCCCCACCGCAGACCCCTCCACCTCTCTCGAACTCTACCGAGCCCTTTCGGGCCGGTGGCTGGATGGAACCCCGATCTACGAGTACGGCGAGGGCTACGGTCACCCGACACGACGGATCACGACGGTCGTGTACCCCGGGGACCCGATCTCCTCCGCATTTTGGAGCATGCCGAATACGGACGGGAGCGGGTCCACAACTCCTGAGGGAGCCCGGCGCTCGTCGCTAGGATCGGGGCCGTTCACGCTTGCCCCGGACGCCTCCACCACCGTGACCTTCGCCATGGTCGCCGCGACGGGACCAGACCGCGCCGCAGCGATTCGCCCCTATCTCGCGAAGGCCCGCGGCCTCCGCCAGCTCGCCGCCGACGGGCTGCTGGAGCCCTCCCGCGTCACCTCGGTCTCCCAACCGATCCCGCCCGCGCTCACGGTCACGCGCCCCGCGCCGAACCCGTTCACCGGCGCCACCGCGCTCACGTTCACCGGCGTCGAGGGCGCCCGCCTCACCGTCGCCGTCTACGACGCGCTCGGACGGGAGGTCCGCGCCCCGCTGGCGGTGGAGACGGACGGGGCCGTCGAGGTGGGTGATGGGCTCGCGCCGGGGGTGTACCTCGTGCGGATCGCGGGGCTCGGGTTCGAGGAGGCGTTCCCCATCGCGAAGGTCCACTGAGCGGAGCCACCAGCGGGCGGCCGCCCCGTACAGCGGGGCCATGTGCCGTTCACGCGCGGCGTCCGGCCATCGCGCGCGCTTCCCCTGTCGCGCTTTTTGCCTCTGCTTTCCTTCCACTACCTCCACTGACGTCCGTCTATGCTCCACCGCTACGCGCTCGCCTGTCTCCTCCCCGCCCTCGCCCTGCTGGCGGCGCCCGCTCATGCGCAGTTCGGAGCGCCCGCCGCACCGTGTGCCGTGGGCACTGCCGAAGCTCTGGTCCAGGGGACCAATGTGGAGGCGGCCGTCTTCACCAACGGCAACCTCTTCTACGGCAACACGCGGACGGGCGGGAATGGTTACACGGCCCCCCTCACGGCCTCGGGAAGCCCGTCCCCCATGTTCGCTGGCGGGCTCTGGGTGGGCGGTCTCGTGGAGGGCGAGATTCGGAAAGCCGGCGCGCAGTTCAACCGGTTCGAGTTCCGCCCGGGCCTGACCGGTGCGGACGGCGTTCCGCCGGATTCCTCCGCGTGTGCGGCAGCAGACGTCATCGGGACGCTCTCGCGGGTGAGTTCGGCGAACGAACCCGAGGACTTCCTCCGCTGGCCGGCAGACCTCGGCGCGCCGGTCGTGGACGGCGACGGGATCGAGGGCAACTATGACCCTCGCGCCGGCGATCAGCCCGCCATCCGTGGCGACGTGATGAGCTACTGGGCCATGACGGACACCGCCAGCGAGCGGCAGGACGGCGAGCGCCCCCTCGGCATCGACGTCACGGTGGAGGCCTTCGCGGACTACGGGACGGCCCTCGCGACGGAGACGTTCTACCGGTTCACGATTACCAACCGCAACACCGTCCCCATCGTGGACACGTACGTCGGGTTCTGGGCAGATTCGGATCTCGGCAACGCCGCCGACGACTTCGTCGGCACGGACACGACGGCCCACCTCGCGTACACCTACAACAGCGGCGAGACGGACGCGGTGTACGGGACGCCTCCCGCCGTGGGCGTCTCCGTCGTGGACGGCCCGCTCGCGGACGAGAACGGGCTGGACGACGACCGCGATGGGGAGACCGACGAACCGGGCGAGCGCCTCGGACTCACGTCGGCCGCGCCGATCCTCAAGCATGGCCGAGAAACGGCGGGCCCTCCGATCACGCCGGAACAGTACTACAACCGTCTCCGTGGCCTCTGGAATGACGGGACCGAGGTTCGCACCTACGGCACCGGCTACGGGGCTCCCGAGACGTACCCCACCACGGTCTTCGCGTACCCCGGGGACCCGATCACGCGGGAGGGCTGGAGCGAGGAGAACCCGATCGGGACCGACGCTACGAATAACGCCGGCGATGCCCGGACGCTCGCTACCACGGGGCCCGTCACTCTGCAACCCGGCGAATCCGAGACGTTCACGTTCGCCGTCGTCTTCGCGCAGGGAGCGGATCGGCTGAACTCCGTCGCGCAGCTCCGCCAGACCGCCCGCGCCTCCCGCCAGCGCGCCGTGAACGAGGGGTTCGCGCTCTCCCCTCTCTCGCTCCCGGCGCTCCCGTCCCCCCCGCCACCACCCGCGCTCGCGATCTCCCGCGCCACACCCAACCCCTTCACCTCTACGACGGCGCTCTCTTTCTCCGGCGTGGGCGACGACCGCCTGACGGTGGACGTGTTCGACGTGCTCGGCCGGCGCGTGCAGGGCTCGGTCGATGTCGAGACGGATGGGACCGTCGAGGTCGGAGACGGGCTCGCGCCCGGGGTCTACCTCGTGCGGATCGCCGGGCTGGAGGAAGCGCAGGTCCTCGCCGTCACGAAGGTCCAGTAGCCCGATGCGCCCGCTCTCTCTCCTCGCCCTCGCCCTGCTGGCGGCGCCCGCCAGCGCGCAGTTCCCCGAGCCTGCGGATCCGTGCCCGCTCGGTACGGCCGAGGCCCGCTTGACGGGAGTCAACGTGGAGGCCGCGCTGTTCACCAACGGCAACCTCTTCTTCGGGAACGAGACGACGGACGGCAGCGGCTACCTCGTCCCCCTCGGAGAACGAGCGCCAACGGGACGGCCTCTCTCTCCCCACTACGCCACCGGTCTCTGGCTCGGTGGCACCGTCGGCGGCGAGCTTCGGACGGCCTCGGCTCGGTACACCAACTTCCGCTTCCGCCCGGGTCTCACCGGGTCGGACGGGACGCCGCCCTCCCCAGACGAGTGCGCGGCGGCCGACCGGGTTTGGGTCGTCTCGCGAGAGGATGTTGAGCAGTACCTCGGCGGCGGCTTCCCGACGGATGACCTCCTGGAATGGCCTGTCCACCTCGGCGCGCCCGTGCTGGACGGCGACGGAATCGAGGGGAACTACGATCTCGAAGCCGGCGACCAGCCCGCCCTCCGTGGCGACGTGATGGCGTTCTGGACCATGACGGACACCGCGACGCCGTCCTTCCGCGAAGCCTCCATCGGCGTAGACGTAGCCGTCGAGGCGTTCGCGTTCCGCAATCTGGCGCTCGGTACCGAGACCTTTTACCGCTTCACGGTCACCAACCGCAACGCCGCCCCTCTCGAAGACGCCTACCTAGGCACTTTCCACGACGTTGACCTCGGCGATCCGGGCGATGACTACATCGGGACCGACACGACGGCGCACCTGCTCTATGTCTACAACGCCAACAACTCCGACGCTAGCTATGGTATCCCACCCGCCTACGGCTTTAGCGTTCTGGAGAGCCCGATAGGTCTCCCCAACGGCCGCGACGACGACCGCGACGGAGAGGTGGACGAGCCGGGAGAGCGCCTCGGGCTCACGGCGACCAGCCATATCCTGCATGGTCCGGCTGTTCGGGACCCGCTCACATCAGAGGAGACCTACTACCGCCTCCAGGGGCTCTGGAACGACGGCACTCCCATGCGCGAAGAGGGGATGGGGTATAGCACGGCCTCCACCGCCCCCATCACGCCGTACGTCTTCCCAGGCGACCCCATAGCCGGCGAGCCTTGGAGCGCCGTCAACGACGGCGAAGGCCCCCGGACGGGCGGGGATGCCCGCGGCCTGATGAGCACCGGGCCCTTCCGCCTGGAGCCGGGCGCCTCCGCGACCGTCACGCTGGCGGCCGTATATGCCCAGGGCGAGGACCACCTGAACTCCGTCGTCAAACTGCGCGCGAAGGCTCGCGGCCTCCGGCAGCTCGCCGCCGACGGGCTGCTGGAGCCCTCGCGCGTCACCTCGGTCTCCCAACCGCCCCCCCCCACACTCACGGTCACGCGCCCCGCGCCGAACCCGTTC
>DUBD01000080.1:0-9901 GCA_012960515.1 Bacteroidota bacterium | reverse complement strand
CGGCGGGCTCGCGCCGGGGGTGTACCTCGTGCGGATCGCGGGGCTCGGGTTCGAGGAGGCGTTCCCCATCGCGAAGGTCCGCTGAGCGGAGCCGCCAGCCGGGCGGGGTGAGGAGCGTTCAGAGGCGCGATGATCGGCGAACGGTCGATCTGTCGTATGGTCAAGTACCACAGTGCCTTCTGGCCCCATCACCCCCCTCCCCATGGACTGGTACCTCGACATCCTCAAGAACCACTACGTCGACTTCGAAGGCCGCGTTGGGCGGCGGCTCTTCTGGATGTTCGTCCTCGTCAACATCGGGATCTCCATCGCGATCTCGCTCGTGATCGGGATCGTCTCGGATGGCCTCGCCTCCGCCCTCTCCGGGCTGTTCAGCCTCGCGATCCTCCTGCCGAGCATCGGCATGGGCATCCGGCGCCTGCACGACACCGGCAAGACGGGCTGGCTGATGCTGCTCGCGTTCATCCCGCTGCTCGGCGCCATCGCGCTGATCGTGCTCTACGCGCTCCCGGGCGACCCTGGCCCGAACGAATACGGCCCGGAGCCGCACGACATGGACGCCAGCTTCGCGTAAGCGTCTCCACCGGTCCGGGGCGCGCGGCGGCGCTCCGGGCTGGCGGCGCCTACGAGCGAGCCGGAACGGGCACCGTCGTGCCGACGCTCGCCCCGTCTCCGGCGTGAGGCGGCAGGCCAGAAAGACCGCCCGCCCGTTCGATCTCCGAGAGCACGCGGGCCGCGCCCGTCTCCACCCAGGCGCGGAACGGCGTCGGGTCCGCGGTGTGGCGCGGGAGGTAGTCTAGGAACGCATCGAGGCCCCGGTCCAGATCGGTCACGGCGAGGCCGGCGCCGCAGGCTTCGGCGTCGCGGGCGTTGCAGCGCTGCTCGTAGTGGCCGGGCGTGGGCGCCATGCAGACGGGCTTGCCCAGCCACATGGCCTCGCTGACGGACTCGAAGCCGGCCGTGCAGACCACGCCGCGGCATCGCGCCATCCGGTCCAGGAAGGCCTGCCCGGAGAGGGCGTGGAACGTGAGCGACGCGCTGTGCTGGCGCGGCTCCATCGCGGTGAAGCAGTGGACGGGCACGTCCGGGTGCCGGTCGCTCCATCGCGCGAGGACCGGCGCGAGGGCGGGCTCCATGAGGTAGACGAGCAGCGAGCCGTCGTCCGGCGCATCGGCGGCGTCTTCGAGGCGGAGGACCTCGGGACGGAGCAGCGGCGGGACCACGCACGTGCCCTCTGAGGGATCTGCGGCGTCGTAGAACGAGAGCGCCAGCCGCGCGCTGGCGTTGGCGCCGAGCAGCCGGGTGTAGCCGCGCATGGCCGCGCGCTGGAGCGGCTGCCCCGGCGCGAACGGGTAGCCCGCGTGCTCGAACATGTACTGGTGCCCGACCGCCACGACGGGCGCGTTGGACGGCCGGAGCAACCCGTAGAGGCCGGTGAGGCCGTCGAAGAACGAGACGACCACGTCGGGCTCGTAGCGGTCCAGGAGGTCCGCCAGCGCGTCGAGGCTGGCGGTGGTGGTCCGCGCGCGGCGGAGACCGGCGAAGACGGTGCGCCCCAGCCGGATGCGACCGCCGGCGTCGGACTCGAAGGTGGGCGCGGAGAGGAGGTGGACGGGCGCGTTCAGCCCCTCGCGGAAGAAGTCCGGCACGCGCTGGCGGTGCCCCGCGCCGACCGTTGCGGCGCAGACCTCGTGGCCCGCCCCGCGGAGGAGGGGGGCGAGCGCGAGCGCCTGCGTCATGTGGCCGCGCCCCTCGCCCTGAACGGCGAAGAACACCCGGAGGGAACGGGGCTCGCTCATGCGGTCACCTCCGCGAGAACGGGCACCTCGGTAGCGGCGGGGTGCGTCTGGCCGTCGCCTCGCGCGAGGAGATCGGCGGGCCAGCGGAGGATCTCCAGGGTGCCGTCCTCGTGCTCGGCGAGGGCCGTGCAGCTCTCCACCCAGTCGCCGCAGTTGGCGTAGAGGACCTCGCGGCCGTCGTGCAGGAAGGCGCGCAGTTCCGGCTTGTGGATGTGGCCGCAGACCACGCCGTCCACGCCCGCCTCGGCGCCACGGCGCGCGACCGCGCCCTCGAACTCCGCCATGTACTGCACGGCGCGCTTCGTCCGCTCCTTGAGGTACGCCGAGAGCGACCAGTACGGGTAGCCCAGCTTCCGCCGCACCGCCGCCACGGGCCGGTTCAGCTTGAGCGTCCACTCGTAGGCGTGCGCGCCGAGCTTGCTCAGCCACGGCGCCAGCCGGACGACGCCGTCGAACTCGTCGCCGTGGAGCACGAGGAGGCGGCGGCCGTCCGCGGTCTCGTGGACCCACTCGCGCTGCACGAGGATGCCGCCGAACGTCATGCCGACGAACTGGCGGGCGGCGCCGTCGTGGTTGCCGGGGACGTAGACCATCTCCGCGCCGGCGCGGACCTTCCGCAGCAGCTTCTGGATCACGTCGTTGTGCTCCTGCGGCCAGTGCCACGAGCGCGAGAGCGCCCAGCCGTCCACTACGTCGCCCACGAGGACCCAGCGGTCGGCGTCGTGGTGGCGGAGGAACTCGAGCACGGCCTCGGCGCGCGCGCCGCGCATCCCGAGGTGAAGGTCCGAGAGGAACAGCGTCCGGTACCGGCGGGGAGGCATGTCGCAGGTGGCATGAGGGTGTGGAAAACCAACCACTTCCACGTCACCGCCATGTATCCAGAGCGTCACCGCTCCGTTACGTCCGCGCGGGCGCGCGCGCCCCGCTGGCGGCATGGCCGAGGGCGCACAACGGACCGCGCCGGCCCTCCTCCCACGGAAAGGCCGGCGCGTGGCTCGGTGGCGGCAGGGCAGCCGTGCCGGAGCACGGCCACCCGGTTGGACGGGCACCGCCGGCCCGAGCTGTCGGGGCGCCCCCGGCCGGAGCCGGGGAGCGCGGACCGTTAGCGGACGACCTGGATCGTCTGCGTCCGGGCGCCGGCCTCACCCGCCAGCCGGACGAGGTAGGTGCCCGAGGGGAGGTCGGCGGTCGGGAGCGCGAGCTCCGTCGTGCCGGCGGCGAGAGCGCCCTCACGGACGACGGCGACCTCGCGGCCGAGCACGTCGAGGAGCGTCACGCGGACGTCCTGCGCCCGCTCCAGGGACACGGCGACCGTCGCCGAGCCCGCGGCCGGGTTCGGGAAGGCGCGGAGGCCGAAGGCCACGGCGCGCGCGTCGTCCTCGTTGGCCACGGTCACGTCGCCGTTGAGGTAGCCCATGGTGTCCAGCGCAGACCAGCCGGCAGCCCAGAACGGGAAGCCGTTGCTCGTCGGGCCGAAGGCGCCGATGAAGTCCACCTCGGTGAAGAAGTCGTCGTCGAGCGCGTCGAAGCCGAAGTCCGCGGCGGAGGCAGCGGCGCTTCCGAAGGCGAGGCGCGGGTCCAGGCTGCCGTCCTGCTCGCGGGAGCCGTACGCCACGATCATCGGGTCCGCGATGGAGTTGGCCGCGGCGAGGTCGCTCTCGATCTCCGCCTGCCGCGTCGCAGAGTTGTCGGAGTCGTCGTCCGTGAGGGCGGCGAAGGTGGTGCCAGCGTCGAAGCCGAAGAAGTAGTTGTTCCGGATCGTGAGGTCGTCGGACTCCTGGTTGCGGCCGAACCGGTTCTCCGTGTCCTCCCCGCTACCGAGCGCCTCCAGGTTGACCGCAGAGCCCGGGTAGTCGGCGAAGATCGAGTTGTAGATCTTGCCGCCGGTGTTGTCGCGGAGTTGGAGAGCGGCGGAGTTCTCGTCCTCGCCGAGTTCGCTGTCCGTCGCGTCCTCACCCGCGCCGATGCAGGTGATGTTGGAGTAGATCGGCTGCGCGAAGGGGGTCGCGTCCTCGCCGCCGAGCGAGCTCACGCCGCCGTCGTTCTCGAAGCAGCGGCCGGCGTCGTTGCCCGGGTTGTTAATGGAGAAGCCGAACTGGAACGCGCCGCGGAAGCCGCGGTCGGTGTCGAAGGTGTCGTCCCCGTTGAAGGCACCGATGAGGTACTTCGCGCGGACGGTCCCGCCGAAGAACTCGAAGGCGTCGTCGGAGTTGGCGAACACCTCCACGTACTCCACCTCCGTCCCGGAGCCGACGGCGCCGAACGTGATGCCGTTGATCTCGGAGTCCGTCTCGAAGCCGAAGCCGGCGTGGCGGACGGAGACGTAGCGGAGGTGGCCGGAGTCGTCCTCCTCGTCGCACTCGAAGCCGGAGACGGTGTTGTCGCAGCCGAAGCGGGTGTCGTCCGAGGCGGGGATGCCCTCCACGTTGTTGATGCCCGGCGTGCTGTTGGTCGTGGACCGGCCGAGGATGACGACGCCGCCCCAGAGGCCGCGGTCGTTCTCGTCCGTGTCGTCCGCGATGGCGACGTTGTCGGCCTCGGCGGTGAAGATGATCGGGTTGTCCGCCTCACCATTGGCCTCGATGTCCGCGTTGACCATCACGACGAGGCCGGAGGCCAGGTCGCCAGTCGCGGCGGAGGGGACTTCCTTGCCCTTGATGACCGTGCCGGCCTCGATGGTCAGCGTCGCGCCCGGGCGGACGAAGATGAGGCCGTCCAGGAGGTACACCTCGTTGGAGCTCCAGGTGGTGTTGGACGTGATATCGGCGGAGATCGTCTGCGTCGGGGTCTGAGCCGACGCGAGGGGGGCGACCAGGAGGGCCGCGAGAAGAGTAGCGAGACGCTTCATGGTGGGGGGAAGGGAGAGAAGATGCGCCGCCCCGTCCAGGAGGTCGGGGCGGCGCAGAGGGTGGCTAGTTGCCGAGGGGACCGGCGCTCGGGCTCGGCACGGAGGCCGAGGCCGGCCGCGCGAACCCGAAGGAGGGATCGAGCGAGAGGCCGAGGGAGAACCGGGTGCCCCGGTTGTATTCCTGGAAGGGGATGACGTCCTGGTCGAGGTCGTAGACCTCGCGGTAGGAGGAGCCGAGGACGTTCTTGGCGCTGGCCTTCAGCGTGAAGGCACCGAAGAAGGCTTTCGAGGCCGTGAGGTCCAGCTGCGGAGAGGGGGCCTCGTAGACGTCCGGCAGCGGGTTGCCCACGCGGGAGAGGCGGCGGCCGGCGACGTTGAAGAACACGCCGAGCGCGGTGCCCCGGTCCGCGTTGTCGTAGGAGAGGCTGGCGTTGAGCAGGTAGGGGCTCTGACCCTGGAGGTCGCGGGTGTCCGCGGCGTTCGGGTCCACCTGACGGCGGGCCGCCAGCTCGCGGTCCGTGATGGTGATGGCGGAGTTGGCGACGGTCAGGTTGAGGCCGAGCGCCAGCCGGTCCGCCAGCGGGCCGCGGAGGCCGAAGCCGGCCAGCGTCTGGCGGGCCTCGAACTCGGCGCCGAGCACCGTCGCGCGGTCCACGTTCTCGTACGTGGTGGAGCCGTTCTCCGGGTCCAGGATGACCCGCTCGATGGGGTTGCTCAGGTCCTTGTAGAACCCGCTGATCGCGAGGATCTGGCCGGGGCGGTTGAACCACTCCCAGCGGAGGTCGAAGTTGGAGATGAGCGTCCGCTGCAGCGCCGGGTTGCCGACGAGCGCACCGCCGGAGGCGATGTCGAACGAGGAGACCGGCGCGATCTCGCGGAACGTCGGGCGGGCGAGCGTGCGCGTCGCGGCGGCCCGGAGGTTCATCTCGTCCGAGAGGGAGTAGACGAGATTGAGCGCGGGCAGGAGGTCGTTGTAGGACCGGTCCGTGCCGAGGTACTGCTGGCCGTTGACCACCACCACGGAGTCCGAGCTGGCGGGGAGGTCCAGCGCGAGCGCTTCCGAGGCGACGAACAGGCGGGACGGCTCGTAGCGCGCACCGATGATGGCGCGGAGCGGGCCGAGCGGGAGCTCCACCATGCCGTAGGCCGCGCCCACGTCGAACGTGCCGCTGTACTGGTTCTGGTCGCGCGTCGCGTCCAGGAGGTAGTGGCCGAACTCGTAGCGGTCGCCCGCTTCTTCCGGCTCCGCCGTGATGCCGACGTTTTCCGGCGCGAGGTAGTCCGCGAGCGCCTCGCCCGAGGTCCCCGCCAGCGCCACGCCGCGGTCCAGCTCGTAGTAGAAGAACCGCTCGGAGTAGGACCGCTCGGTCTGCTCCAGGAGGCCGCCCACCTTCGCCTCGGCGCGGTCGCCGAAGGCGGTGAAGGGGAGCGTCACGTCCAGCGCGCCGCTGTAGAGCGTCTCCTCCAGGTCGCGGAAGTAGCGCTGTGGGCCGGGCGGCGTGCCACCGAGCGTGAAGCTCTCGTCCCCGTCCTCGTTCACGCTCCGCCGGATGGCGGCGAAGCGCTGGTCCGGCTGGTCCATCCGCGTGTCGGACAGGTTGCCGCGCCAGGAGATCTCGAGGTCGTTGACGCCGGGCAGCTGGTGCTCCCCCTTGAGCTGGACCGCCGTGAGCGTGCGCTCGGTGTACTTCGTGGCGACATCCGTGACCTCGGCGCCCTCGCGGAGGATGTTGTCGATGCCGGCCACCTGGCGGGCCTCGCTCTCGGCGGTGTGCGAGAACAGCGTGTTGAGGTTGAACTCGTTGTAGCTCCCGAGCCGGTAGGCGAGGTTCGCGATGCCGCCGAGTGTGGCCTCCTGCATCCCGCGGACGTCGGACCGGCTTTGCGTGGTGTCCACCGCCAGCCCGTCGTTGACGCCGTCCCCGTCGGAGTCCAGGCCCTGCACTTCCACGCGGCCGTAGACGCCGTTGTCGTAGAAGCTGGCGCTCTGGTCGCCGGTGAGGCCGAGAATGAAGCCGAGGGCGTTGTCGCCCATCGTGATCTGGTCACCGAGCGAGAAGCCGAAGCTGCCGTTGATCGGGAGAGTGCCCTCCACGGGGGCGATCTGTGGCGTGAGCGCGTTGGAGAGCGCGTCGATCCGCTCGGAGGCGGCGGCGTCACGCCGTGCCTGGGTCTGGCCGTTGGGCCCCTCCACGAGGGTCGTGGGGCGGAGGAAGTCCTCGCGCGGCGTCGCGCCGATGACGTCCGCCAGCGCGAGGCCGCCGGGGCCGAAGCGGAAGGGGCTGGCGCCCTGCACCGGGTCCACGAGGAACGCCTCGCCGGGGATGGCGGAGGTCGCGAAGCCGGAGGAGAACGAGAGCGACGAGGAGAACTCCGTCGGGAAGGACTTAGTGGAGATGTCCACGAGGCCGCCGCTGAAGCTGCCCGGCTTGTCCGGGGTGAAGGTCTTCAGCGTGACGATGTTCTCCAGGAAGCTCGACGGGAAGAGGTCGAACTGGACGGCGCGGCGGTCGGGGTCCGCGGTCGGGAGGACGGCGCCGTTGAGCTGCGTGTTGGCGTAGCGGTCGCCGAGGCCGCGGACGAAGACGTACTGCCCGCCCTGGACGCTCACGCCCGTGACGCGCTCGACGGCGTCGGCGGCGTCCGAGGCGCCGCTCTGGGAGATGGTCTCGGCGGAGATGGCGTCCGAGACCTGCGCCGCGCGGGCGCGCATCCGGAGCAGGCCGACCTCGGTGTTCCGCTCGATGATAGCCTCGGCGGCGACGGTCACCATGCCGAGTTCGTTGTCGTCGGCGAAGGCGAGCTCGATGTTGAGCGTGGTCGTCTCGCCGGGCGTGATCTGGACGCCGGTGACCTCCTGCGTGTCCAGGCCGACGAAGGAGTACCGGACCGTGTACGTGCCGGCGGCGAGGTTCGGGATGCGGTAGGCCCCGTCGAGGTCGGTGGCCGCGCCGCGGTCGAGACCGACGACGAGGACGTTGGCGCCGGGGAGCGTCTCGCCGGACTCGGCGTCGACGACGACGCCCGCCAGCGTGCCGGTCTGGGCGTGGGAGGTGCCCGCGGTCAGACCGACGAGGGCGACGGTCAGCGCGAGGCAGCGAAGCAACGTGCGCATGGGGAAGGGTGTGGGAGGGAGCGCGAAATGGGTGCCAGTGGGGCTGGCAAGCCCGTCCGCTATCACGCTACCCCTCCGCTCCCCGGAGCGGAGTTACGGCCCAGTTACCCGCCCTTTATCCCGTCGTTACCGGGAGGTTAGACGGGTGTTACCGAGCACGATCCTGTCCCGTCCGGGCCGGTTCTCCGACCCTTCACAGCCTCCGCCCCCACCTCCCCGCGCGCTCGGCGCACCTTCCCGCTGGCGGTTCGGCTGAGCCGCCCCCCACCTCCGCTGAGACGCTCGGCTTCCGGGCGAACCTTCCGCCGCTGCTCGCGTCCACTCCCCGATGCCTGTTTCACCAACCGATCCCGACTCCGCCCTGGGAGACCTCGGGCTCGGCGCCCCCCCGCGTGCTGCCGCCACACTGGGCGCGCTCTGGCTCCTGGTCTTCACCGCCGCCAGTCAGACGATCATCATCACGCCCGTCCTCCCGGTCATCGGCGAGGCGCTGGACGCGGGGCCGGACCTGCTGGGCACGCTGGTCTCCGCGTACTCGTGGGCGCTCGCGCTGGCGGCCGTCGTGATGGGGCCGATCTCCGACCGGATCGGGCGGCGGCGGGTGCTGCTGATCGGGTCCGGGGCGCTGGCGGGCGCACTGGCGCTGCACGGGCTCGCGCAGACGTACGAGATGCTGCTGGCGGCGCGCGTGCTCGCGGGGATCTGCGGCGGGATGCTCTCCGGCGCGGCCGTGACGTACGTGGGCGATGCCGTGCCGTACCGCCGCCGTGGCTGGGCGACGGGCATCGTGATGAGCGGCGTGCCGGTCGGGATCGTGCTCGGCGTGCCGGTCGGGCGCGTGCTGGCGGCGGGACTGGACTTCCGCGTGCCGTTCCTCGCCTTCGCGGGGCTGATGACCGCCTCATTCTTCCTCGTGCTCGCCGTCGTGCCGCAACCCGACGTGGAGTTGGACGAGAGCCGCCTCGGCGTCCGCGCGTTCGTGACGGGCTACGCAGACCTGCTCTCCGATGCGGGCAACCGCGCGGCGGCGCTCACCTACTTCCTGATGTACCTCGGGCTCGGGCTGTTCATCGCGTTCCTCCCACAGTGGGTGACGGATACGCAGCCGCTCGACGTCTCGCTCTTCGGCGAGCCGCTGGCGCTCTTCGGCCTCCCCGTCGACTTTATCGCGACGCTGTTCTTCATCGGCGGGATGGCGAGCATCGTCATCGGGCCGTGGGCGGGCTCGCTCTCTGACCGCGCCGGGCGCAAGCCGATCATCCTGTCTTCCTGCCTCGGGCTGGCGGTCGTGACCGCGGCGGTGACGTACGTAGTCGGGCCACGGTGGGCACTCTACCCGATCTATGTCGCCGTGATGGGGCTCTTCGCGCTCCGCGCCAGCCCGCTCCAGGCGCTCATGACCGCGCTCGTGCCGGGCCGCCAGCGGGGCACGCTGATGTCCTTCGTCATCGCGATCGGGCAGGTGGGGACGGGCCTCGGCGCGCTCCTCGCGGGCGTGATCTACGCGGACGCCGGCTTCCGCACCGTCACGTTCGCCTCCACTGCCACGGTCCTCGTGATGGCGGTGGTCGTGTGGTGGGCGCTCCCGGAGCCGCGCGAAGACGCCGTGCCGGCACGCGGTTAGTACCGCCAGCCGAACCGCCAGCGCCGCGAGGCCAGGTCCCGGATCACCACGTCCACGTCCGGACCGCTGACGTGCTCGATCCCCTGGCGGACGGTGAGCGAACGGTCAGCGTGGAGGATGGCCACCCAGAGGTGACCGAGCCTCTGATTCCAGCTCTCGTAGACGTGCGGCGGCGTGACGGACGCGAGGGCTCCCTCCACGGCCCCCCGCTCCGCTGCCCCCCATGCGCCATGGAAGTACACGAGGGAAGAGGGGGTGGTCGTGGTCTCGTTCACGGTGGGCGGGACGGGGTGGCGGAGGGGCGCACCACAGGACACGTCTCCCCTCCTCGCCTAACCTGTCCGCCGCGTTTGGGACCGCTGCGTTCCGCCTTCGCGCGTTAACGCGAGAGCGTCGGGAGCAGGAGCAGGAGGTCGTCCGCTCGCGAGACCGCGGCGACGGCCCCCGCCCCCACCAGCACCCCCGCGTGGGCGCGCACGTCGTGCCCCGGCGGCACGATCCCGACGGGTAGCACC
>DUBD01000079.1:21007-31555 GCA_012960515.1 Bacteroidota bacterium | reverse complement strand
CGCCGCGGAGTTCCTCCGCCTCTCCCGCGAGGGCACCAACCTGGACGCCCTCGCCGAGCACCTCACGGAGGTCCCGACGGACCAGATCGAGGACGTGCTCCGGACGCTGACGGCCTACTTCCACCTCGTCAACAAAGCGGAGCAGCTGGAGATCGTCCGCGTCAACCGCGAGCGGGCGCTCCGCGCGACGCCCGAGGCCCCGCGCAAGGAATCGCTCGCCGAGGCCGTCCACCAGCTGGCGGCCATGGGCGCCACGCGGGACGAGGCGCTCGCATTCGTCCAACGGCTGGACATCCGCCCGACGCTCACGGCGCACCCGACCGAGGCCCGCCGCCGCACCATCCTCCTCCACCAGGGCGAGGCCGCCGCGCTCCTGGACCGCCTCGGCGACCCGGACCTCTCCGCCGCCGAGCACGACGAGGCCGAGCGCGAGGCGCTGGACCGCCTCCGCCTTCTCCTCACCACGGACGAGGTGCGGACCAACAAAGTCACCGTCGAGGATGAGGTGCGGAACGGGCTCTACTTCGTCGCCACGACGATCTGGGACGTGGTGCCGGAGATCCACCGCGACCTCCGCCGCGCGTTCGCCGAGGCGTACGGCCCCGAGGGCGAGACGCCGGCCTTCGGCCCGTTCCTCCGCTACCGCTCGTGGATCGGCGGCGACCGCGACGGCAACCCGTACGTCACGCCCGAGGTCACCGAGTGGACCCTCCGCGCGCATCGTGAGGACGCGCTCCGCCTCCACGCCCGCGCGCTGGACCGCCTCCGGCTGGCGCTCAGCGTCAGCGACCGCCAGGCCGATCTCCCCGACGCGCTGCTGGAGAGCATCGAGGCCGACCGGGCGCTCGTGGACCTGGAAGACCGCCGCTGGCGGCAGAACGCGCACGAGCCCATCCGCCTCAAGCTCATGCTCATGCGCGCCAAGCTGGACGCGCTCCTGGACCGCCAGCCGCTGGCGTACGCCGCCGACGACTACCGCGCGGACCTCGCGCTCGTGGCGGACGCCCTCCGCGCGGCCGGGCTCGGCTCCATCGCGGACCGCGGCGCCCTCGCGGACCTCCGCATCCAGGCTGAGGCGTTCGGCTTCCACCTCGCCGCGCTCGACCTCCGCCAGCACAGCCGCGTGCACGAGGAGGCCGTCGCGGCGCTGCTCCGGCACGCCGGCGTGGAAGAGGACTACGCGAGCCTGGACGAAGACGCCCGGCTGGCGGTGCTCACGCGCGAGTTGGAAACGGCCCGCCCCCTCGCGCGCGAAGACGCCGACCTGGGCGAGTCCGCCGCCTCCGTGCTCGGCTCCATGCGCGTGGCCGCGGCGGCGGGCGAAGAGGCCATGGGCGTCTACATCATCTCCATGACGGACGCCGTGAGCGACGTGCTGGAGGTCCTGCTCCTCGCGAAGGAAGCCGGCCTGTGGCGCCGCCTCCCGGACGGAACCGTGGAGGCCGGGCTGGACGTGGCGCCCCTGCTGGAAACCGTCGCCGATCTGGAGCACGGCGAGGCGCTCCTCGGGACGCTCTTCGCGCACCCCATCTACCGCGCCCACCTCCGCGCCCGCGGCGACCTGCAGGAGGTCATGCTCGGGTACTCGGACTCCAACAAAGACGGCGGCTACTGGGCCGCCAACTGGGCGCTGCACAAGGCGCAGGGCTCCGTCGCGCGGGCCTGCCGCGAGGCTGGGCTCGAACTCCGCCTGTTCCACGGCCGCGGCGGGACTGTGGGACGCGGCGGCGGACGCGCGGGACAGGCCATCCGCTCTATCCCGGCGGAGGCGCAGACCGGCAAAATCCGGTTCACCGAGCAGGGCGAGGTCATCTCGTTCCGCTACTCGCTCCCCGGCATCGCGCACCGGCACCTGGAGCAGATCGTCCACGCGCAACTCCTCGCACTCGCCGAAGCCAACCGCCAGCCCGCCGAGGGCCTGGGGGAGGAAGCCGCCGCGCTCATGGAGCGCATCGCGGACCGCTCCATGCGCGCCTACCGCGACCTGGTGGACGCGCCGGAGTTCTGGCCGTGGTACACCCACGCGACGCCCATCGCGCACATCGCCGGGCTCTCCATCGCCAGCCGGCCGGTCTCGCGAAAGGGCGCGGACTCGCTGGACTTCGAGGGCATCCGCGCCATCCCGTGGGTCTTCGCGTGGACGCAGCCGCGCATCACCGCGCCGGGCTGGTTCGGCGCGGGCACCGCGCTGGCGGAAGCGCTCAGCGATGGCGAGCAGGACCGCCTCCGCCAGCTGCACGATAGCTGGCCGTTCTTCCGCGCCGTCGTGGCGAACGCGCGGCGCGAGCTGGCGCGCGCCCGGATGGCCGTCGCGCGGCGCTACAGCGCCCTCGCCGAGGCAGGCGGGACCGACGTCCGCCCCTTCGAGCGGGTGGAGTCCGAGGCCAGCACGACCGAGATGGCACTCCTCCGCGTCGCCACGCTGGACGATCTGCTGGAGACGAGCCCCGCCATCGCGGCGACGATCCGCTACCGCAACCCCGCCACGGACGTGCTCAACGTCGCGCAAGTAGAGCTCATGCGCCGCTGGCGCGAGACCGGGGACGACGCCACGCGCGATACGCTCTTCCTCAGCCTCAACGCGATCGCCGCGGCCATGCAGAGCACGGGGTAAGGACTACCGGGAGGGAGCCAGCGGAGAGGAGCCAGCAGAGATCTGTCGCCTCGCGCTCGTCCCGCTGGCGGTGCACATCGCCGAGAGGCACCGCCAGCGGACGGCTCCCGCATTCGCGGGGGCGCGCAGTCCCGGGGGCACGTGCATCTTTCCGACCACCTGCCCCGGACCGCCATGCGTTTCCTCGCCGCCCTTCTCTTCGCTGCGCTGGCGGCTCCGACCGGGCTGGCGCAGTCGGCTCCTCGCCCGGCGCCGGAGGCCTCTGACTCGCGCGCGGACCTCGTCGCGGCACTCGACCGCGCGATCCACAACAAGGCGCACGGAGAGTACCGGGTGACGCTGCGAGGCGATCGGATCCAGCTCCAGCGGCAGAACGAGGGCGCGTGCGCTGTGCTCATTCCCGTCACCGAGGCCACACGAGTAGAGGCCGTCGGCACGATGATCCTCCAGTTCCAGGCACCTGGCATTCGGCTGGAGGATTGTTCCAACGGCGGTCCTCGTGAGGCTACCGGCGTCCTGTTCCTCGAGGAACGCGATCGAGATGCGGCCCTCGACGCCGCGCGAGGCTTGATCCGCGGGTGGAACGAGGCGCTGCCCGATGGCCCCACGCCGCCTGTGCGCCCCGCCGAGCCCGACCGCCAGCCGGACGCGCAGACCATCCGCGGGACCCTGACCGCGAGCGACCGGCTGCTGGAAGACGGCCGCCGCTTCGATGAGCACACCACGCAGGTAGCGGGCGAAGGCCAGCTCATGGTGGACCTCCGCTCTACCGACTTCGACCCGTACCTCTACATCGAGTCGCCGACCGGCGAGATGCTCTCCAACGACGACTGGAGCGGGAGCCGCTCCCACTCCCGCATCGAGATCGACGATCCGGCACCGGGCACGTGGACCGTCGCCGTCACCAGCTACGACGCGGGAGAAACCGGCGCCTACACGCTCACCACCCGCCGAGCCGGTACCCGCCCCTCCAGCGCCCAGACCATCGGTGCTCGACCGCGCCGCACAGGACATGGATCTCACCCCCGCGCTCAACGACCTGATTTCAGCGGCCCCGTCCTTCGAGCGGATCCGAGGGCGGCAACTCCAATCCTCCCCGCACCCCGGCTACGACGCCCTCACGACCGTGCCGAACGCCTCGGACGTGTTCGTGGAGTGCCCGGCCTCCGGCTGCGAGGTGACGGCGGTGTTCAGCACCTTTGCCGCCGACGAGCACCAATCGGCCGGCACCTCGTACAGCGCACTCGCGACCCTGATCGGCATTATGGGCTCCGGCACGGCGCTCGAAGGTGGCCCCTACCGCCACGAACCCCAGGACCTCGGCTTCCCGCTCGCCGACGACTTCGTCGCCTCCAATGGCCTGCGGCTGCAGACCCGGCTGGTAGACACGTTCGCCACGGCGCCGGGCGCGACGCGCTACTACGTGATCCTCAAAATCGTGCCCTGACCGCTGGCGGCGGCTCCCGCCGAGCACGACCGCCAGTGGGGCGCGCCGAAGCAGAGGCCTCCCCGACAGATCCGGGAACCCACCAGACATTGATTGGTGCAACAAGTATTCGGAACGTTGCACCCGCCCCGGCGTGCAGCCGTTGTCCCGACCCCTTCACCCCTGTTTCCATGACGTTCTCCTTCCGCGCGCTCGCCATGGGCGCCCTCGCGCTCGGCCTCTCCGCCTGCGCCTCTGACACCGACACCGCCGAGCCCCTGGAGGGCGCGACCGAGGTCGCCGAGGCCCCCGCCGAGATCCCCGCGGGCACCTACGCCATCGACGCGTCCCACTCCGAGCTCGGCTTCCGCGTCCGCCACCTCGGCATCTCCAACGTGGACGGCACCTTCAACGACTTCTCCGGCACCGTCACCATCCCGGAGACCGGCCTGGAGGGCATGACCGCGATGCTGACCGCCCAGGTCGCCTCCATCGACACGGACAACGAGCGGCGCAACGGCCACCTCCGCTCCCCGGACTTCTTCGCCGCAGACGAGTACCCGGAGCTCACGTTCCAGACCACGAGCATCACCCCCACCGGTGGCACCTCCTTCGAGATGACCGGTGACCTCACGATGCGCGGCACCACCCGCTCGGTCACGCTCCAGGGCGAGTACCTCGGCGCGGCTGAGATCGGCGGCACCCAGAAGATCGGCTTCGAAGCGTCTGGCGAGATCAACCGCCAGGACTGGGGGCTCTCCTGGGCCGAAACCAACGACGCCGGCGAGGTCATCGTCGCGGACACCGTCACGCTCATGATCGGCGTCGAGGCCGACCTGCAGGGCGACGACGCGATGGCCGAGGAGGACGCCGAGGCCGACGCGTAACCCCGCACGCTCCCCGCTGGCGGTTCCTCTCCCCGAGGGCGACCGCCAGCGCGACGGGCCGTCCGCCGATGGGTGGGCGGCCCGCTCTGTCTCGGGGGCTCGGGCTCGGGCCGCCAGGCGAGCGCGGCACCCGAATCCCGCGGCTCTCCACCAAACCTTCGCCCTGCTGGCGCGTCCCGTTCACGAGACGACCGGAGCCGACAGGCTAGCTTCGCGGTCCCGGATTCCGACCCTTTCCGTTCCCCTGATGGAGACCCCCCGCACCGCCACTGGCGACGTCCTCCAGGTCATCGGCCCCGTCGTCGACTGCGAGTTCCCCGCCGACGCCGTCCCTGAGATCCTCGACGCCCTCCACATCGAGCGCGAGGAGGGCACGCTGGTCCTCGAAGTGCAACAGCACCTCGGCGAGAACCGCGTCCGCACGATCGCCATGGACTCCACCGACGGCCTCACGCGGGGCACGACGGTGGCCAACACTGGCAGCCCGATCCAGATGCCGACCGGCGAAGCCGTCCGCGGCCGCCTCTTCAACGTCATCGGCGAGCCGATCGACGGCCTGCCCAAGCCGAAGGCCACCGGCACGCGCGCCATCCACCAGGAGCCGCCGTCCTACGACGAGCTGGCGACCTCGGTCGAGATGTTCGAGACCGGCATCAAGGTCATCGACCTCATCCAGCCCTACGCCCGAGGCGGCAAGATCGGCCTCTTCGGTGGCGCCGGTGTGGGCAAGACGGTCCTCATCCAGGAGCTCATCAACAACATCGCCAAGGCGCACGACGGCATGTCCGTGTTCGCCGGGGTGGGGGAGCGGACCCGTGAGGGCAACGACCTCCTCCGCGAGATGCTGGAGTCCGGCATCATCCAGTACGGCGAGGCCTTCATGCACGCCATGGAAGAGGGCGGCTGGGACCTCTCGAAGGTGGACATGGAGAAGCTCCAGGAGAGCCAGGCCACGTTCGTCTTCGGCCAGATGAACGAGCCCCCCGGTGCCCGCGCTCGCGTGGCCCTCGCCGGTCTCACCCTCGCGGAGTACTTCCGCAACCAGGGCGGCAAGGACGTGCTCTTCTTCGTGGACAACATCTTCCGCTTCACGCAGGCCGGCTCCGAGGTCTCCGCGCTCCTCGGCCGCATGCCGAGCGCCGTGGGCTACCAGCCGACCCTCGCCACGGAGATGGGCGTGATGCAGGAGCGCATCACCTCCACCAAGAACGGCGCCGTCACCTCGGTGCAGGCCGTCTACGTCCCGGCGGACGACCTCACGGACCCCGCCCCGGCGACGACCTTCGCCCACCTCGACGCCACGACGGTGCTCTCGCGCCAGATCGCGTCCCTCGGCATCTACCCCGCCATCGACCCGCTGGACTCCTCGTCCCGCATCCTCACGGAGGAGGTCGTCGGGGAGGAGCACTACAAGGTGGCGCAGGACACGAAGGAGCTGCTCCAGCGCAACAAGGAGCTCCAGGACATCATCGCCATCCTCGGCATGGACGAGCTCTCCGACGAGGACAAGCAGGTCGTCAACCGCGCGCGCCGCGTGCAGCGGTTCATGTCCCAGCCGTTCTTCGTGGCGGAGCAGTTCACCGGCAACTCCGGCAAGTACGTCAAGGTCGAGGACACCGTCCGCGGCTTCAAGATGATCCTCGACGGCGAGCTGGACCACCTCCCCGAGTCCGCGTTCCTCTACAAGGGCGCCATCGAGGAGGTCATCGAGGCCGGCGAGAAGATGCTGGCGGAGGCGTAGCCTCCGAGGGACTGGGGATTGGCGAACGGGGATTGCCCTTCCGCCCCCCAGTTCCGAGTCCCCAATCCCTAGTCCCATGGCTCAGAACCTCCTCGTCGAAATCGTCTCGCCGGACCGGACCGCGTATCGCGGCGAGGCCCGCTCGTTCCGCGCGCCGGGCGTGGAGGGCTCCTTCGAGGTGCTCCGCGGCCACGCGCCGATGCTCGCCGCCACCGGCGTGGGGCAGACCGTCGTGACCACTCCGAGCGGGGAGCGCGTGACGCTCGCCACCAGCGGCGGCTTCGTGGAAGTCCTCGACGACCGCGTGATCATGCTCGCGGAGACGGCCGAGCCCGCCTCCGACATCGACGTGAACCGCGCGAAGGACGCCGAAGAGCGCGCCCGCCAGCGGCTGGCGGAGGCCACGGCCGAAGAGCGCGAGGCCGCCCAGGCCGACCTCGACCGCGCCCGCAACCGGCTCCGTGCCTCAATGGGCCAGATCTAATCCGGCCCGGCCCCGATCCGAGCGCCCGGCTTCCACACGGAGGCCGGGCGCTTCTCGTTCGCGCCTGCCGCCAGCGCGCGGCAACGCCCCCTTCTTCACGAGATGCCCACCGGGCGGCCGAACGACACAGCTACATTGCGTCTGTCCGGGTCGAGCGTGCTCTGCAACCGCCGCCCTCCCGCAGAGCACACCAAGCTCCCCGGACCTCGAGCGTCCGACAGCCCCCCCTGTCGGACGCTCTTTTTTTGTATCGGCGCGGGGGTAACTCTCGCGGCCCAGGGTCCGTACGCTGCCCCACGTTCACGCCCGACCGATCCCTGCTATGGAGCCCACTGCCCGACCTTCCACCGCTCGCCCCGAGGAGTTCGACGAGTTCGACACCTACGGACTGGAGTACGGCGAGTACGACCCCTCCAGCAACGAGCGCACGATGGCCCTCCTCGCGCACCTCCTCCCCCTGCTCGGGTTCGGGTTCATCGCGCCGCTGGTGATCTACCTCGTCAAGAAGGACGACTCCGACTTCGTGGCGGACCAGGCGCGGGAGGCGCTGAACTTCCAGATCACGCTGTTCATCGGCTTTATCGCCTCCGTGGTGCTGATGTTCGTGCTGATCGGGTTCCTGACCATCATGGCGCTCGGCATCGCGGCGCTGGTGCTCGGCATCGTCGCAGCGATCAAGTCCAACGATGGCGAGTGGTACCGCTACCCGCTGAACATCCGGTTCATCAAGTAGTGTCCTCGGCCTCCGGCCCTTCGCGCCCGGTTTCCCAGTGGGAGCCGGGCGCGTCTCGTTCGGGTAGGTTGCGTTTCCTCTCCCCCGTCCCATGCTCGTCTCCGAGATCCCCACGCCTGCGCTCCTCGTGGACCGCGCCCGCCTCCACGCCAACCTCGACGCGATGCAGGCCCGCGCCGACACGATGGAGGTCGCCCTCCGGCCCCACGCGAAGACGCACAAGTCCCCAGACCTCGCGCGGCTCCAACACGACCGGGGCGCGAAGGGCCTGACCGTCGCGACGGTAGACGAGGCGGAGGCGTTCGCCGCCGCCGGCTTCGACGACATCCGCCTCGCGACGCCCATCGTGGGGCCGGGCAAGCTGACGCGGCTCCGCGCGCTGACGGAGGCGGGGACGCGCATCTCGTTCACCGTGGACACCCGCGAGGGCGCTCGCCGGGCGGCGGAGGCGTTCGAGAGCGGCCCCACGGTGGAGGTGCTCATCGAGATCGACGCGGGCTACGGCCGTTGTGGCGTCCCGTGGACGGAGACCGACCGGATCGTCGCGCTGGCGGAGCAGGTCCGCCAGTCGAGCGGGCTCTCGCTCACGGGCCTCCTCTCGCACGGTGGCGACAGCTACGCAGGACCGCGCGAGGGCGAATCGCGAGACGACGCCCTCCGCCGCGTCATGGACGACGAGCGCGACCGCGTGCTGGGCGTCGCAGCGGTGCTCGCCGAGGGTGGGTACCTGGAGCCGCAGACGGCCGAGATCTCCGTCGGCTCCACGCCGGGCGTGACGCACTTCACCAATCGCGAGGCGGCCGGCTTCCGCGTGACCGAGATCCGCCCCGGCACGTACGTCTTCTACGACGCCACGCAGGTGGCCCTCGGCGCGGCGCGGTTGCAGGACTGCGCGCTTACCTGCATCGGGACGGTCGTCTCCAAGGAGCGGTTCGACGATGGGACGGAGCGCGTCATCACGGACGCGGGCAAGAAGGTCCTGACAGCAGACCGGCGCGCGGGATCGGAGACGTACGGGACGGTGCTCTACAGCCGCCGCAGGATGATTGCACACCCCCACGCGCGCGTCACGGCGCTTAGCGAGGAGCATGGCTGGGTGGACACCCCCGGCGGCTCCATCTACGACGTGGGCGACCCCGTCCTCCTCGTGCCGAACCACGCGTGCGTGGCCGTCGCCACGCGCCGCCAGCTGTACGTGATCGACGGCGACGAGGTCGGCGAGGTCTGGGAGACGGTCGCGCGGTAGGCGTCCCACGCCGAGACGCCGCGCGCTGGCGGACGGTCCGAGCGGCGCCGAATCGTTCCGCCAGCGCGGAGTGAACGCCCCTCCGTGAACGCGGCACGATGCTGACAGAGGGCAGGACACGGCTGCCCCTCTCCAGCGATGACTCCCGACTCCACCTCGCGCGACGACACGATCGTCCTCCTCGTCTCCCTCCTCGTCATGCTGGCGACGCTCGGGGCGCTCGTCGCGCGCTCCATCTGGGGACTGTAGCCCGGGCCCCCTTGCGGCCAGCCGTATCTTCTCCGGCGAGTAACACCCGCCCGAGACGGACATGGCAGGCCACAACAAATGGTCGAAGATCAAACGCAAGAAGGGCGTAGCGGACGCGCGGCGCTCGAAGGTCTGGGCCCGCATCACGCGCGACATCATGGTGGCCGCGCGGGACGGCGGCGGCGACCCGGACATGAACGCCAAGCTGGCGCTCTCCGTCGAGAAGGCGAAGGCGGAGAACATGCCCAAGGACAACATCGAGCGCGCCATCAAGCGCGGCACCGGTGAGATCGAGGGCGCGGACTACGAGGAACTCTCCTACGAGGGCTACGCCCCCAACGGCATCGCCGTGTTCGTGGAGACGCTGACGGACAACACGAACCGGACCGTCGCCGACCTCCGGAGCCTGTTCTCCAAGGCCGGCGGCAACCTCGGCACCAGCGGGTCGGTCGCCTTCCTGTTCGATCAGAAGGCCATCTTCGAGATCCCCGCAGCGCCGGAAGAGGGCGCCGCCGTCGCGGAAGACGAGCTCTTCCTCCTCGTAGCCGACGCCGGCGCGGAAGACCTCCGGCGCGAAGAGGACACGTTCATCGTGGAGGCACCCGTGGAAGCGTTCGGCGACGTGCAGGCCGCGCTGGCGGACGCCGGCATCGAGCCCTCAGAGGCCGGGCTCCAGCGCATCCCCACCACAACCACCGCCCTCCCCGCCGACGACGCCGCGAAGGTGCTCCGCCTCCTCGACCAACTCGACGACCACCAGGACGTTCAGGCCGTCTACTCCACCCTGGAGATGGACGATGAGACGCTGGCAACGCTCGAGGGATAGGCCACGAAGGGATACCCAGGGGATGCACTCCATCCCTCGCTCCCGCCTCCCCCCATCCCCATGATCGTCCTCGGCGTAGACCCCGGCACGCGGCGCACCGGCCTCGGCACCGTGGAGGTGGCGGGCCGGCGCGAGCGCGCGATCGACGCGCAGACGATCCACCTCGCGGGCGACCTGGACCACGCGCTCCGCCTCCAGAAGATCTACGAGGGCGTCCTCGCCGCCATCGACGCGCACACGCCGGACGAACTGGCGGTGGAACTCCCGTTCATGGGCAAGAACGCGCAGTCCATGTTGAAGCTGGGCCGCGCGCAGGCCGCCGTCATGCTCGCCGCCATGCAC
>DUBD01000079.1:15182-20997 GCA_012960515.1 Bacteroidota bacterium | reverse complement strand
ACGCGAGGTCTTGTGGAGGTAGACCTGTCGGTACATGTGAAAGAGCGCGAGGAGGTAGCCCTCGACGGCTGCCTGTCCACCGCCATGCACCGCGAGGTGCCCGTCGCGCAGTACGCGCCCGCCGAGGTCAAGAAGGCGCTCGTGGGCAACGGCCGCGCGAGCAAGGAGCAGGTGAGCTTCATGGTCCGCGCGAGGCTGAGCCTGACCGAGGCCCCGCAGGAAGACGCCGCCGACGCGCTGGCGGTCGCGCTGTGCCACGCCGCCCGCCGCCCGACGGCCCCGCCCCCTGCGGGCGGATCGTCCCCGCGGCCGCGCGCTACGGGCGCGGCGAAGTCATGGGCGGACTTCATCGCGCAGAACCCGGACCGGCTCCGATAAACCGACGCCGGCCGCCCCGAGTGGAGCGGCCGGCGAGAACGGAACGGAGCCGAGGTTAGAGCAGCTCGCCCGAGGCGGGGTCCGCGTCGAACGTCTGCCCGTCAATGGTGACCCGAGCGACGCGCTGCGCGCCAGCGTCGGTGAAGGTGATCGTGAACTCGCGCTCCACCTCGCGGGTGCGGGTCTCACCGCCCGGCGTGCTCGCGGTCACCGTCGCGGTGTACAGCCCGGTGATGGTGCCGGAAACGGCGCCCGCCCAGCGGTCGCGGCGGCCCCGCGGGCCGGTGACCTCGTCGAGGTCGAGCGAGAGGGCGTAGTCCACCTCGCGCTCGGCATCTCCGCGGCCATAGACGGCGTGGACGCCATCGCGCTCGTAGGTACCGTCCACGCTCGCGAGGTCGTCAGAGACGGCGCGGATCGTGAGGTCCGAGGTGAGCGACTCCAACTCGGAGGAGAAGCGGGGCGTGAGGTGCGTGCCCGTCCCAGAGATCACGTCGTGCTCGATGGTGGTGGCACCGAACGGCGTCTCCTGCGGCGTGCCCTCGGCATCGAGGAAGCGCCACGTCGTCTCGCGGGCGAAGGAGTGGTAGAAGAGGCCGTCCGGGTTGCCCCGCTCGCACGAGATGGAGACGAGCCAGGTGCCAGCGTCCGTGTAGACGCGGTCGCCTTGGCAGCCAGGGCGGTTCGGGACGCCATCGCCGGAGACGGCGGCATCCGTCGTGAGCGCGGCGGCCATGGAGGCGGCGTCATCGAGCGCGCCGCCAGCGTCCAGCGCGACGGATTCCGCGATGGCGGCGGCGGCGTCTTCGACGTCTTCCGACGCGAGCGCGTCCAGGTCGGTGGCGGCATCGCAACCGGTGAGGAGAAGCGCCAGCGCGGCGGCGGCGGTAAGGAAACGGGAGGTCATGGCAGAAGGGGGTGTGGGCCGGAGGCAGTGTATCCGACGCCCCTGGGGCTATCTGTCACGGACCTGTCGCGAATCGCCACCGAGGCGATTGCCGTTCGGCATCGGGCGGCGAAACACCCGCGCGAGGCGTCACGCGCGCGAGCGCTGGCGGTGCGCCTCGGCGGCATCGGGCACGGCGTCCGGCAGCGCGTCGAGGTCGAGGAGCGGGCGCTCGGCGTCCGTCGCGGTCACGATGGCCTCCAGGTTCTCGATCCGCTTTCGGAGCTTCTCGCGGTCGCGGAGCGCGTCCTCCAGCTCGGTCCCGAGCGAGGCGAGGTCCACGCGGAGCTCGTGCAGCTCGGACTCGTCCGGTGGGCCGCCACCGAGGTTCTTGGAGATCTGGATTCCCGCCCACGCCAGGATGGCGACGATCGGGATGAGGAAGGGCATGAAGGGAAGCAACTCCATCTCGGTGCGGTGGAACCGCCGCAACGTACGGCGCTCCGCCCGCCCCCTGGCGCCTCGTTGGAGGCGCACCTGCAGAGCCTCGCCGACAGGCACCGCCAGCCGCTCGCGACCGACTCTTTCAGTCCACCCAGACCGCCTTCTCATTGACGAACGAGCGGAGGCCGGGCCGCGCCAGCTCCCGCCCCACGCCCGACTGGCGGATGCCGCCGAAGGGCAACGCGGGGTGGCTCTTGGTCATCTCGTTGACGAACGCCGCGCCCGAGCGCATCCCGCGGGCGAACCGCTCGCCGCGCGCCCGGTCCGCGGTAAACACGGAGCCGCCCAGCCCGAACGGCGTCGCGTTGGCCAGCCGCAGGGCGTCCGCCTCGTCCTCCGCGACCGTCACGGACGCGACCGGCCCGAACAGCTCTTCGCGGAACGGCAGCATGTGCTCCGTCACGCCCGTCACGACGGTCGGCGGGTAGAACCAGCCGGGGCGGTCCGGGACCTCGCCGCCGGTGCGGATCGTCGCGCCCTCTGCCGCGAGGCGCTGGACCTGCTCGTGGAGGCCGTCGCGGAGGTCCTCGCGCGCGAGCGGGCCGAGGTCGGTGGCATCGTCGGTCGGGTCGCCGAGGCGGAGCGCGGCCATCGCGCCCACGAACCGCTCCGTGAACGCCTCGGCGATCTCCGGAAGGAGGATGAACCGTTTGGCCGCGATGCAGCTCTGGCCGTTGTTCTGCGTCCGCGCCACCACGGCCGTCCGGACCGCCGCGTCCAGGTCCGCGTCCTCCATCACGACGAACGCGTCCGAGCCGCCGAGCTCCAGCACGCACGGTTTGAGCGCCTCGCCGGCCTGCTTCCCCACTGCGCGTCCCGCGCCCACGCTGCCCGTCAGCGAGACGCCCGCGATCCGGTCGTCGTGGATGATGCTCTCTACTTGCGAGACCTCCACGACGAGGTGCTGGAAGACGCCCAGCTCGAACCCGGCCTCGCGGAAGAGGTCCGCCATCGCGTCTCCGCAGCCGAGCACGTTCTCGGCGTGCTTGAGCACGGCCACGTTGCCCGCGAGGATGGCGGGAACGGCGTAGCGGAAAGCCTGCCAGTAGGGGAAATTCCACGGCATGATGCCCAGAATCGCCCCGAGCGGCTCGAACGCGACGAACGAGCGCGAGGCCTCGGTCTCGGCGGGCTCGTCCGCCAGCCAGGCGGGGCCGTGCTCGGCGTAGAACCGGCAGAGCCACGCGCACTTCTCCGCCTCGGCGCGGGCCTGCGCGAGCGGCTTGCCCATCTCGCGCGTCATGAGCGCGGCGTGCGCGTCCGCGGCGCTTTCCAGCGCGTCCGCCAGCCGGACGAGGGCGGCAGCGCGGCTCTCCACGCTCTGCTGGCGGTGCCGCTCGAAGGCATCGGCGGCGGTCTGGAGCGCGCGGTCGATGCCGGCGGCGGAGGCGGCCTCGTAGATCGCGAGGGTCTCGCCGGTGGCGGGGTTCTGCGTCGTGAACGTGGGCATGGACGGTGTGGAGAGGCGGGGGAATCGGACCCGCGGCGGGACGCGGGGATCCGGCTGCGCTTGCCCTCGCGCCATTGCGTGGGGACATTGCGGCCCCTGGCGCCCCGTGCCTATTCCGCGTTCGCGACTCCCCGTGTCCGATCTTTCCCACCGAGGCTCTCGCCTCTTCCGCTCGTGGACGGGCGCCGCCCGTAGCGCGGTCGCCGGTGCGCTCCGCGCGCCCGTCCGCCCCCTCCGCAAAGGGCTGGACCGGTTCCGTGAGCGGAGCGGCAGCACCACCGCGGAGGCGTCCTCCGGCGGCGTCCTGCGCGTGGACATCGAACGGCTGGTCGGGATGCCGGTCGGGGACCTGGAGCTCTACGAGCACGCGCTCCGCCACCGCTCCATCTTCCGCGGCCAGCCCACGGATGGCACGGAGAGCAACGAGCGGCTGGAGTTCCTGGGAGACGCCGTGCTGGGGGCGGCAGTGGCGGAGCGGCTCTACCGCCGCTTCCCCGACCGCGACGAGGGCTTCCTCACGCGGACGCGCGCCAACCTCGTCAACGGCAAGACGCTCGCGCGCTTCGCCGAGGCGCTCGGCCTGCACAATCTGGTGCTGCTCTCGGAGAACATGGAGGCCTCGGGCGGCCGCCAGACGCCCACCATCCTCGCGGACGCCTTCGAAGCGGTCGTCGGGGCGGTGTACCTGGACCAGGGGTTCGGCGAGGCGCGGGCGTTCGTCAACCGCGTGCTGGAGAAGTGCGTGGACCTGGACGCCGCAGCCGAGCAGCGGACCAACTTCAAAAGCCAGCTCCTGGAGTACGTGCAGGGCCGCGCGATGGGCCAGCCCACCTACGACGTCGTGGCGGAGGAAGGCCCGAGCCACGACCGCACGTTCACCGTGGAAGCGTACGTGAACGGCACGCCGTTCGGACGGGGCCGCGCGGGCTCCAAGAAGCAGGCGGAGCAGCGGGCCGCGCGCGAGGCGCTGGCGGCGCTCCGCACCCACGACAGCGGCGGCGACACCGCCCCCACGCCCGAGCCGACGCCTCCCGCTGCGGACAAGACCATCGGGCCGGCGTAGCCGCGGAACCGGGCGGGCTCAACTTTTCGGCGGCGTGCGGCGTACCCTCGGGCCATGCGCCGCCTCCTCGTGTTGCTCCCCCTCGTCTCGCTCATGGCCTGCGCCAGCGCCCCGCCAGCGGCGGACGGCGAGCCGCGCGAGCTCGTGGTGCTCGTGCACGGCATGGGGCGCAGCGAGTTCTCGATGGCGCTGCTGCAGTACCGGCTCCATCGCGCCGGGTACCGCACGCTGAACGTGGGCTACAGCAGCTTCGGGCCGGACATCGCGACCATCGCGGGGGACGTGCGCGCCGAGCTGGCGGAGGCCGTGGAGCGGCACGACCCGCCGTGCGTCCACTTCGTGACGCACAGCCTGGGCGGCATCGTGGTCCGCCAGCTCGTGGCCTCGGACCCGCCGGAGCGGATGGGCCGCGTGGTCATGCTCGCGCCCCCCAACCAGGGCTCCCACGAAGCCGACCGCCTCACGCGGTGGGTCGGCTGGCTGCTCCGCCCCATCTCCGAGCTTCGGACAGAGAACAGCACCGTCGCCGCGCTCGGGCCAATGGACGGCGTGGACGTGGCCGTCATCGCGGGCGACCGCGACGGGAAGGTGACCGTGGACGAGAGCCGGCTGGAGGGCGCCGATCACGTGGTCGTGGGCTCGCGGCACACGTTCATCATGAACAAGCCCTCCGTCGGCCGCCTCGTGGCCTGCTTCCTGACGACGGGCGAGATGCCCGCGTGCGAAACGGCCGAGGCCCAGCCATAGGACGGTGACCGCGGCGCCGCTAGCTTGACCGCATGTCCGCCCCCCTCCCCCTCGGCCTCGTGGGGCCGCACCGCGTTCCCGTGCCCGCCGGCGCCCGGCTGGCGGGCGTCGTCGGCGAGACGACGGAGGCGACGGCCGCGTGGGCGCGCGAGACCGGCGCGATGCCGTTCGCGAGCGTGAGCGATCTGGCGCGGGACGTCCGCGTGGTCGCAGTCGGCAGCGACGCATCCGTGCGGGCGCACGACGTCCGCGAGGCGCTCAACCAGGGCGCTCACGTCTTTGCCGCGTGGCCGCCAGCCGCGAGCGTGGCCGAGGCGGAGGCGCTGGCGGCGCGGGCCGAGGAGGCCGGTGCCGAGGTGGCCGTGGAGCGCCCGCTCCCCGTGGACGCCCTCGTGGCGGCGCGGCCGGCCGGGTGGGCTGCCCGCACCATCGCGCTGGACCTCGCGGGCGCAGACCCCACCGAGGGGCTGGACCTCCCGTGGCCCCGCCGGCTGGCGGGCGCACTGGATGTCGTGATGGCGCTCGCACGGACCGAGGCCGTCGCCCGTCTGGACGCCCAGGCCGACCGCGACGGGCCGCGCCTCCGCGCGGTTCTGGCGAGCCTCCGGTTCCGCTCCGGGGCCTACGCCCACATCGGCATCCGAGACGAGGCCGAAGGCTGGCCTCCGAGCGCCCGCCTCGCGGCGAGCGGCGGCGGGCCACCCCCTGCGACGGGTGGGGGGTGCAGCGCCGCTCCGCCGCCTGGCACTGGCCCTCCTCCTGGAAACCCTGCCGCGGCCCCAGGCAC
>DUBD01000079.1:0-15172 GCA_012960515.1 Bacteroidota bacterium | reverse complement strand
GGCGAGCGGCGGCGGCATCCGCCTCAGCGCGCGATCTCTCCGCGGCCCCGTCTGCATCGCGGGCGCGGACGACGTGCCGGCCCCCGAGGCGACCGGGCTGGCGGCGTTCGTCGCGACGGTCCTCGCGGGGCGCGTGCCCACGAGCGACCCCGGCGCCCTCGCGCTGCCCGACGCCGTCGCGCTGATGCGGCTGACGGAGCGCGTGCTGGAGGCGCTGCGGTAGCTGGGGACTGGGGACTGGGGCCTGGGGACTGGGGACTGGAAGCGACCCGTTCTCGCCGGGGCCGACCGCCAGCGGGCGGCGGCTCTGCACGGAAATCGAAGACGGGGGCCGGCTTCGCTCTCAACTTCCGCCTTCCGCCTTCCGCCTTCCGCCTTCCGCCTTCCGCCTTCCGCCTTCGCAGTGATCCGCCTCCCGTTCGAGTCCGTCCTCCGCCGCGTCGGCGCCGCCGCCGATGCCCTCGGCGTGCGCGCCTACGCCGTGGGCGGGGCCGTGCGCGATGCGCTGCTCGGCCGCGAGACCGTGGACCTGGACGTGGTGGCTGTAGACCCCGAGGGCGAGGGGCAGGTCGGCATCCGGCTCGCCGAGGCCGTCGCGAAGGCCTTCGGCGCGAAGGCGCCCGCGGTGTACGCCACCTTCGGCACCGCCGCCGTCACCTTGCGGGTTCCGAGTTCCGGGTTCTCCGTTCCGAGTTCGGACCCCGACGCGCTGGCGGACGCTCCCGGCGAGCCCGACGCTCCCGCTGACCGCACCCGCCAGCGGGACGAGAACCACCCGGAACCCGGAACTCGAGACTCGGAACCGACCACCCGCCTCGTCATCGAGTTCGTGGGCGCGCGGAAGGAGAGCTACCGCCGCGACAGCCGCAAGCCCGTCGTGGAAGACGGCACGCTCGCCGACGACCTCGCGCGGCGCGACTTCACGGTCAACGCCCTCGCCGTCTGCCTCAACGCGGACCGCTACGGCGAGGTAGAGGACCCGCACGGCGGCCTCCAGGACCTGGACGCCGGCCTGCTCCGCACGCCGCTGGACCCGCGCGTCACCTTCGAGGACGACCCGCTGCGGATGCTCCGCGCCGCCCGCTTTGCCGCCCAGCTCGGCTTCCGCATCGAGGCCGAGACGATGGAGGCCATCCGCCAGTCAGCCGAGCGAATCGAGATCGTGAGCCAGGAGCGGATCACGGACGAGATCGGCAAGATGCTGGCCTCGCCGCTGCCCTCGCTGGGCTTCAGCGTGCTCCACGAGACCGGCCTGCTGGACCTCGTGCTGCCCGAGCTGGCGGCGCTCGCGGGCGTGGAGGCCGTCGGCGGCGTGAAGCACAAGGACAACCTCTACCACACGCTGGAGGTCGTGGACAACCTCGCGCTGGCGCAGGCGGAGGCCGGACGGACGGGCGTCCGCGCCGAGGGCTACGACCTCTGGCTCCGCTGGGCCGCGCTCTTCCACGACATCGCCAAGCCCGAGACCAAGCGGTTCGCGCCCGGCACCGGCTGGACTTTCCACGGCCACGAGGACCGCGGCGCGCGCAAGAACATCCCGGCCCTCTTCCGCCGCCTCAAGCTCCCCCTCGGCGAGCCGCTGAGCTACGTCCGCGACATGGTCCGCCTCCACCACCGCCCCACCGCGCTCGTGGACGAGGACGTGACAGACTCCGCCGTCCGCCGCCTTCTCTTCGAAGCCGGCGACGACGTGGAGGACCTCATGATGCTCGTCCGCGCCGACGTGACGAGCAAGAACGAGAAGCGGAAACGCCGCTACCTCCGTGGGTTCGACCGCGTGGAGGCCAAGATGCGCGAGGTGGAGGAGAAGGACCGGATGCGCAACTGGGAGCCGCCCGTCTCTGGCGACGAGATCAAGCAGCGACTGGACCTGCCCGAGGGCATCGCCGTCGGCATCCTGAAGGAGTGGGTCCGCGAGGCCGTTCTGGAGGGCGACGTGCCCAACGAGCACGATCCCGCCTTCGCCTGGGTGGAGGAGCAGCGCGAGGAGGCCGTCTACCGCGCCGGGCTCTTCCACCACATGGTCCGCCTCCTCAAGGGGCCGGAGAAACGCGCGATGGGCGCCATCAAAGACGCCGTCTTCTGGGATGACCTCCCGCTGGACGACGAAGCCGCCGCGCTCGCCTACCTGCAGGAAGTCAAAGACGACGCCCTCGACGACGACACGGACGCATAGCGACCTTGTCGCGATGTCCCGCGTCCCTCTTCTCGCCGCGCTGGCGGCTCTCCTCACCGCCACCGCCAGCGCGCAGCCCGTCCGGCTGGCGGCGGGCGCGACGGTGCCACTGACGGGCGAACTCGGACCGGCGTGGGAGGCGCATCCGGGCCTCGCGGGCCAGATCCTCCTCCCGATGTACGGCGGCGAGACGCGCCTCTCGCTGGACCTCGCCACGCACGACGCCACGCGCGAGGACGCCCCCGACTTCACCGCGCTCGTCGCGACGCTGGGTTGGGGGCCGGTGCTCGCGCTCGGGCCGGTCCGCCTGACTCCTGGCGCGGAGGTCGGCGCCGGGCGGTACGCGTTCGACGACGGCGGCGAGTTCGGCGGCAACCTCTCGAGCGAGAGCGAGGTGGTCGCGGGGGCGTACCTCCGCGCAGGCGCGCCCATCACCGGCCGCCTGGAGGTGTGGGCGGAAGGCGGCGTGCGCCGCACGTTCTTCTCCACCCTCGCGACGACCGCAACCGCCAGCGCCGGGCTGGCGGTTCGGCTCGGCAATCGATGAGGCGGCTCGGGCTCCTGCTCGCGCTGATCGCGTCCGCCAGCGGGGCGGGGGCGCAGACGATTATCGGGTACCCGACGTGCGCTGCCGGGGAGGCGGCCTACCGTGCAGCCCCCCACGATGCGACGCGCGACCTCGCGAGCGTCCACACGATGACTACAGACGGGTTCGGCGCGCGATACGTAGGTCCGACCGGGCGCGCCCTCCGTACGGAGGGCATCGGAACCACCACCATCCTGTCGGACGGCGGTCTCGCGTGGCGCCCCCGTACAGATGCGCAGGTCGTCGAGCGCTGCCCTGGCGTGGTCCGGGTGCTCCGCGATCTGAACACGGGGCAGGGCCGTGGCCTCCGGCTGGCGGCCGAGGTCGGCAACGAGACCGGTGACCCCGGGCCGCTCCGCTACCTGGATCCGAGCCTTCCAAACGTGGACAAGATCGGACCGGACTACGAAGCGACTCTCTCGCTCGGCTCAAGCCTCACGTCCGTCCGCTGGCGCGACTTCCTCCCGACCGACCCCGCCATCGCGCCTCGCGTGTTCGATGCGGTGGAGGGGCGCTTTCCAAAACGGAAGGGGCTCGTCGGGACCAGCACGCTGGACCTCTATCCCCTCATGGTCCGCGTCGATGGGCTCGTTGCAGAAGACCTGCCGTTCGAAGAGACGCTCGGCCGCGAAGTGCCGACGCTACGCCGTCACCTCGGCGCGGAGGTCGTCGGTTGGGCAGGGCGGACCGGGTACAGGGCGCGGGTTTCGGGCGCGTGGTTGGACCGCCCCTCGTGGAGCGCGCTGGAGGTGCCCGGCCCCAACTGGCAGGAGGCGTCGGCGGACCTCAGCATCACCCGTCGGTTCCGGCCTGTTCAGATACGCACGTTTGCTCGGGTCCGCCCGATGTGGGCGTCTGGCCTGGGCCTCGCAGACGGCTCGGTGCTCTGGGGCGAGGTGGGCACGGAACGTGCGCCGGGCGGCATCCTCTTCTACGGGGCCCGGCTCTCGGCTGGACCGAGCGGGATCGGGGGCGGCGTAGACGTCCGCCCGCGCACCGCGGCGCTCGGCCCCGTCTCTATTTCCGCGCTCGCTCGCGCCGACCGCCAGTTGCCCGAGGCCGTGCCGGGCCTTCCGTTCTGGGTCTCGCGAGGCTACGCCGGTCTCGCCTCCGAGGCGACGCCGCTCGCGCTGGAAGGCGCCCCCCGCCCCGTCGAGTCCTTCTCGCTGAACGCGACCGCCGAGCGTCTGTGGGCAGAGCCCCCCGATCTATTGAGGTGGCGGCAGCAGTCTGTCTGGCTCCGTGCAGAAGTGGACGTAGAGGCCCGGCAGGGCGAAACGGTTCTCCTACCGTCCTTCCAGCTTGTGGAGGACGCTATAGCGGTGGGAGGACCAGTTCGAGCCGTTCCGGCGCAGGGCGCAGCCGCCAGTGCCGAGATCGCGATGCGATTCTCTCGGCACAACGTCGTATTCGATGCCCCCCCCCGGACATTTACACGGGCGGAGGTGTGGACCCGCACCCGCCTCGTTCTCGCCGGAGACAACGCCTTCCGCGCCGCACGAGACCGCGAGCCCGCCGTCCGCCTCGGCGCGCTGGCGGAGCACTCGCCCGACGGGAAGCTGAACCTTCGCGCCCGACTGGAATGGCGCTCCGCCACCCACTGGGAGGGCTGGCCCGAGCCCGACGTACCCGCCGCCCTCCTGCTGGACCTCGGCGGGGAGTACACGTTCGGCGCCTTCACCGCGACGCTCACGGGCCGCAACGTGCTCGGCGCACCCGAGCAAACCCACCCGCTCGGCGCCACGCTGGACGGCCGGCTGTTCGTCCGGCTGGCGGCCCGCCTCGGCGGGTGAGACGGGGTCCGTCGCGCTGGCCGAAGGCCTCCGCCAGCGCGGGGCGTCGCGCGATCGTTCCCGGGGTGCAGACTGAATGCACCGGCGGACCCGACCGGGCGGATCGGAGGGTTGAAGCCCTTCCCTTCCCACCCCGGCTATGTCTTCCCTCGGCGTCTACCTCATCGGCTTCATGATCCTCACCGGCGGCATCGCGATGGCGATGCACCTCGCCGGCGTGCCCGCGGCCTGGATCGGCGCGACGGGCGTGATCCTCCTCGGCCTCGGCGTGCTCATGGGCGTCTCCAAGACCCGCCGCCGCGACGCCTCCCCGATGGAGTAGCGCTCCGGCTGGCGGCTCCCGTCAACAGCCGCACCCGCTGAGCGCGACCGCCAGCGCGCGGCTACCGCAGCGAGACCGTGACCGTCGGCTCGGACTCGAAGGTGAAGCCCGGGATCTCCGAGAGCAGGCGCATCGCCGTCGGGAAGTCCGGAGGGCCGGCTGGGCTGAGGCCCTCCAGTTGGTCGAACGCCTCGGGGTTCTCCAGCAGTTGGTTGAAGTCCATGTCGTAGAGCGTGAGCGTCCGCCCGTCCATGAACGACGCGTTCGTCTGGGCGGCCTCGTTCGGGAGCTCCACCGCGACGGTGAACCGCATGTCCGCGAGCACGAGCGCGGCGCTGCCCATCGCGCTGGCCATGCCGCCGGCGTCCTCTCCCATGTCGGCGGACTCGCGCTCCGCGCCGCCCTTCTTCGGGTCCCGCGCCGGCGCCGCATCCTCCGCGACTTCGTCCTCTTCGGCCATCTCCTCCAGGTCCGTCTGCGGGACCACGATCTGGAGATCGCCGTCCGCGAACGCGAACGTGTACGGCTCCTCCGAGCCGCCCAGCGGCATCTCGCCCCGCATCTCACTCCGCATCTCCTCGGGGAAGAACGACGACGGGTCCGAGGTCAGCGCGAGCGTGTTCACGTCCTCGAACGCGTACGTCACCACGTAGCCGGTGCCGAACAGAATGTCCTCTTCCTCCACGCCGACGAACGTCGCGCCCATCTCCTCGGCGCGGGCGCGGAGGACGGCCTCGTCGTACGGCTGCTCCGGCGGCGGGGTGTCCATGCCGGTCCCCATTCCGCTCATCATGGTGACGAGGTTGATAGCGGAGCTCATCAGCACGCGGTCCTCCACGGTCCCGCTGCCGTCGGCGTTGAGGCGCACGAGTGTGCGGACCTGGAAGCATCCCGAAAGGACGAGGGCGAGCGAGAGGACGGCGAAGAGGCGGAGGGCGCGCATGGCATCGGGGGCGAAACGGCCCTAGGATACGGCTCCCCCTTTCCCGCTGGCGCTCTCCGCCAGCGCCCCGAGCCTTTCCCGTCCCCATGCGCGTCGGAGTCCTCACCGGCGGCGGCGACTGCCCCGGCCTCAACGCCGTCATCCGTGCCGTCACCAAGTCCCTCATCCACCGCTGCGGCGCCGAGGTCGTCGGCTTCGTGGACGGCTTCCGCGGCCTCATCGAGAACGACACGCAGCCGCTCGGCTGGGCGGACGCCAGCGGGCTCCTCACGCTCGGCGGCACCATCCTCGGCACGTCCAACAAAGCCAACCCCTTCCAGTACTGGCGCGAGGACGGCGCGGACGTGAGCGACCGCGCGGCTGGCGTCTACCGCGAGCACGGGCTGGACGCCCTCGTCGTCATCGGCGGGGACGGCACGATGTCCATCGCGCACCGGCTCCAGCAGAAGGGCCTCCGCATGGTCGGCGTGCCCAAAACCATCGACAACGACCTGGTGGGCACGGACCGCACCTTCGGGTTCGACACCGCCGCGATGATCGCGACGGAGGCCATGGACCGCCTCCACACCACGGCGCAGAGCCACCACCGCGTGATGATCTGCGAGACGATGGGCCGCTACGCGGGATGGATCGCGCTGTACGCGGGCGTCGGCGCGGGAGCGGATGTGGTCCTGCTCCCAGAGTTCCCCTACCACCTGGACGAGGTGCTCCGCGTCTGCAAAGCCCGCGAGGCGGGCGGCCAGCGCTTCACCATCATCTCCATCGCCGAGGGCGCGCACCCCGAGGGCGGCGAGATGGCCGTCGCAAAGACCATCCCCGGCTCCCCGGACCCGGTGCGGCTGGGCGGCGCCTGCCAGGTGCTCGGCGCGGCGCTGGAGGCGCAGCTGGAGAGCGAGGTCCGCACCACCATCCTCGGGCACGTCCAGCGCGGCGGCTCCCCCACCCCGTTCGACCGCGTGCTCTCCACACGATTCGGGACGTACGCCGCACAGCTCGTGGCGGACGGCGCGAACGGCGTCATGGTGGCCCGGCGCGATGGGAAAATGACCGCCGTCCCCTTCGCCGAGGTCGCGGACAAGACCAAGCTCGTACAGGCGGACGACCCGCTCGTGCGCGCGGCGCTGGACGTGGGCACCTCGTTCGGCACCCCGGCCCTCACACCCGACCTGGACACGATGGGCTAGGCTCCGCCGACCGCTTCCGCCAGCGGGAGCCGCGCCGCGCCGCCCTCGTTCCTCCCCGATGCGACTCCTCCCCCTTCTCCTCGTCCTGCTGGCGCCCGCCGCGCTCGCGCAGCAGACCTACGATCAGGTCGTCCTCGGCGAGATCCTGGACCGTCCCGGGTTCGTCCCGGAGACGCCGATCCGGTACGCGCGCTACCGCGTGGAGCACCCCTCCGGCAACGCCGTCCGCGCGCGGCACGCGCTCTACGAGCACGTCGGCGAGGGCGACCCCGAGTTGGGACGGCGGCGGCTGCTCCTCGCGCAGCTCCTCGGCGGCCCGCCGCCCGGCGACCTCCGCATCGGCGACGAGCTGGTGCTGCCGGCAGATCCGGCCGACTTCGACCTCGGCGCGCTGGCGTTCGCGCCGTACCCGCCGTTCTGGCTGGGCGCCTACGGCGTGGGCGAGGTGGTCGTGGTGGACAAGACGACGCAGACGTGGGCGGCCTACGAAGACGGCCACCTCGTGCGCTGGGGCCCCGCCTCCACCGGCAAAGCCTCCACCCCGACGCCTACGGGACGCTTCACGATGAACTGGCGCGAGCTCGCGCGCAACTCGACCGCCGCCCCGCCCGGCGAGGTCTGGCATATGCGCTACGTGCTCAACATCCACGGCCCGCGCGGCATCCACCTCCACCAGTACGACGTGGTGCCGACGGGCCCGCCCGAGGGCCACGGCTGCATCCGGCTCGTGGAGGCGGACGCGCGCTGGCTCTGGAACTGGGCCGAGGTCGGGCCGGGGCGGAAGGGGACGCTCGTGATCGTGCAGGGCACGGAGCCGCCGGGGCCGCCCGTCCGGTTCGTGGACGGCGCGGACGGACCGCAGCGCGTCCGGATCACGCTCCCGCCAGACCCGATGAACGTGCCCAACGGCGAGCGCTAGCGCCACCGGCTGGCGGAGTGTCCGCGCGAGGGGACGCGCCTCCCGCTGGCGACCGCGGCCGCCAGCGGGGCGAGCGGGCTACTGCCCGATCTCCTGCTGGTACGCCTCCCAGTCCGTGAGGAAGCGCTCCAGGCCGCTGTCCGTGAGCGGGTGCTTGAGCAGCTTCTTGATCACGTCCAGCGGCATCGTCGCCACGTCGGCGCCGGCGAGCGCGGACTCCACGACGTGCATCGGGTGGCGGATGCTGGCCGCGAGGACCTCGGTCTCGTAGCCGTACTGGTCGTAGATCTGGACGATCTCGCGGATGAGCTTCATCCCGTCCGACGAGATGTCGTCCAGGCGGCCGATGAACGGCGAGATGTACGTCGCGCCGGCCTTCGCGGCGATGAGCGCCTGCGTCGGCGAGAAGCAGAGCGTGCAGTTGGTGCGGATGCCCTCGTCCGAGAGCGTCTTGATGGTCTTGATGCCGTCGAGGATGAGCGGCACCTTGACCACCACGTTGTCCGCGATCTGCGCGACCTCGCGGGCCTCGTCCACCATCGCGTCGTACTCCGTGGAGACGATCTCGGCGGAGACGTCGCCGTCCACGAGGTCGCAGATGGCCTTGATGTGGGCGTGGAAGTCCTCGGCGCCCTCCTTCTTCATGAGGGAGGGGTTGGTGGTGACGCCGTCGAGGACGCCCATGTCGTGGGCCTCGCGGATCTCGTCCAGGGAGGCCGTGTCGATGAAGAACTTCATGGCGGAGGGTTGGGGAGAGGAGAGCGCCGGATGGTACGGAGGCCGTGCGCGGCAGGTCCGTGCTGCGCCCGAGGATTCGGCGCCCGCTCCGCCTCACGCGCGCCGCCAGCGGGCCGCCCCCGCCGCCAAGGCGAGCGCCCGATGAATCTCCGAGCGCCGCGCCGTGTTCTCGGAGGGTCTGCCCGAGATTCCCCCCTCCGCGCCGCCGCCTGCATGACCGTCTGCCTCTTCGAGGACGCCCCCGTCGCCCACTTCGCGCCGCTCACGCTCACGCGCGCCGTCTACGACCTCCGCGTGGGCGCCCGCACGCTCTGGGAGCGCACCGCGGACCTCTTCGGCCCCGCCCCGCTGGCGGTCCACGCGCGCGACTCCGTCCGCGCCGTCACCCGGCAGGAGCACCCTGAGGCGATGGCGCTGGACGAGGTGACGGGCGGCGTGCTGCTCGTCAACGGCCGGTGGCGGGCCTCCGCCTCCGCCGCGGCCCGCGTCCGCGAGGGCGCCCGCGACGCGCCCCGCGCGTGGCGCCAGGGCGACGACCTCCTCGCTCTCTGGCTCCCCGAGGCGCCCGCCGATCCACAGAACGCGCTCGTCCTCCCCGAGCGCACGCAGCTCGACGAGATCGAGGGGGAAACCGTTCTCTCGCGCCTCTGGCACCTGCTGGACGACCTCCCCGAGCGCATCGCGGAGGACCTCGCCGCGATGGGCGGGCTCGGCACGCACGAGGGCGCAGACGTGCAGACCGGCGCCGTTCTCTGGCACCCGGACCGCATCCACCTCGCGCCCGGCGCGACGATCCGGCCCGGCGCCGTGCTCAACGCCGAGGCCGGCCCCATCCGGATAGAGGCCGGCGCGACCGTGGAGGAAAACGCCGTGCTCCGGGGGCCCGCGTGGCTCGGCCGCGACGCCATCCTCAAGGCCAGCGCGCGCGTGGACAGCAGCGCCATCGGGTACTGGAGCAAGGTGGGCGGCGAGGTCCACGCGAGCGTGGTCCACAGCCTCAGCAACAAGGGGCACGACGGCTACCTCGGCAACTCGTACCTCGGGCGGTGGTGCAACCTCGGCGCGGACACCAACATCTCCAACCTCCGCAACGACTACGGCGAGGTCACCCTCTGGGACCCCGTCGAGCGGGACTTCGTGGGCACCGGCCGCCAGTTCGCCGGGCTCGTCATGGGCGACCACTCCAAGTGCGCCATCGTGACGACGTTCAACACCGGGACCGTCGTAGGCGTCTCGTGTAACCTCTACGGCCCGGGCTTCCACCCGCGGCACGTCCCCAGCTTTACGTGGGGCACGCCGGAGAAGCAGGTGGAGTACCGCCCGGACAAGGCGCTCCGCGTGGCGGAGACCGTCATGGCCCGGCGCGACCGCCAGCTGACGGCCGCCGACCGCGAGGCGCTCCTGGCCGCCCACGCCACGCGCTGATTTCGCACGGGCTGGCGGCAGGCCCGGGTTAGGTTTGGGCGCCCCTCCCCCAGGTGGGGGAGGCCGGGAGGGGAGGTCCGCCCGACCGGGTGTGGCAGGCCGGGCGTCGCCCTCCCCCCACGAACGTGTTCATGCCTCGTCTCCTCGCCCCGCTGGCGGCGCTTGCCGCCGTGCTCCTCGTCGCCCCTCCGGGCGCCCTCGCGCAGCCGTTCGCCGTGACCGTCACGGAGCGCACCGACCTCGCGAATGCCCCCGCCGTCCACAGCGGCGCCCACGCCGAGCACGACGGACTCTGGCTCTACGTCGGCGGCCGGCACGAGGGCGGGATGCACGCGTTCACGGCGCCCTCCTTCCCGCGCGAGGACGAGAACGCCTCCGTCTTCGTCTACGACCACGAGACGGACGAGCGGTGGAGCGCAAGCGTGGACGATCTCGCGCCCGCCATCGCCGAGCACCTCCGGACCACGAACGCGCAGTTCCTCTCGCGCGGCGACTCCCTGATCGTGGTCGGCGGCTACGGCTACCGCGCGGCGGACGAGGGTTTCGTCACCTTCGGCACGATGACCGTGCTGGACGTGCCCGAGGTCATCGCGGCCGTGGTCGCGGGCGAGTCCCTCGCCGAGCACGTCCGCCAGCCCATCGCGTGGGACGAGGCGCTGACCGTCGCGGGCGGCCACCTCACGGCCCTCGGCGACCGGCTGGCGCTCGTCGGCGGCAACCGGTTCGACGGCGAGTACGGCGGGACGGCGTTCACGCAGACCTACACCCAGGCCATCCGCACGTTCGAGGTGGACGGGAGCGCTGGGCTCGTGGACGTGCAGGAGGTCACGGACCCGGAGCTGCACCGCCGCGATGGCAACATCGGCCCGGCCGTACTGGACGACGGCAGCCTTGGGCTCGGGATCTACGGCGGCGTCTTCCACCCGACGACGCAGGGCGCGTACCTCCGCCCCATCCGCGTGACCGAGGCCGGCGCGCTGGACCTGGAGCCGACGTTCGAGCAGCACATGGGCCACTACACCTCGCCCGTCCTCCCGCTCTATGACTCGGAGGCGGGCGCGATGCACACCGTGTTCGTCGGCGGGATCAACGGGTTTATCTGGAGCGAGGACTCCGGGGACTGGCAGTCCGTCGGTACGCCGCCGTTCCTCCCCTTCACGGACGACATCGCGGTGCTCTCGCGCGAGGGCGGCGAGTGGAGCGAGCACTACCTCGGGGACCTCCCCTCGCTCGACGGCTACGACGGCCTGCTCGGCACGAACGCCGCGCTCTTCCTCGCGCCGGACCTCCCAATGCACGCCGAAGGCATCGTGGATCTGGACGCGCTCCCGGCTGGCGAAACCCTCCTCGGCTGGGTCCTCGGCGGCATCGAGGCGCGGCAGCCCTCCTTCGGGACGACGAGCGCGTCCGCGCGCGTACTGGAAGTCTCCCTCCTCCGCGCCATCCCGCCCGCGACGGAAGACCCCGCCGGGCTGGCGTTCGCCGTAGGCGAGCCCGCGCCCAACCCGAGCGCCGGGCCCGTCCGCCTCGCGCTCTCCCTGGACCACCCCGAAGCCGTCCGCGCCGAGGTGCTGGACCTCACCGGCCGGCGCGTCGCCCTCCTCCACGACGGGCCGCTGGCGGCGGGGCCGCACACGCTAACGTGGGCCGCCGAGGCCGCGCCGGGCCTCTACCTCGTCCGCGTGACCGGCGCCGATGGCCGCGGCGCGAGCCGCCGCGTGGTCCTCGCGCGGTAGCGCTACGCCTCGGGCGTGCGGCGGACGGCGACGAGCGTGAGATCGTCGTCCACGCCGTCGTCTGCGAAGGCGAGCACGGCGGCACCGAGCCGGTCCACCACCCCCTCGGCGGGAGCCCCCGCCAGCCGGGCGAGCGTGGCGTCCAGCGCTTCGTCGCCGAACTCCTCTGCGCCGCGGAGCGCTTCGCTGACGCCGTCGGAGAAGAGCACGAGGCTGTCGCCGGGCGCGAAGGGCGTCTCGGCCTGGGCGTAGGTCGCGCCGGGGAGCACGCCGAAGAGCGGCCCGCCCACGTCCAGCCGCTCGATCCGTCCGTCCGCGTGGACGAGCCGCGGCGCCGGGTGCCCCGCCGTCACAGACCGGACGACGCCCGCCTCCGGGTCCACGAGCGCCCACGCGAAGGTCACGAACTGGTCGATCTCCGTGCCCTCGCAGAGCAGCCGGTTGATGCGGGCCGTCGCGCGCGCGAGGCCGAAGCCGTCCGCCAAGTCGTCCCGGAGGGTGTGGACGGCGGCCTGCAGCGAGGCCATCAGGAGCGCCGCCGGGATGCCCTTGCCCACCACGTCTGCCACGGCCACGAGCACGCGCCCGCCGGGGAGGGCGGCCACGTCGTAGGCGTCTCCGGAGACGCCCTGCGTCGGCCGCCAGCGGGCGGCGAGATCCAGGCCGGGCACCTCGGGGAGCCCGGTGGGCAGCAGCGCCTCCTGCACGCGCCGCGCGAGCCGGACCTCGCCTTCCAGCCGTTCGCGCTCCACGCGCTCCGCCACGCGGTCCGCGGTTTCGAGCGCGCCCACCGCCAGCGCGGCGAGGGAGGCCGCGAACGCCGTCGCGGTCGGGTCCAGATCGGCGCCGGTCGCGCGTGGACCGAGGAGGACCACGCCTCGCGAGACGTCGCCGGCGCGGAGCGGCAGGACCCACGCCCATCCGTCCTCGCGGTACGGCGCGGGCGCATCCCACCCGAACGCCTCCGCGGGGACGTGCGCAGCGTCTTCCGGTACGCCCCAGTGCCCCGCCACGCCCGTCGAACCATCCGCCTCGCGCAGAACCACGGCGGCGCGCGTCACGGTGAGCTGCCCCATCAGCGCGAAGCCGAGCCGGCGGACCACGGCGCTCCGGTCCAACGCGCTGCCGAACGCCTGCGCCAGCTCCACGAGCGTCCCGAGCGTCTGCGCGCGCGAGGCCAGCTCGCGGTTGGCGCGCTGGAGGTCGGCAGCGGCGCGGGCGGCCCGGACGGACGCCGCCGCTGCGCTGGCGAGGCTGCGGGCCAGGGCGATCTCGCCCGCCTCGTACCGCTCGCCCGTCGCCTTTTCTCCCAGCGCCACGAGCCCCACCGTCTCCCCCGCGTGCCGGAGCGGCAGCGCGAGGGCGATCCCGTGCGGGCGGAGCGTGCCCGGCCCGCCATCGGCGAGAAGCGTGCCTTCTTCCAGGTCCAGCCCGCGCGAAGCGACGATCCGGAGCCCGCCGCTCGCGTCCGCCAGCGCGGCGAGGCCTCGGGGCGTCAGTAGCCGCGCCATCAGCGAGAGGAGCAGCGCGCGCGCCGCGCCCTCGGGGTCGAGTGGGAGGTCGTCGAAGTGGTCGGCGGGCATCGCGGGAAGGTAGAGGGGACCGGGCCAGTGGGGAGCGCCCGAGGCCGCTCGCGTCCGACTAGCGGCGCCTCTTGACGAGAGGTCGCCGGCGATTGTTAGCCCCTGGCTGGCCTCCCGCCCGTTACGCGCCCTCCTGCACTGCGCGGGCGGGCTCCGTCTGTGCCGCCCGCGTGGCCGGGTAGAGCGCCGCGAGCGCGCACAGCCCCACCGCCAGCAGCACGACGAGCCCCACGTCGAACGCCCGCACCTGCACGGGGTAGGCGTCGATCACGAACGAGCCGGCCTCCGCAAGTTGGACGAGTTCGAAGGTGTGCTGCACCCAGCAGATCGCGAGGCCGAGCACGAGCCCGATCCCGGTCCCCACGCCGCCCACGAGGAGCCCTTCTAGAAGGAAGATGTGGCGGATGTCTCGCCGCGAGGCGCCCATCGCCTGGAGCACGCCCAGGTCGCGCCGCTTCTCGATCACGATCATCGTGAGCGCGCCGACGATGTTGAACGCCGCCACCACGATGATCAGGAACAGGATGGCGCTCGCGGCCCACTTCTCCAGCCGCATCACGCCGTAGAGCGAGGCCTGGAGGTCGTACCACGTCCGCACGTTGAAGCGGTCCGCCAGCCCCTCGGCCGCCAGCCGCTGGCGGAGGTCGTCGGCGACGGCGGAGGCCTCGTCCAGATCCTCCAGGCGAAGGTCGATGCCGCTCACGCGGCCGTCCAGGCGGAAGAGCCGCTGGCCTTCTTCCAGGCCCACGAACAGGTGGTTCTCGTCGTAGGCGGGCTCCAACTCGAACAGGCCGCGCACCTCGAACGCCTGCTGCGCCGGGAGCCCGAAGGGGTACGCCACGAGGGCGCGCTCCAGCGCGGGTGCGGAGAGCAGCGAGACGCGGGTGCCCGCTGTGGCGCCGTCGCCCTCGGCGGTGGACTGCGTGCTGGCAAAGACGCTGGAACGGGACGCGAGCGAGGCCCCCATGACCAGCCCCGGCAGGTCTTCGTCTCGCGCGAGGTCGAAGGCGCCCTGGCGGATGGCCTCAGCGGTCTGCGCGTCCAGCGCGGCGGGGTCCACGCCCCGGACGGTCACGACCTGATTGAGCGTGGGCGCCTCGGACGAGGTGACGAGCGCTTTGCCCTCCACGTAGGGCGTCGCCGAGACCACGCCCTCGGCCTCGTTCGCGAGCGCCACGAGCGCGTCTGGCTCCTCAATCCCGCGCCCGCCAACGGCCTCGATTCGGACGTGCGGGTCCACGCTCACGAGCAGGTCGCGGACGACGTCGTAGAACCCGTTCATCACGCTCAGCACCACCACGAGGGCGGCCACGCCGAGCGCCACGCCGCCCACGGAGATCCCGCTGATGACGGAGATGAGCGTCACGCGGCGGCGGCTCGCGAGGTATCGGCGCGCGATGAGGAAGCGGTAGTCCAAGCCGGGGGGCGGGAAGGCAGAGGGCGGAAGATGCAGACGGCGCGGGGCTGGCGTTTCGTCTGCGACGCGAAATCGCGCCCGGCTGGCGGAGGCGATGGGCGACACGGTATCCCTCCGGACTCACCGGGGAACGACGTCGGGGCACACCGGCCGGAAACCGAGCGGTCGGGGCACACCGGCGGTGTGCCCCAACGCGGCCAGAACATCGGTAAGGAGGACGTCGAACTCTCCCTGACCGCCCACCGCAGCCGCCAGCCGGGCGGGCTTCAACGAGACGCGCCCTCCAGCCAGGGCCGGAGGGCGCGGGGTCTCATGCGAGACGGGGACGCTATTCGCTCTTCGCCTCCTCG
>DUBD01000078.1:1680-5483 GCA_012960515.1 Bacteroidota bacterium | reverse complement strand
CCAACTCACCGCAGAGGGCGAGCGCATCGGCGTCATGGCCCTCGCCAAGCGCATGGTGAGCCACCCCGTGATCCTGACGATCATCCTGATCGAGACCTGCAGCGGCTTCGTTCGCGGCGGGATCATGAAGTGGGGCTTCATCTTCGCCAAGGAGACCGGCACGACCGCGATCTCCGAGAACTGGGGCGGAAGCAGGTCGCGGCCGGCTACGTCGTCTACGGCTCCTCCACGATCCTCGTCTACACGACGGGCAACGGCGTCAACGGCTTCACGCTGGACCCGAGCATCGGGGAGTTCCTCCTCTCGCACCCGAACATCCGCACGCCGGAGACCGGCCGGCTGTACTCCATCAACGAGGGCAACTACAACTCGTGGGAGCGCGGCCTCAAGGAGTTCATCAAGTGGATGCAGGAGGACGCGCCCGAGGACGACCGGCCCTTCACGACGCGGTACATCGGCTCGTTCGTGGCGGACTTCCACCGCAACCTGATGAAGGGCGGCATCTACATCTACCCCGCCAACACGCGCAACCCGAGCGGCAAACTCCGGCTGATGTACGAGGCCAACCCGATGGCGTTCATCGTGGAGCAGGCGGGGGGCGCGGCCTCCACCGGCAACGGCCCCATCCTGGACGTCGAGCCTGAGGCGCTGCACCAGCGCGTCCCCGTGTACATCGGGAGTCCGGATCTCGTGGAGCGGGCGAAGCGGTTCCTCAACGGCGAGACCTCGTGACCCGCTGGCGGGCGGTGTGAGCCGGGGGGCGGGGTAGCTTCTGGCATGACCGACGACGCCCCGCTCCGCGCCCTCCGCCAGTCGTGGGGCTACGACGGCTTCCGGCCGGGCCAGCGCGAGGCCATCGCGGCGGTCTGCGCCGGGCGCGACGCCTTCGCGGTCCTCCCGACGGGCGGAGGCAAGAGCCTCGTGTACCAGATCCCGGCACTCGTGCGGCCGGGCGTCGCGCTCGTCGTCTCGCCTCTCATCGCGCTCATGCGCGACCAGGTGGACGCGCTGGCGGCCCGCGGCATCCGCGCCGGGCTGGCGCACAGCGGGCTGAGCCTCCGCCAGCAGGACCAACTCTGGACCGACGCCGAGCACGGGCTCTATCGCCTCGTCTACGTCACGCCGGAACGGTTGCAGACGGACCTTTTCCAGACGCGCGCCCCGCGCCTGCCCGTCTCGCTCCTCGCCATCGACGAGGCGCACTGCATCTCCGAGTGGGGGCACGACTTCCGGCCCGCCTACCGCGAGATCGCCGCCGCGCGCCCGCTCCTGACGTCCGCCAGCGGGGAGCCGGCTCCGGTCGTTGCGGTGACGGCCACGGCGACGCCCGAGGTCCGCCGCGATGTTATCGCGCAGCTCGAGCTCCGCGATCCGACCGTCGTGGTCCGCGGGTTCGACCGGCCGAACCTCGTCTGGAGCGTGCACCACGTGGAGAACAAGGCGCAGCAGGTGCGCGATGTGTTCGAGGGCGTGCCCGGCGCGGGGCTCGTCTACGCTGGCACGCGCCGCGCGACGGAAGAGTGGGCCAGGCGCCTGCGCCGCAACGGGATCGGGGCGGAGCCCTACCACGCAGGATTGGACGCCGAGACGCGGACGGCCGTCCAGCGCCGCTGGCTGGCGGGCGAGACGCGCGTGGTGACGGCGACGAGCGCGTTCGGAATGGGAATCGACAAGCCGGACGTGCGGGCCGTGGTCCACGTCGCGCTGCCGCCCACGCTGGAGAGCTACTACCAGGAGGCCGGACGGGCCGGGCGCGATGGCGAGCGGGCGTACTGCGCGCTCGTCCTCGGGCCGGCGGACGATGCCCTGCCTCGCGCGATGGCCGAGGGCGCGCACCCCACGGCAGATCAGGTCCAGGCGGTCTACGCCGCGGCCTCGTCGCTCGCGGGAGTCGGGCTGGGCGCGCAGCCGGATGGCGCGACGCCCGTCGATCTGGGGCGTGTGGCGAAGGTCGCGGGCGTGACGCCTCCGCTCGCCCGCGCCTCGTTGGAGCACCTCGCGCGTCAGGGCGTCTGGTCCGTCCGGGAGCCTCGCGCGGACCGGGTGACGCTCCGCGTCGCCGCCAGCGCGTCGGCGCTTCGGGGCGGGGCGGAGGGCGCGATGAAGCGGTTCGTGGAGGCTCTGCTGCGGACGCTCCCGCCGGACGCGTTCTCGGACTGGGCGACGGTCGCGCTCGCCCGGCTGGCGGAGGCGACGGGACTGCCGCCAGACCGCACGCTCGCGGGGCTCCGGTTCCTCCAGCAGCGCGGCTCGCTGGAGATGCTGGACCCATCGGCGGGTCTGGTGCTTGACTGGGCGGCGCCGCGAGGGCAGCGGGCGCCGGTGGACGCGACGGCGCTCGCCGCAGGCCGCCAGCGGGCACTCGCGGGCGTGGACCGCGTCATCGCCTACGCCGAGTCGGTCGGGTGCCGCCGCCAGCACCTCCTGGCCTACTTCGGGGAACGCGCGCCCTCGCGCTGCGGACGCTGCGACGTCTGCCTCGGCCGCCATGCGCCGGACGTGGTGACGCCCGCCGACGAAGCGGACCTCCTCTCGATCCTCGCGCACGCCGACGCGGGCGACCCGCGATCCGAGTGGCTTCCCGAGTCCACGCCGCGCCGCCGCGATGCGCTCACGCGCTGGCTGCTGGCGGACGGCCTGCTCGCGCTCTCTGATCCGCTCGCGGACCGTTACACCCTCACGCCGAAGGGGCTCAAGGCGTTGCGCCGGGCAGACGCGAGCCCAGCGTGAAGGCGCGCTCCGAGGCCGGGAGGCCCGGCGTGGTGGTCCGCTCCACGAACAGTCCGCCGCCCTCGCGGTCCAGCAGGAGGACGGATTGCGCCCGCGTCCCGTACCGCTCCGAGGCGATAAAGATGGGCGAGAGCACGCGCTCCCAGTCCAGCCCGACGCCCGTTTCGGGGAGGTCGGGGTCGGGTGCGGGCTCGGCGTCGTCCAGGAGGGAGAACAGCGGGGCGGGGGAGAGGTCGGGCGTGCCCAGCAACTCCGCCAGCGCGGCCTTGCCTCGGCGCACCTTGGGCCAAGGCACGTCCAACGTGGCGTTGGAGAGCCCGTAGATGCCGGCGGTGAGCCGCTCCGGCGCCTCGGTGTGGGTGGAGCCGTACCACACCTCGTCGCCTCGCGCGACGAGCAGGTTGAAGGGGTTGAACGCCTCGCGCGCGCCGTGCATGTCGCGGATGTAGCGGGAGGGCGAGCCGCCGCCACAGAGGAACTGGCGGGGCAGGTCGCCGCGCGACCGCGCGCCCTCGCGGTGCGCTGGGAGATCCCGCACGTTGGTCACGACGGTCCACGCGAGGTCCTCGCGCACGCCGAGCCACGTGCCGCCCGCTTCCTCATCTCGCCCGGCGATCACGCGCGGGCAGTCCTCCCACCGGTCCGCAGGCCGGGTGGAGCGCTCGTACTGCTCGTCGCGGTTGGACGCCAGGACGACGCGCCACCGCGGGTGCTGGTCGATCGCGAGGAACAGGACGCACATGGGAGAAGGCGGAAGGGCGAAGGCGGAACGCGAAAGGGGCGGTCGTGACGCCAACACGGCACAGGAGTTCACGCCGCGCTGGCGGTCGCGTTGTGCGAGCGCTTGCTTCCTAGAACGCAGAACGCAGAACGCAGAACGCAGAACGCAGGACCCGGAACCCGCCCGCTCCCACCGCCAGCGGGGCGAAAGGGGGCGGGCGCCCGGTCTAGCCGAAGAGGAGGAGGCAGATCCAGACGGCGAACAGCATGGCCGCCACGTCGGCGATGAGGCCGGCGGGGAGCGCGTGCCGCGTCTTCTTGACGCCGACCGCCCCGAAGTAGACCGCGATGAC
>DUBD01000078.1:0-1549 GCA_012960515.1 Bacteroidota bacterium | reverse complement strand
GGAGCCGGTGAGCGGCCGCACGATCGCCATCGGCAGCACCTCGGCGGGCACGCCGACGAGTGCGAGCACCGGGTCCAGCGCGGTCACGAGGAAGTCCAGCGCGCCACTCGCGCGGAACATCCCGATCGCGAAGAGGATGGCGACGAGGTACGGGATGATGGTGACGGCGAGCGTGAAGCCCTCTTTCGCGCCGTCCACGAACGACTCGTAGACGGGCACTTTCTTGAACAGCCCGTAGAGCGGGATCCCGACGATGAGCGCCGGGAGCACGAAGACGGACAGCAGGCTGAGGATCTCTCGGAAGGCGTCCATTACTCGGCGGGGCTGGCGGTGGCGGGGGCGTCACCCAGCCGGCGCGGGTTCGTCTCGCGGTAGCGCTTGAGCGTGCTCAGGCCCTTCGCCGTGAGGATGGCGACGGTCAGGGAGAGCGCCGTAGTGAAGACGATGGCGAAGTAGACCTCGTTGATCTCCAGCCCGATGAGGGCGATCAGGATGACGGGCGGCACGAGCTGCACGCTGGCGGTGTTCATCGCCAGGAGCATGGCCATCTCGTCGGTCGCGGTGTCCGGCTCCGGGTTGAGCTTCTGGAGCTCCTCCATGGCCTTGATTCCGAACGGCGTGGCCGCGTTGCCCAGCCCGAAGATGTTGGCTGCGAGGTTGAGCGCGATCATGCCCATCGCGGGGTGGCCCTCCGGGATGTTGGGGAAGAGCGGGCGGAGCAGCGGCCGCACGAGCTTGACGAGCGCGTAGACGACCCCCGCCTCCTCGGCGATTTTCATCAGCCCCAGAAAGAGCGCCAGCACGCCGATCAGACCGAGCGCGATCTCCACCGCGGTCTCCGCGAAGTCCAGCGCGGCCGACGAGATGGCGCGCATCTTGACGAAGCGGACGGGCGCGAACGTGATGGCCGTCGCCACCGTCGGGCTGGCGGCACCGGCGAGCGCGTCGCGCGGGACGGAGCCCTGGAGGACCTGGTCGCGCGGGTTGGTCTCGTCGCGGATCGTCGCGAGGAGATCGGGGAGCGCGGCGTCCGGCGCGATGCGGACCTCGCGGCCGCCCGCGGCGGTCTGGATCAGCGTCCCCGGCAGGCTGTCCGCGACGGCGATCGGCTCGTCGGTGCCGTAGAAGCGGGTCAGCTCCTCGGCGTCGAAGCGGACGGTGACGGGCTGGCGGGGCGCCTCGGCGTCGTAGCCGCCGTCGAACTGGAGCGCCAGCGGGACGGGCGCGCCGTTGCGGTAGGTGTCGCGCGTGAGGTCGCCCACGTCGGCGACGAGGGCGAAGAGCAGGCTGAAGACGATCAGGCCGGCCCAGATGTAATTGAGCATGGGCGCCCGCAGGTGGCGGTGGGAGGGGGCGCCAACATCGCAGCCGGGCCGCCCGTTGGCAACCGGGGAACGCGCCCGTCCGCGCGATGGCGGGTGCCGTTACTCCGCGGCCGTCGTCGGGGCGTCGTCGTAGAACTGGCGGACGCTCCGGGCGACGGCGGGACCCGTCACAGCGGCGATCTCCGCTTCGCTCGCGGCCTTGACCGCCTTCGCGCTGCCCAACT
>DUBD01000077.1:4676-5540 GCA_012960515.1 Bacteroidota bacterium | reverse complement strand
ACGTACGGTGGATCGCATCGATACCAACCCGGCGATCGCGTCCGATGCGGCCCGCCAGTCGGCCCACGAGTACCTCGGGGTTTCCGGCCCGCTCCACTTCGACGAGACCAACCTGATCGTCTGGCCGGGCGAGGAGGGCGCGCGTCTTGCCTGGCAGGTCCGGGTGGAAGCCGCTGAGCCCCGCGGGGATTGGGAGGCGATCGTGGACGCCAAGACGGGCGAGATGCTGCGCGTCGCGGATCGTCTCCTGACGCACACCGCGCAGGACCCGACCTCTCCCGACACCCCGCCGCAGCCGCACCCGATGCTGTTCCGGGTGGACGGCACGGGCTACATCTTCGACCCCGACCCGTTGACCACGGCGGGCGTCTCCTACGGCACTGCCGGCTACGTGGACGGTGGCGACGCCAACACCCCGCAGCTGGAAGCCGCCCGGACGCAGGTCACCCTCCGTGACATCACGCAGGTGGGCAGTCAGTACGAGCTCCGCGGTCCGTGGGCGTACGCGCTCGATTGGGACTCCCCGTCGAAGGGCACCTTCCCGCAGGCCACGCCGGACTGGTCGTTTACCCGCGACAACGACGCCTTCGAGGTGGCCAACGTCTACTGGCACATCGACAACTACATGCGCTACATCAACGAGACGTTGGGCATCCCGGCGCTCCCCCAGGCCTACACGGACGGCGTGCGGTTCGACGCGCACGGGTGGGGCGGAGCCGACAACTCCTCGTTCTCGTCGGGCTCCGACCGGCTGACCTTCGGGGAAGGCTGCGTGGACGATGCGGAGGATGCGGACGTCGTGCTCCACGAGCTCGGCCACGGTCTCCACGACTGGCTGGCGGTGATCTCGCAGGCCGATGGCCT
>DUBD01000077.1:0-4666 GCA_012960515.1 Bacteroidota bacterium | reverse complement strand
GAGCTACACGCGCGGTCTCGGGCTTCTCTCGCCCTCCAGCGCGTCCTACAACTGGATCTTCAAGTGGGACGGCCACAACTCCTGCTGGAACGGCCGGTCCGCCGGACTCTCCGGTGGGTACCCGTCCGGCTCTGTCCCGCACGCCCGCGGGCAGCACTGGGCCAGCTCGCTGATGCGCGTCTGGGACATCGTCGGTGGCGCGCGAACCGACGCTGCGGTCTACGAGGGGATCGCGATGACGAACGGGAGCACGCTGCAGCCGCAGGCCGCTCAGGCCGTCATGCAGGCCGCCGCGAACATGGGCTACAGCCAGACGGAGATCCAGGCGTTCTTCGACAGCTTCACCCAGCAGGGCTACACCGGCCTCACGATGCCGGTCGCCAGCGAGCCGCAGGGCCCGAACGTGCTGGACGAGGCCATCGACCTCTCGGCGCCGCGACCGAACCCGTTCTTCGGGACGACCGAGCTCGACATCCGCGTCGAGGAGGCGCAGCACGTCACGGTCACGGTCTATGACGCTCTCGGTCGCGAGGTGGCGGTGCTGATGGACGAGTCGCTCGTTGCCGGCCGCCGCTACCCGATCGCGCTCGACGGGCAGGGGCTGGAGGCCGGTGTTTACATCGTCCGCGCCCTCGGTGAGACCGCCGAGACCACGCGCCAGGTGGTGCTCACACGCTAGCGCGCTATAGCGACCGCTACACGACGGGGGCCTCCACGAGATGGAGCGCCCCCGTTTCCGTTCGGAGCTCGGCCATGGAGCCGACCGGGACGGTCCACTTGTCGCTCACGTGGCCGAAGGGCGCGCCCATCACGGCCGGGATGCCCAGCGGCTCGATGTGCTGGCGGATCACGTCGACGAGCTCGAAGGAGGCGATGGCGTCTTGCTCCGGCGTGCAACCTCGGCAGCTCCCCATCACGAAGCCCGCCAGCCCGCCGAGGAGCCCGGCCTGACCGAGCTGCGTGAGCATCCGGTCGATGCGGTAGACGCTCTCGCCGATGTCTTCCAGGAAGAGGATGTGCCCCTCGAAGGAGGGGAGGTAGGGCGTGCCCACCATCGCGGCGAGAACCGTCAGGTTGCCGCCCACCAGTCGGCCTCGCGCGGTGCCGTGGCGGATGACCGTCATGCCGCCTTCGTCTGAGTCCGGGCCCAACTCGACCGGCTCGCCGGAGAAGACGACGGGGCGGAAGGAGTCCAGCGTGAAGTCCGTGAACGTGGATGTCGCCACGGGGCCGTGGAAGCCGACGAGGCCCGTCCGCGCGTAGAGCGCCAGCAACAGTGAGGTCACGTCCGAGTAGCCGATCACGGCCTTCGGGTTCGCCCGGATTGTCCGCCAGTCGAGGAAGGGAAGGAGACGGGCGCAGCCCCAGCCGCCCCGGATGGCCACGATGCCCGCTATTGCATCGTCCGTGAACGCGGCCATCAGGTCCGCCGCGCGGTCCTCGTCGCGCCCCGCGAGGTAGCCGTGCCGGTCCAGCACGTTCTCGCCCACGACCGTTCGGAGGCCAAGCGACTCGATGGTTTCCCGCGCCTCGTCCACGGTCCCGCGAGACCGCAGGACGCCCGCGGGCGCCACGAGCGCCACGGTATCGCCCTCGCGGAGGCGAGCGGGGCGGATGGGCGCCAGGCCTGCCGCGCTGGCGGTCGGCGTGGCGGCGGCGGCGGGGAAGGAGAGGGCGGCGCCCGCGAGGGCGGTGCCGCGGAGGAAGCGGCGGCGAGAGAGAGAGTCCATGCCGAAGTCTACGCGCGCCAGAGGGGCCGCCGTGCCCGTAGCTTTGGGCTGGTCACTCCCATCCTCTATGTCGTTCCCTTTTGCTGGTCGCCCGGTGCTCGTCACGGGCGGCGCTGGATTCATCGGTTCCCACGTCGCGGACGCGCTCCTGGAGCGCGGCTGTGAGGTCCACGTCTTGGATGACCTCTCCGGAGGCGTGCGCGAGAACGTCCCCGAGGGCGCCACCTTCCACGAGATGGACCTCCGCAGCGATGCGGTCCGCGACCTCTTCGCGGAGCACAAGTTCGCGGCCGTCGCGCACCTCGCGGCCCAGATGGACGTGCGCCGCAGTGTCTCCGACCCGGTGTTCGACGCCAGCGTCAACGTCTTGGGCCTGCTGAACCTCATGGAGGCCGGCCGCCAGCACGGACTGGAGAAGGTCGTCTTCGCCTCCACGGGTGGCGCGATCTACGGCGAACCGGACCCCGAGGTGAACGACGGCGGCCCGCAGCCGGAGTCGCACCCGCAGCAGCCGCTCTCGCCCTACGGCATCACGAAACTCGTGAGCGAGCACTACCTGCGGTTCTATCACCAGACCTACGGCATCGAGTCCGTCGCGCTCCGCTTCGCGAACGTTTACGGCCCGCGCCAGAACCCGCACGGCGAGGCCGGCGTGGTGGCCATCTTCACGCAGATGCTCCTCCGCGGCGATCAGCCGACCATCAACGGTCCCGGGACACAGACCCGCGACTACGTCTTCGTGGGCGACGTGGTGAACGCCGTCGTCGGCGGGCTGGCGTACGACGGCAGCGACGTGTTCAACGTCGGGACCGGCGTGGAGACGGACGTGAACGAGCTCTTCGGCCACATCAACACGCTCACCGAGGCGAACGCGGACGAACTCCACGGCGAGGCGAAGGCTGGCGAGCAGCAGCGGTCCGTGCTCGACACGAGCAAGATCCGCGAGGCGCTCAACTGGTCGCCCTCCGTCGGGCTGGCGGACGGCCTCCGCCAGACGGTCGAGTGGTTCAAGCAACGCGAGAACTAGGGCGACGCCCCCGCGCTCGCTGACGCCACGATGCACCGTGTCCACCTCCGCGACTTCGAAGGGCCGCTCGATCTGCTGCTCTTCTTTATCCGTCGCGATGAGGTGGACGTCTACGACATCCCCATCGCGCGGATCGCGGACGAGTACCTCGAAGCCGTCCGCCTGATGCAGCGCCTGGATCTGGACGAGGCCGCCGAGTTCATCTACACGGCGGCGCTGCTCATCCAGATCAAGGCGCGAATGCTCCTGCCGCGTCCGCCAGCCGAGGACGGAGAGGAGCCCGAGGACCCGCGCGCCGAGCTCGTCCAGCGCCTCCTGGAGTACATCCAGTACCGCGAGGCGGGCGAGCAGATCGGCGAGCAGTTCGAAGAACGCCAGCGGCGCTTCACGCGAGGCGCCGCCAACGACGAACGCGCCCGCCTCGGCCCCGCTGAGGACGAGGTGACGTACCGCGCGAGCGTGTTCGACTTGCTCTCCGCGCTCGGCGCGGCGCTGGAGCGGACCGTCCAGGCTTCCGCCGTCATCCATCACGACGTGGTCCGGGAGACGGTCCACGTGGACGAGCAGAAGGACTGGCTGATCGCGCGGCTGACTGACGCCTCCGAGCCCGTCACCTTCCGCGCGCTCGCCGAGTCCCGCACGAAAGAGTGGGTGATCGCGACGTTCCTCGCCGTGCTCGACCTGCTCCGCCACCAGCGGCTGGCGCTCCGCCTCGGCATCGAGCCCGAGGACTTCGCGCTGGAGATCCCCACCGCCACCCCGCACGAACACGCCGCCCTCGCCGCCTGATGGAGCCCGTTTCGCCCGACCGCGTCTCGGACGCGCCCGACGACCGCTTCGACCAATCCGTCGAGGCGCTGATCTTCGCCTCGGACGTGCCGCTGCGCGACGAGGACGTGGCGCGGGCCATCGGCGAGGTGACCGGCGCCGATACGACGCTGGAGGACATCGTGGCCGCTGTCGAGCGGTTGAACGCCGCGTACCGGGCTACCGGCCGGGCCTTCCGCGTCGAGCAGTGGGGCGGCGGCTACCGGCTGGCGACGATCCCCGAGCAGGCCGGCGTCGTGCGCGCGCTGTTCGAGCAGGAGGCGGAGAAGCGGCTGAGCCGCTCGCTCTTGGAGACGTTGGCCGTTATTGCATACAAACAGCCCGTCACCAAGCCCGAGATCGAGCACGTCCGCGGCGTCGGCGCCGACTACGCGCTCCGCCAGCTGATGGAGCGCGGCTTCGTGGACGTGGTCGGCCGCGCCGACGCCATCGGCCGGCCGCTGCTCTACGGCACGACGGACCGCTTTCTGGATCAGTTCGGACTGGGCGACCTCTCGGACCTCCCGACCCCTCGCGAGGTGGAGGAGATCCTCGCAGACCCGCGCTTCTCGCGCGAGCGCGCCCAGCTGCTGGCGGAGTGGGCCGCGGACAACCAGCCGCCCCCGCCGCCCGCCGATTCATCTGAACCGGTCGGCACGAGGCTCCGCGTGGTCGTTTCTTCTGACTCGCCCCCCACACCTTCCGAGGCTGACGACGCCGATGGCTGACCGACGCACCTCCCGCCACGTCAAGGGCCGCAAACGCGCCATGCGCAAGCGGAAGGGGGGAGGGGCGCCCGCGCCCAAGGCTCTGCCGGAGAATGGCGAAGTCCGCCTCAACCGCTACCTCGCGCGCGCTGGCGTCGCCAGTCGGCGGGCGTCGGACGAGCTGATCGCCGAGGGGCGCGTCCGCGTCAACGGCGAGACGGTGACGGAGATGGGCACGAAGGTGCTGCCCACGGACCGCGTGGAGGTGGACGGGCGCCTGGACGAGGTCGTGCTGCGCGCGCTGAATTCGATTGCGGATGCGTCGGGCCGACGCGGCAAGCTCGACCAGATCCCGGTCGAGATGACGACCTCGGGCGGTCTGTCCGCGAAGGGCC
>DUBD01000076.1:2554-5566 GCA_012960515.1 Bacteroidota bacterium | reverse complement strand
CGTCGATCCAGATGCGGGGGTGCTCCATTGGGGAAAGGGCTGGGGTTCTGAAGAGAACGGGACCCGCTCGGGCGGGCCGGCGGGTGAGGACCGGTCCGGCCGGGCGGGATGCGCTGCAAAGATAGCAGGTCCGGAAGCGCTTCCGGCGTGTGCGCTGTCGCTTTCGCAGGCTTTCCGAACCCGCCGCACCTGGGCGCACGCCCCGCTGGCGGTCCGGCTCGGCGAGGGTTACCGCCAGCGGACCGACCAGACCTCGCGCCCGTCCGAGCGAAGCCAGACCGCGCCGGACTCCGCGGTGGAGAGGAGGGTGGCGCCCGCGCCGCGCCACCGCGCGAGCGGCTCCTCGTTCGGCAGGCCGTAGCGGTTGCGCCGCGCGACCGAGACCACGGCCCACTCCGTCTCACCCTCCGCGCTGGCGGCTTGAACGAACGGCGCCGTGGACGACGTGCGCGAGCCGTGGTGGCCCACTTTGACGACATCGGCGCGGAGGAGAGGGCCGTAGCGCGCCGCCATCTCCGTCTCGGAGGCCACCTCGGCGTCGCCGGTCAGCAGCCACTCGGTCTCGCCGTACTGCACGAGTAGCGAGACGGACCGCTCGTTGGAATCGCCAGCGGCGAGGGCCTCGGGGCCGGGCGCGAGGACGCGAATCCGGACCGAGGGGTCCACCTGAAGCGAGTCGCCCGCGTGGACCCTCTGCTGCGGCACGCCGAGCGAATCCGCCAGCGCGAGTGTCTCGGCCCACGGCCCATCCTCGCGCGATTCGCCGGGATGGACCAGCCGGCCGACCTCCACTCCGCGGAGGACCGTCGGCAGGCCGCCCGTGTGGTCCGCATCCGCGTGCGTCGCCACGACCACGTCCAACTGGCGGATGCCGGCGCGGGCGAGGTGCTCCAGAACCGTTCGGCCGTTGTCCCACGAGGGGGAGCGGACGCCTGCGTCGATCAGCATCGCGCGGCCGTCGGGGAAGCGGAGGACGGTCGCATCGCCCTGGCCGACATCCAGAAACACGGCATCGAGGTGCGGAGCGCTGCTGCGGGTCATCACGCCGCCCCAGCCCGCGAGGACGGCACACCCGAGCGCGGCCGTGCTCAGTCGCCAGCGGAGGCGCGGGCGGAGCCACAATGCCATCGCGCCCAGCGCGAGCGCGACGGCTCCCACCACCAGCGGACTCTCGATGTACCGCTCGATGGCGAGCCAGCCGACCCGCTGCGCGCCTACTTCGCTCGTGCCGAGGAGCAGCCGCGCCGTCACGTCCGCCAGCGCGCCGAAACGGAGGGAGACGGTCGGGAGCCACGCGAGGGCGACCGTGAGGAGGCCCAGCCCGAGCGTCGCGGCGGTGAGGGGGATCGCGAGGAGGTTGAGCGCGAGGCCCGCGAGGGGCACGCGGCCGAAGTGGACGAGGAGCACGGGCGCCGTCCCGAGCGTGGCCGCGGCAGAGGCGAGGGTCATCTCGGCGCTCCATTTCACGCCTCGTCGGCTCAGAACGCGTTCGGGAACGATCCGTCGGATGGCGAGGAGTCCGAGGGGCGTGAGCGTCGCAAGGGCCGCGACGGCCGAGAATGAAAGCTGGAAGCCGACCTCGAAGAGCGCGGCCGGTCGCATCATGAGGAGCACGATGGCGGCCACGCCGAGCGTGTTCAGCGTGTCCACCGGCTTCTCCATCGCGCGACCGAGGAGCGCGACGGATGCCATCACGAACGCGCGTGTGACCGGGACGGCGGCGCCCGTCACCAGCACGTACGCCAGCAGCAGCGCCAGCGTCACGAGCGACCGGCTCCACTCCGCCGCGCGCCGCGGCACCCCGAGACGCCCCAGAACCGGCCCGAGGAGCCCGTGCAGCACGAATCCGACGAGTAGAACGTGCAGTCCGGAAACCGCGAGCAGGTGGATCAGCCCTGCCTCCGCGAACGCATCGCGCGTGTCCGGGTCGATCTGGGAGCGGTCCGCGATGAGGAGGGCTGAAAGGACTGCGCGGGCCTCGGGCGTGGGCACGTTCGCCGCCAGCCCGCGCTCGACCCGCTGGCGGAGGCTGCCCGCCAGCCGGGCAACCGGAGACGCGGCCGGGGAGAGGAAAGCCACGGCGCGGGTGCCTTCGGCGCGGAGCGTAGCGTGGATGCCCCGGTGCGCGAGGAACTGGCGGTAGTCGAAGTCGGCGGGGTTGCGGCGGGTGCGCGGGACCCGGAGATCGCCCGCCACCGCGACCCGGTCGCCCAGGCGGAGGGTGGGGTAGACGGGGAGTGGCGGCGGGGCATCGTCCCAGGGGGCGGGGCGGGGGATCGCGAGCGTGACCTGCACGAGGCCGCTCACGGTTCGCGTCGTTACGTCGTGCTGGGCGGAGTCCGCGCGGAGGACGAAGCGGACGCCCGAGCGCGCGGCCGTCGGCGGGCTGTCCACGGTGCCCCAGAGGACCGTGCTGACCGCTACGTCCGCGGAGTCCAGCGCCGACGACTGGCGTGCGGCGTGCGCGATGTGATCGGCGGGGAGCCGGTCCCAGGTGGCCTGCCGCGCGCCGCCCACGGCCACGAGCACCGCCAGCGCGGCGGCGGAGGCGCCCAACGGTCGCAGCGTTACGAGCCGATTGCGCGACGTGAGGACGTACCCCAGCCAGACCGCCAGGGCCCCGCCTGCCACGCCCCACCACGCCGCTGCCGGTATCACCGCCCCGCCCACGATCCCGAGGCCGAGCGCGACGGCCGCCACGAGCGCGGGGCGCGCGGTCAGCCGGAGCGGCGCCGGAGGGGGAGCGAGGGGCACGAGGCAATGCGCGATTTCCGACGTAGACACCGCGGGTATTTGGCCCTAACAGCCCAACGCCTCTCGGGTTGTCTGCAGTCCCTTCGCGGCCTCTTCCCCCGGCCGTCTCCCGCGTGCAGCCTATCTTCGTCGCCCTCCCCGAGGTCCCACCACTCTCACCGTTCTCAGTCGGTTCGCATGAGCACCCGCCGCCAAGTCCGCGAGCGCGTTCTTCAGGCTCTCTACGCCCAGGAAATCAGCGGAGACTCGCCCGAACAC
>DUBD01000076.1:979-2505 GCA_012960515.1 Bacteroidota bacterium | reverse complement strand
CTCCTGCACCCGCCGTTCAAGGGGGAGAAGACCTACACCCGCTTCGCGGAGAAGCTCTTCCTCCGAGGGCTCGACGTGCGCGCCGAAGCGGACGCCCTTCTGGACCGCCACGTTCAGAACTGGGAGCTGTCCCGGCTCGCGCTCACGGACCGCCTGGTACTGCGCATGGCCGTCGCGGAGATGCTCCACTTCGAGGACATCCCGCCGAAGGTGACCATCAACGAGGCCGTGGACGTGGCGCGGGCGTTCGGCAGCGAGAAGAGTGGCGCGTTCGTCAACGGCGTTCTGGACGCGATCCTGCGGGAGCTTCGCGAGGGCGGGCGCCTGAACAAGACCGGGCGCGGCCTCATCAACACGTCGCCTCCGAAGACGGACGGATAGTGTCGCTCTACGCGATCGGTGACGTCCACGGCTGCCGGGCTACGCTCGACGCCCTCCTCGACGCCCTCGCGCCGACGCCCGAGGACCACCTCGTCTTCGTCGGCGATTACATCGACCGGGGCCCGGACTCCGCAGGCGTAATCGAGCGGATGATCCAACTCCGCCGCCAGTCGCTGGCGGGGACCGGCCCACGCTGCACCTTCCTCCGCGGCAACCACGACCAGATGCTGCTGGACTGGACGGAAGGAGACGCCGACGCCTACGACCTCTGGCGCACGAACGGCGGCGTCGCGACGCTCGTCTCGTACCCGGACCACTCCGTCCCGGAGGAGCACCTCGCGTTCCTCCACTCCACGGAGCTGGCGGCCGAGGTGGACGGGTTCGCGTTCGTCCACGCCGGCCTGGACCCCAGCCGCCCCGTCCGCGAGCAACTCCGCGAGCCCAACCCGGACGTGATGCTGTGGACGCGCGCGCACCTCCGTGCGGATCGGTCCGCCTGGGAGATGCCCGTGGTGTGCGGGCACACGCCCGTCGCGCAGCCTCTCAACGAGGACAACTTGCTCGCCATCGATACGGGTGCGGTGTACCACCACCGCCCGGAGTTCAGCCGCCTGACGGCGGTGCGGTTGCCGGAGCGGACGTTCACCTCGGTGCCCTACCAGGGATAGCCGGCCGCGTCTAGGCTCCGTCCGGCGACTCCAGATCGGCCTACACGCGGCCCCGGAGCCGTCCCGCCGCGTCGCGCTCCATCGCCGTAGCGCGCGCTACGTCTGCTTCACGCTCCTCGCGGGCCGCCCCCGGTCCTCGCGTTCGGCCTCGCTCCGAATCACCAGACAGAGCCTAGCGCAGCGCGAGGGAGAGCCCGCCCCGGATGGCCGGCTCGCTGCCGCCCACCTCCGCAAAGACGACCCGGTTGTTGCCCAGCCGCACCTGCCCCCGCACGAACGGGTCAAACATGACGCTGAAGGCGCGTGTGCGCTGCTGGCCTGTGGGCGAGAAAAACGGGATGTCGAACGCCGGCCCAAAGCGGACGCCCGCGTCGAGGTCGATCTGGTCCGCATCCCATCCCTGAGCGATCTCCAGAATCCGCATCACGCGGATGCTCCCGCCGATGCCGGCGTTCGAGTTGGTCTAGCTAGTGTCAC
>DUBD01000076.1:0-969 GCA_012960515.1 Bacteroidota bacterium | reverse complement strand
GCGGGCTGGGCGGAGCAGGTCGAGCGCACGGCGAGCTATCTCGAGCAGCGCGGGCTCGAGGCGTTCGTCGGCGGTAAGGCGGGTGCAACCTGCATCGGCCGCCAGCCGGAGCTGCCCCTGCTGCCCGAGCGCGCGCGGGTCGTAGTCCACGTAGAGCGCGCCCTCCTGCGTAAACACCTGCAGCCGGGGCGCCGCGTACGCGCCGAACAGCCCCGGCCCTAATCCGAGCCCGCCGTAGAGCCGCGGGCTGGACGCGAGCGAGGGCGCCTCGGCGCCGGGCAACTCCTGGGCCCCCGCGCCGCTGGCGGCGCCGATGAGCAGGACCGCCAGCGCGGCGAGACGGAGGGGGGAGAGGCGGCGCATGGCCCGAACCTACGGCGGTCCTGATTCCGGGCCGTCCCATTTCACCGCGAACGCGCCCCGTACAGCCGGAGGCGGCCCTAGCCTCCGCCGGTCCGCGCCTCGGCGGGCCCCCCCGCACTCCAGCACCGCACTCCCATGGCACTCCGCGTCGGCATCGTCGGGCTTCCCAACGTCGGCAAGTCCACGCTCTTCAACGCGCTCTCCGAAGCGGGCGCGCAGGCCGCGAACTTCCCGTTCTGCACCATCGAGCCCAACGTGGGCGTGGTGGCGGTCCCGGACCCCCGGCTGGACCGGCTGGCGGAGCTCGCCGGCAGCGCGAACGTGATCCCCGCCAGCATCGAGTTCGTGGACATCGCGGGCCTCGTGGCGGGCGCGAGCAAGGGCGAGGGGCTGGGCAACCAGTTCCTCTCGCACATCCGCGAGGTGGACGCCATCGTGCACGTGGTCCGCTGCTTCGAGGAGGAGAACGTGGTCCACGTGGAGGGCTCCGTGGACCCGATCCGCGACATCGAGACCATCCAGACGGAGCTGATCCTGAAGGACCTGGACACGGTGACCAAGCGGCGCGAGAAGGCCGCCAAGATTGTCAAGACCGGCGACAAGACC
>DUBD01000075.1 GCA_012960515.1 Bacteroidota bacterium | reverse complement strand
ATCAAAGACGGGGCAGGCGGATTGCGCGACTTTCATGCGGGTCTGTGGCTCTATCGCATTTTTCTGGGCGTGGATACGCTCGATGAGATTGCCGGGCAAGGCTACATCACGCCCGACGAGCGGTTCTACTACACCATCCGCTTCGAGAACATGCCGGACGCCTCGGCGCCCGCGCAGGAGGTCCTCGTCCGCGACACGCTGGACGCGAGCGTCCTGGACCTCTCCACCTTCCAGTTGGGTGACATCCAGTTCGGCTCCACGCGGGTCCGCGTCCCGCCGGGCCTCACGTCCTACACTACGCAGGTCCCCATCAAGTCCCCGTTCGTGGTCGTGATCAGCGCCAGCCTGGTGCCGGCGACGGGGATCGTGACGTGGCGCTTCACCACGCTCGATACCAACACGAACGACCTCCCCTTCGACCCGCTCGACGGCTTCCTGCCGCCCAACCAGAACCCGCCGGAGGGCGAGGGCAGCGTCTCGTTCACGATCCGCGCGAAGGAGGACCTCGCCAACGGGACGGTGATCCGCAACCAGGCGCGCATCATCTTCGACCTCAACGAGCCCATCGACACGCCGCCGTGGGTCAACACCATCGACACGGCGCCGCCGATGAGCAGCGTCCTCGCGCTCTCCGAGACGCAGTCCGATAGCGTGTTCACCGTCACCTGGGGCGGCTCGGACGGCGGCTCCGGCGTGGGCGCGTGGGACGTGTACGTCTCCGTGGACGGCGGCGCGTTCTACCAATGGCTCCGCCGCCTCCCGCCGCTCGTGACGGAAGAGACGTTCGTCGGCCGCGACGGCTCGACGTACGCGTTCTACAGCATCGCGACGGACGCGACCGGGAACACGGAGGGTCCGAAAACGGAAGCCGAGGCCGTGACGGGCGTGGTGGTTTCCTCCGAGGGCCCGGCCTCCGGCCTCCCGCTGGCGGTAGAGTTGGCGGCACCGTTCCCCAACCCCGCGAGCGCGGGACGGACCATCGACGTGCCCTTCGCACTGCCCGAGGCCCAGGCCGCGGACCTCCGCGTCTACGACGTGCGCGGACGCGAGGTGGCCCGGCTCTCGGAGGGCGAGCGGCCGGCGGGCTGGCACCGGGTGGAGTGGGCCACGCGGGACCTTGCGCCGGGCGTCTACATCCTCCGCCTCCAGACGGAGAGCCGCGTGAAGACGCGCCGCATCACCGTCGTGCGCTAAGGCGCGCCCCGCTGGCGGTCGCTCCCGGCGAGAGCGTCGCTCCCGGCGAGGGCGTCCGCCAGCGCGCGGCGGGCGCGTGGGGATCGGGGCGCGGTGCGATCTTGCGCGCCGCCCGCCCTCGCGCCATGCCCGTCCCCACCGCCCGCCTCCTCGTCACCTGCCCGGACGCCCCCGGCATCGTCGCCTCCGTCAGCGGGTTCCTCCGCAACCACGGCGCCAACATCACCGCGTTCGACCAGCACGCGAGCGCGCCCGAGGGCGGCACGTTCTTCCTCCGCGCCGAGTTCACCACGCCGCACCTGGACGTGGACGCGGAGGCGCTGGAGCGGGCCTTCGCGCGGGTCGTGGCGGAGCCGTTCGCGATGGACTGGCGGATCGACTACGCGGCGCGGAGGGCGCGCGTGGGGATCATGGTCTCCAGGTACGACCACGCCCTTCTGGAGCTGCTGTGGCTCTGGCGCCGCGGCGAGCTGGACTGCGAGATCCCGCTCGTGGTGAGCAACCACGACGACCTCCGCGGCGAGGTGGAGCGGTTCGGCGTGGCCTACCACCACGTCCCGGTCACGAAGGAGACCAAGCCGGAGGCCGAGGCCCGCGCCCTCGCGCTGTTCCACGAGGCCGACGTGGACCTCGTCGTCCTCGCGCGGTACATGCAGATCCTCTCGCCGGAGTTCGTCTCGCGTTACCCGAGCCGGATCGTCAACATCCACCACTCGTTCCTGCCGGCGTTCGTCGGCGCGGGCCCGTACCGGCAGGCGTTCACGCGCGGCGTCAAGGTCATCGGCGCGACGGCGCACTACGTCACGGACGACCTGGACGAGGGGCCGATCATCGAGCAGGGCGTGGCGCGCGTCACGCACCGCCAGTCCGTGGAGGACCTCAAGCGGCTGGGGCAGACGCTGGAGCGCGACGTGCTGGCGCGGGCGGTCCGCTGGCACCTGGAGGGCCGCGTCCTCGTGCACGGCAACAAGACCGTCGTCTTCGGCTAGGGCCTGTCTCGTGATTCCGTACCGGCCTGCACGCGGCCTCGGTGCCGCCCCGCTGGCGCTTCGTCTCAGCGGGGCCGCGCCCGGCGAGGGCGTCCGCCAGCGCGCGGCGGTGACAGACCGATGGCACCCGGGGACGCTATCTCGCGCCCCCGCCGCTCTGCCGACCCGCTGGCGGTGCCGTCGGCGCGGATGAAAGCCCGCCCCGAGCGGAACGGCGCGGCCCGCGTCGGGTAGCTCTCGGTCCGGCCTCGACCTCTCCCCTGTGGACGACCAGATCACCATCCGCGGCGCCCGCGAGCACAACCTCAAAGGCGTCGACGTCGACATCCCGCGCAACCAGTTCGTCGTCGTGACGGGGCTCTCCGGAAGCGGGAAGTCCTCGCTCGCCTTCGACACGATCTACGCCGAGGGCCAGCGCCGCTACATGGAGAGCCTCTCCGCGTACGCCCGCCAGTTCCTCGGCGTCATGGAGCGGCCGGACGTGGACCTCATCGACGGCCTCTCGCCCGTCATCGCCATCGAGCAGAAGACGGTCAACCGGAACCCCCGCTCCACGGTGGGGACCGTCACCGAGGTCTACGACTTCCTCCGCCTCCTCTACGCCCGCGCCGCGGACGCCTACTCGTACAAGTCCGGCACGCCCATGCGCCGCCAGTCGGACGACGAGATCATCGACGCCATCGCCGCGTGGCCGCCCGGGACCCGCGTCGTCCTGCTCGCGCCCGTCGTGCGCGGGCGGAAGGGCCACTACCGCGACCTCTTCGAGCAGATCGCTAAGCAGGGCTTCGAGCGCGTCCGCGCCGACGGCGAGATCCGCGCCATCGAAAAGGGGATGCAGCTGGACCGCTACAAGGTCCACGACATCGAGGTGGTGGTGGACCGGCTGGTGGTCAAGGACGGCGTGCGGCCCCGGATCGCGCAGGCCGTGGAGCTGGCGCTCGGGATGGGCGGCGGGACGCTCATCGCGCACGTCTTGGGAGGAGGAAAGGGCCCGTCAGCAGTGGAAGACGACGACCCTGCTACTGGCGACTCCCCCCTGCCCCCTCCCTCGGGAGACCGCCTCTTCTCGCGCCACCTCACCGCGCCCGAGGACGACCTTAGCTACGAGGACCCGAGCCCCAACACGTTCAGCTTCAACAGCCCCTATGGCGCGTGCCCCGCCTGCAACGGGCTCGGCGTGCGGCGCGAGATCGACCCGGACCTCGTGGTCCCCAACCCGAAGAAGACCCTTGAGGAGGGAGCCATCGCCGCGCTCGGCACCCCGCGCGACGTGTGGGTCTGGAGCCAGATGCGCGCCGTGGCCGAGGCCTACGGCTTCGACTTCGAGACGCCGTTCAAGGACCTCAGCGCGGAGCAGCGCGAGGTCATCCTCAATGGCGCCGGCGACGAGCAGTTCGACATCGTCTACAAGTACAAGGGGCGCGAGGTGAAGTACCAGCACCGCTTCGGCGGCGTGATGGGCCACATCCAGCACACCCACGAGAACGCCTCCGCGAAGGGCCAGCGGAAGTGGGCCGAGGCGTTCATGCGCGTCATCGCGTGCCGCGTCTGCGGCGGCGGCCGGCTCAAGCCCGAGGCGCTGAGCTACCGCGTCGGCAACACGGGCACGTACGAGGGCGACCAGTCCATCGCGGACCTCGTGCAGATGGACCTCCGCGCGCTGGCGGCGTGGCTGGACGCGCTCGAACTCGAGGGCCGCCAGTCGGTCATCGGGACGCCCATCGTCAAGGAGATCCGCGAGCGCGTGGGCTTCCTCGTGGACGTGGGGCTGGACTACCTCACGCTGGACCGCCCCGCGCGGACGCTCTCGGGCGGGGAGTCCCAGCGCATCCGCCTCGCGACGCAGATCGGCACGCAGCTCACGGGCGTGCTCTACGTGCTGGACGAGCCCAGCATCGGCCTCCACCCGCGCGACAACACCAAGCTCATCGACTCGCTGCAGTCGCTCCGCGACCTCGGCAACTCCGTCCTCGTCGTGGAGCACGACTGCGAGACCATCGAGGCGGCGGACTTCGTGCTGGACCTCGGCCCCGGCGCGGGCGAGTACGGCGGCGAGCTGCTGGCGGCGGGCCCGCCGGAAACCATCGCCAGCCCGGCGGGAGGAGACGGCGCTCCGCCCAACTCCCTCACCACGGCCTACCTCGCCGGCCTCCGCCAGATCCCCGTCCCCGCACCGGAGGAGCGGCGCGAGGGGAACGGCCACGAGCTCGTGATGGAGGGCGCGCGCGGCCACAACCTCAAGGACGTCACCTTCCGCCTCCCGCTGGGCACGCTCACCTGCGTGACGGGCGTGAGCGGCTCGGGCAAGTCCTCGCTCATCAACCAGACGCTGCGGCCCGCCCTCGCGCAGCACTTCCACAACTCCCAGACCGTCCCCCTCCCCTACGACGACCTCGGCGGGCTGGACCACGTGGACAAGGTCATCGCCATCGACCAGTCGCCCATCGGGCGGACGCCGCGCTCCAACCCGGCCACCTACACGGGGCTCTTCACGCTCATCCGCGAGCTGTTCGCGCGGATGCCGGAGGCGGAGATCCGCGGCTACAAGCCGGGCCGCTTCTCGTTCAACGTCAAGGGCGGGCGGTGCGAGACGTGCAAGGGCGCGGGCATCGTCAAGCTGGAGATGAACTTCCTCCCGGACGTCTACGTGGAGTGCGAGACGTGCAAGGGCAAGCGCTACAACGCCGAGACGCTGCACGTTCGGTTCAAGGGCCTCAACATCGCGGAGGTGCTGGATCTGCCCGTGAGCGAGGCGCTGGAGGTGTTCGAGAACCAGCCCCGCATCGCGCGGAAGCTCCGCACGCTGGACGCCGTGGGGCTGGGCTACGTCCGCCTCGGCCAGGCCGCGACGACGCTCTCCGGCGGCGAGGCGCAGCGCGTCAAGCTGGCGAAGGAGCTCAGCCGCCCCGGGACCGGCCGCACGCTCTACATCCTGGACGAGCCCACGACGGGCCTCCACTTCGAGGACGTGCGCCACCTGCTCCTCGTGCTCCAGGCGCTCGTGGACAAGGGCAACACGGTCCTCGTGATCGAGCACAACATGGACGTCGCGAAGCAGGCGGACTGGGTCGTGGACCTCGGACCGGACGGCGGCGCGGGCGGGGGGCGCATCCTGTTCTCCGGCACGCCCGAGGGGCTGGCGGAGGCGGACACGCCGACCGCCCCGTTCATGCGCGAGGAGTTGGAGCGCGCCGCCGCGAGCACGGAGATGCTCCCCGTCCGCCAGATCGACCTGGACGAGTTGTCCCGAGGCGGCGGCGCGGAGGACGACGGCGAGGACGTGGAAGAAGACGAGCCGGAGGAAGCAGACGCGTAACGCCGGTCTGCGTCCGTCCCGCTGGCGGAAGCCCTCGCCGGGAGCCACCGCCAGCGGGGCCCGCCTACATCTCGCCGACGAAGACGTCC
>DUBD01000074.1:377-5698 GCA_012960515.1 Bacteroidota bacterium | reverse complement strand
CCCGGCTGGAGCCGCCGTCCGGGCGTCCGCTACTTGCGGAGGCCGAGCTTGGCGATCAGCTCGCGGTAGCGCTCGATGTCCTGCTTCGCGATGTAGTTGAGCAGGCGGCGGCGCTTGCCGACCATCTTGAGCAGGCCGAGGCGGGACGTGTGGTCCTTCGGGTGCTGCTTGAGGTGCTCGGTGAGGTCCGCGATGCGCGCGGTGAAGATGGCGACCTGGACTTCCGGCTTGCCGGTGTTCATGTCGGAGCCGCCATGCTCCTTAACGATCTCGCGCTTCTGTTCGGTGTCGATCATGTGGGGTATCTGATCCTCGTCCGATCTGCGATGCGGACGAAGACCCGTCGGGGGCCGGTCTCTCCGGGCCGACGCGGTCATCAATGAGTGCGCCGGGAGCCGGCGCGGGACCCTTCAAAGTAGGGACGGAACGGGGCGTTTCGCCTCTGTCGGCTCTTCATCCTTCGCGCACTGAACCGCCCGCCCCACGCCGTGCGCGGTCAGCTGCCCGCCAGAAGCCACCGCGCCCGCTGGCGGTCCTCGCGGAGTTGCGCGACGAGCGCGTCCGGACCGTCGAAGCGGCGCTCGTCTCGGATACGCGCGACGACGGTCACGTCCACGTGGCGACCGTAGAGGTCCGCGTCGGTCTCGAAGAGGTGGACCTCGGCCTTGAGGGCGCCGTCCTCCTCGAAGGTGGGCCGCCGCCCGACGTTCATCATGCCCTCCACCGAGCCCGCCCCCTCACCGAGTTGGACGCGGACGGCATACACGCCGACGCCTGGAATCAGCTTACGCGGGTGCTCCGGCTGCACGTTCGCCGTCGGGAAGCCGATGGTCCGCCCCCGCCCCGCCCCGCGCACGACGGTACCGCCGAACGCGTACGGACGGCCGAGCAACGCCTCGGCTCGTTCCACGTCGCCCGCCGCCAGCCGCTGGCGGATCTTCGTGGAGGAGACGGTCACGCCCGTCGCGATCTGCTCCGGGATCACGTCCACGGAAAAGCCGTGCTCACGGCCGAGCTGCTCTAGCACCTCGCGGTCGCCACGCGCCTTCCGCCCAAACCGGTGGTCGTAGCCGATCACGATCTCCTTCATCCCGACCGTCCCCAGCAGCACGTCCGAGACGTACGCCTCGGGTTCCAGGTTGGAGAGGTCGCGCGTGAACGGAAGGACCACAAACCGTTCGATCCCAATCGCTTCCGCGAGGTCCGCGCGCTCCCGCATCGTGGTGAGCAGCGGAACGTGAACGCCCGCAATGACTTCGCGCGGGTGGGGGTCGAACGTCACCAGCGTCGGGACGCCGCCGACGAGCCGGGCGCGTTCCACGAGGTAGGTCAGAATCGCGCGGTGGCCGAGGTGGACCCCATCGAACGTGCCCGTCGTGAGCACAGCGCGCGGGTCCCGCGTGATCTCGGAGCCGGTCTCGCGGATCATCTCAGCGCTTGGTCCACTGGCGGAGGCCGCCCGCCAGCCCGAAAGCCGGTGGCCTGGGGGGCATGGCGGGGACGCGGCTCATGCGTCGTCCCGGGTGAACGCATCGAGGCTGAACGCCTCTGCGACGGAGAACGGACCGATGGACTCGCGCCGCAGCGCGGTCAAGTGCCCGCCCACCCCGAGCGCGGCGCCTACGTCGAACGCGAGGCTGCGGACGTAGAACCCCTTGGAGGACTCCACGCGGAAGTCCACATCGATGACCTCCCCCTCACGGCGGATGTCCGTCCACTCCAGGCCATAGACGGTCACGTGACGCGGCGGGACCTCCACGTCCTCCCCGCGTCGCGCCTTTTTGTACAGCCGCTCCCCTCCCTTCTTGATAGCGGAATAGACCGGCGGCACCTGGGTCAGTTCGCCCACGAACCGCTCCCGGACGTCCGCCAGCGCCTCACCGGAAACCCCGCTCGCGTCAGTTGCCGAATCGACGGGCGTCTCCGCGTCGTATGAGGCCGTGGTCTCCCCCAGCCGGATGGTGCCGGTGTAGACCTTGGGTAGCCCCATGAACCGGTCCTGCTGGCGGGTCGCGCCGCGGCCCACGAGCACGATCAGCAAGCCCGTCGCCATCGGGTCCAGCGTGCCAGCGTGGCCCACCTTCTTGACGCCGAGCGCCCAGCGGACCTTCTTGACCACGCCGAACGAGGACATCCCGCCCGGCTTGTCTACGAGGACCGCGGCCGCCTCCAGCGGCTCCCCCGGCCCGATGACCGGAAGCCCGTCCGGGCGCCCGACGACCGCCAGCGACTCAGTAGTCGCCACGGCTCTCGGCGTCGTCCGTGGAATCGGGGGCGTCGGCCGCGCCGCGCTCTTCGCGCTCCGCGCGGATCTGCGCGAAGAGGTCGTCCATCCGCGCGCGCTTCTGCGGCCCCTCATCGAGGAAGAACCGAAGCTCGGGGATGCGGCGGACCTGGTGCCGGATGCGTGCCGCCAGCGCCTTACGGATCGCGGGGGTCTCGGCATCCAGCCGCTGGAACGCGGCCTTCCGCGACTCGGGGGTATCCCCGAGCACGCTCACGTTGACGTACGCGATGCCGAGATCGGCGGTGACGCGCGTGCCCGTGACCGTGACGAGCGATTGGCTCGCTTCGCCAAAGTCAGTCTGCAAGAGGTCGGCGACCTCCCGCTGGATCATGCGCGCGACGCGCTCAGTGCGGATGGACATGAAACTGGGGGGCGGGAATGAGGACCGGGGGACCGGAGTCCCCAGCCCCCAGGCCCTTACACTTCGAGCGTTCGCTTCTCCTCGGTGACGACGTACGTCTCGATCTGATCGCCGACCTTGATGTCGTTGAAGTTCTTAATCGAGAGCCCGCACTCGTACCCGCTGGCGACTTCGCGGACGTCGTCCTTGAAGCGGCGGAGACTGTCGAGCAGGCCGTCGTAGATCACGACGCCGTCTCGCACGAGGCGCGCCCGGTCGTTGCGGCTCACCTTGCCCTCCACCACGTAGCAACCGGCGATGGTGCCGACGCGCGGGACGCGGAAGGTCTCGCGGACTTCGATGGTGGACGTGATCGTCTCCTTGCTCTCGGGCGAGAGGAGCCCTTCGAGCGCGTCGCGCATCTCTTCGATGGCGTCGTAGATGACGGAGTACGTGCGGATGTCGATGCCTTCGCGCTCAGCGACCGTGCGGACGCCAGCCACGGGGCGCACCTGGAACGCGATGATGATCGCGTCGGACGCGGCCGCCAGCATCACGTCACTCTCCGTCACCGCGCCCACGCCTGCGTGGACGATGTCGATGGCGACCTCGTCATTCGAGATCTTCAGGAGAGCGTCCGAGAGGGCCTCGGCGGAGCCGCCCACGTCGGCCTTGACCACGAGGTTGAGCGTGGTCAGTTCGCCCAGAGCCATTCGGCGCGCGAGGTCGTCCATGGTGACGTGGCGCCGCTGGTGCATGGTCTGCTCGCGCTGGAGCTGCACCCGCTTGGCCGCGATCTCTCGCGCATCGCGCTCGTCCGCCATCACCACCAGCCGGTCACCGACCTCGGGCGCCTCGTTGAGGCCGAGGAGCTGAACCGGCGTAGAGGGGCCGGCTTCGGTCACGCGGTTGTCGCGCTCGTCGAACATCGCGCGGACGCGGCCATAGGTCATGCCGCATACGAAGGTGTCGCCCACTTCGAGCGTGCCCTTCTGCACGAGCACCGTCGCCACGACGCCGCGGCCCTTGTCGAGCTGCGCTTCGATAACGGTCCCGACGGCGTTCCGGTCGGGGTCGGCCTGAAGCTCGAGGAGGTCGCTCTCGAGGAGCACCTTCTCCAGCAGGTCGTCCACGCCCTGCCCCGTCAGCGCCGAGACGAACTGGCACTGGACGCTGCCGCCGTACTGCTCCACCTGCACGCCCTGCTCGGCGAGCTGGGACATAATGAGGTCCGGGTTCGCCTGCTCGCGGTCGATCTTGTTGATCGCGACGACGATCGGTACCTCGGCGGCCTGTGCGTGGTTGATCGCCTCAATGGTCTGCGGCATGACGCGGTCGTCCGCCGCCACCACCAGGATCACGAGGTCCGTCACCTGCGCACCACGGGCACGCATGGCGGTGAACGCTTCGTGACCGGGAGTGTCGAGGAAGGTGAGCTCGCGGCCGTTCTTGAGGGTGACCTCGTACGCGCCGATGTGCTGCGTGATGCCGCCGGCCTCGCCCGCGACGACGTTCGCCTCGCGAATGTGGTCCAGCAGGGACGTCTTGCCGTGGTCGACGTGGCCCATGATGGTGACCACCGCCGAGCGCGACTCGAGCGCGTCCGGATCGTCTTCCTCGATGATGTCGAGCGCCTCCTCGTCCTCGTTCATGAACTCGACCTCGTAGTCGAACTCGTCGGCGAGGAGCGTGATCTGGTCAGCGTCGAGGCGCTGGTTGATGGAGAACATCATCCCCATCGCGAAGCCCTTCGAGATGACCTCGGCGACGTTGACGTTCATCGCCTCGGCGAGGTCGCCGGTGGAGATGAACTCCATCACGCGGAGGACGCTCGCCTGCTCCTGGCGCATCTGCTCCGCCAGCTCGCGCTGGGCGGCGCGCTCATCGCGGCGGGCGCGACGGCGCTTCTGGCGCGTGCGCTTGCCGGTGCCGCCGGACTTCTGGAGCGTCTTCTGAATGTTCTTCTCGACCTCGGCCTGGTCCACCTGGGGACGGCCCTTCTTCCCCTTCTTGGCTCGCTTGCTGCGCGAGGAGCCGGAGTCTGCGGGAGCGTCGCTGGCGGCGTCGGCCTTCTTCTTGCGCTTGCGCTTGCGGCCGGAGTCCAGGCCGGAGAGGTCGATCTTGCCGAGCACCTTCGGGCCGGACAGCTCGTAGCGGTCGGCGCGCACAACGCCGCCCCGGTCCGCCGTGGGGACCGACTCGTTGGCGTCCATGTTGGGCTCCTCGGCGGCTTCGGCCTCAGGCTCCTCAGACGCGACGGCATCCGCGGGCTCCTCCGTTGCCGCATCGGTTTCCGCAGCGGCCTCCGGCTGTGCCTCCGCCTCAGCAGCCACCGGCTCATCAGCGGCTGGCGCTTCGTCTGCGACAGGCTCGGCGACGGCTTCGACCGTGGACTCTTCCGCAGGTTCAGCGTCAGCCGTCGGCGTCTCCGCTTCAGCGGCTGGCGCCTCTTCGACGGGCGCGGGCTCGTCCTGGACGGGCTCGGGCTGTGCCTCGGCCGGCGCTTCCGCGTCGGGCTCCGTGATCTCGGCCTCGGCCTCCGGTTCGGGAGACTCGATGACCGGCTCAGCCGGAGCAACGGGCTCCTCCTCCGGCTCCGGAGCCTCGATCACGGGCTCCGCAGGCGCCACAGGCTCCTCGGTGTCCTCGTCCTCGATGATCTCCGTAGAGACGCGGTCGGGCTGGTCCTCCGCG
>DUBD01000074.1:0-298 GCA_012960515.1 Bacteroidota bacterium | reverse complement strand
CGATGAGCGAGTCGTACATGTCCGGCTCGAGCTTCGCGTTCGGGTCGCCAGCCGTGAGCTTAGTGTCGAGTTCGAACCCCTTCGACCGAAGGTGTTCGACGACAGTCTCCGCGGCTACGTTGAGCTCGCGAAGGGCCTTGTACAGGCGGACGCTCTTGGGCTTGTTCGACCTCGGGCGGCGCGTGGGCATGCAGGGTGTGGGGTATGGGTGGGCGTGGGCCCAGAAACAATCGGGGGTGCGGCGGTTCTACGCCGCGGGCTCGGGCTCGGTCTCCGTCGCGGGCGTGTCGCCCGTGGC
>DUBD01000073.1:26291-33460 GCA_012960515.1 Bacteroidota bacterium | reverse complement strand
GTCTCGCATGAGGCCCGGAGGGTGGCGGGTGGGGAAGCTATCGCGGCCCATCGCGCCGTGCGGCTGGCGGAGGTGCTCGGCGGGCTCTTCTACCCTTCTGGGTTTGCCGTGGCGCGGCACCGGGTCCACCTTCCCGCACCCCTAAGCCCGCGCTATGACCGTCTGCGACCTCACGCACGCCTATCACGAAACGAGCGGTGGCATCCGTACCTACCTCGACGCGAAGCGCCGCTACATCTTGGAGCAGACGGATCACACCCATGCGCTGATCGTCCCCGCTGAGACGGACCGGATCCGCCGAGAGGGCCGCGCGCTCACGATCGAGATCGGCGCCCCCCACATCCCAGGCGCCGCGCCGTACCGCTGGTTCGCCAACCCGCGGAAGGTCCGCGAGGCGCTGGCGTACGCCGCCCCGGAGGTGATCGAGCTCGGGACGTACTTCATGCCGACCGAGTGGCAGCCCGCGTTCGCGGTGCGCAAGGCTCGCCGCAAGGCGAACAAACCCAGCATCGTCTCCATCTGCACCCACACCGACTTCGCAGACTCCTATGCCGAAGGCTATGGCGCGAAGGTCTTCGGCCAGACCGTCGGCAAAGGCATCGGCCGCGCTGCCTGGGGGTACGTCAAGAGGCTGATCCGTGCGACCGATTGCGCAGCGGCCCCCTCCCCGGCTCAAGCTGCAGAGTTCCAGCGGCGCGGCCTCGATGTAGCCCTCGCCAGCTACGGCGTGGACACCCAGACCTTCGCCCCCGAGGCCGCCAGCGCGGCGGTGCGGGAGGAGCTCGCGATCCCCGAGGGCGCGCTCTTCCTGGTCTACGCGGGCCGGCTCGACTCGGAGAAGCGGACGGACACGATGGTCGCCGCCGTGCGCCGCGTCAACGACACGCGGCCGGCGGTCCTCGTGATGGTGGGGGAGGGCCCTCACCGCGATAGGCTCGCCGCCGAGCAAGCGGAGGGGGCCCCGATCCGCGTCCTCCCGTACCTGACCAGCAAATCGGCGCTCGCGCGCCTCCTCGCCTCCGCGGACCTGTACCTGACCGCCGGGCCGTACGAGACGTTCGGTCTCTCCGTAGCAGAAGCCCAGGCGTGCGGGCTACCGGTGGTCGGCGTCCAGGCGGGCGCCCTCATCGAACGAGTTCCCGAAGGCCTCGGCCTGCTCGGGCCCGTGGACGACGACCGCGCGATGGCGACTCACATTCTAGAGGTAGCCGAGCACCGCCACGCGATGGGACAGGCGGCCCGTGCCAAAGTCGTGGAGCAATACTCCTGGGACGCCACCTTCCGCGCCATGTTTGGCTTATACGAACAGTCGCTGGCCTCCACCTCATGACGGTCTGCGACCTTACGCACGCCTACCACCCGACGAGCGGGGGCATCCGCACGTTTATCGACCTCAAGCGGCGCTACCTCCTGGAGCACACGCCGCACCGGCACGTGCTCATCGTGCCCGGCGAGCGGGACGAGGTGGAACAGGGCGACCGCTGGACGACGATCCGCATCAGGAGCCCGCTCCTGCCGGGCGGTTCCACGTACCGCGTGTTCACGAGCCCCGGGCTCGTGCGGGACGCGCTGGAGATGACCTCGCCGGACGTGGTGGAGCTCAACACCTACTACATGCCGCAGGAGTACCGGCCGGCCTTCGCGTACCGGAACGCGGCACGAGCGGCCGGGCGCGAGGTGGCCGCGGGCGTGCACTACCACACGGACTTCGCCGACTCCTACGTGGCGGCCTACACCGGACCGTTGAGCGGGGCGCTGACGCCCCTCGCCCGCCGGTACGTGCGCCGCATTCTCAAGCGCGCGGACTTCGCGATGACCCTCGCGCCGATGTTCGTCGAGCAGCTGGCGGGCTTCGGCGTGGAGGACGTGGAGCTGGTGCCGCAGTTCGTGGACCTCGACCTGTTCCATCCCACAAAGGCAAGCGCGGCCATGCGCGAGCGGGCCGGCGCCGGCCCGGACGACCTCCTGATGGCCTACCTCGGCCGCTTCGACTCCGAGAAGCACGTGGACACCCTCGTCGAGATGGTCCGCCAGCTGCCGGCGGAGCCGCGGCCGGTCCTTTTCATGGCGGGCGCGGGGCCGGACCGCGAGAAGCTGGAGGCCGCCGCCTCGCAGACGGACCGCCTCGTGGTCTCGCCCTACCTCCAGGGCAAGGACGACGTAGCCACGCTTCTCGCCTCGGCGGATGTGTACGTGACGGCGGGACCGCACGAGGTCGCCGCGTTCTCCGTCGTGGAGGCGCAGGCGGCCGGGCTGCCCGTGGTGGGCGTGGACGCCGGCGGGCTCCGCGACCGCGTGCACGACGGCCTGGGCTACCTCGTGCCCGTGGACGATGCCGCCGCGATGGCGCAGCGCGTCTCCGAGGCGTACCGCCAGCGCGCGGCCATGGGTACCCGCGTCCGCGAGTACGTGGAGAAGCACTACTCTTGGACCCGCTGCTACGCCCAGGTGGTGGCGGCGTACGAGCGCGCTCTCGTGTCGGCCTGACGCGGGCGGAACGTGCGATCACCCGCGCGTTTCAGGCGTACCCTTTCCATCCCCTTCCCCCGATCCTATGAAGCTCCCGGTTCTCCTCGCCGCGCTGGCGGTCCTCGTCGTCGCCCCCTCCGCCTTTGCTCAGGACCACGGCATGGGCCACGGCAGTGGCGATCACGCCATGCACGCGAACATGCCGCCGATGCGCGGCAACGACGGCCCGCGCGCCAGCCCCAACGCCGGCGTCATGCAGACCATCGGGACCACGATGGTGATGGTGCACTACAGCCGCCCGTCCGTCAACGACCGCGAGATCTTCGGCGGGCTCGTGCCCTTTGGCGAGGTCTGGCGCACCGGCGCCAACGAGGCCACCGCCATCAGCTTCAGCGGCGACGTGGAGATCGGCGGCCAGGCGCTGGCGGCCGGCACCTACGGCCTCTTTACCATCCCCGGCGAGGACGAGTGGACGGTCATCTTCAACCGCACCGCCGAGCGGTGGGGCGCGATGAGCTACGACGACGCTCAGGACGCCCTCCGCGCCACCGCCACGCCGATGGCCGCAGCCTCCGCACAGGAGCAGTTCCAGATCTCGTTCGAGGACGTGACCGACGAGAGCGCCACGATGGTCCTCGCGTGGGACGACGTCCGCGTGCCCGTCTCGATCTCCGTCGCGAACTGAGGCAGCCCGCCTATTACGGCACGCGCCCCGAGGCTCAGGCTTCGGGGCGCGTTTGGTTTGGTGCGGGTCACGCGAGAGCGCTACGCGTTCCAGTCCGGCGCGAAGTCAGGGTCCACCATCCGCTGGCCCCGCTCCAGCGCGTCGATCGCGGCGCGTTCGTCGTCGGAGAGCGTGATCTCCAGCGCCTGGAAGTTGGCCGCGATGTGGCTCCGCGTGCCGGACTTCGGGATGGCGGAGACGCGGTCCTGCCCGAGCAGCCACGCGATGGCGATCTGCACCGGCGTGGCATCGTGCGCCTCGGCGATCTCCTGAATCGTCGCGTCGTCCATCACGTTGCCGTTCGCGATGGGGCGGTATGCCGTCAGGAACGTGCCGGACTCGCGGGCGATCTCCAGCAGCGGTTCCTGTCCGAGGTACGGGTGGTACTCCACCTGGTTGTTGGCGAGCGTCGGCTCGATCTCCAGCGCGCGGCGCATCATCCCCGGAGGCGTGTTGCTCACGCCGATCAGGCGCGTCTTGCCCGCGTCGCGCACCTCGGCGAGCGCGCCCAGCGTCTCCGCCAGCGGGACGTCGTCGGTCGGCCAGTGCATGAGGAGCAAGTCCACGTAGTCCGTCCCGAGGCGGCGGAGGCTCTCGTCGGTCGTGCGCTTCACGTCTTCCGGCGCGAGGCTCTCGTGCCACACCTTCGTGGTGAGGAAGACCTCGTCTCGCGGCACGTCCGCGGCAGCGATCCCGCGGCCGACCTCGGCTTCGTTCCCGTAGATCTGCGCCGTGTCGATGTGGCGGTAGCCGATGTCCAGCGCGTGGCGGACGGCGGCGGTGGCGTCGTCGCCTTTGAGCTTCCACGTGCCGAGGCCGAGCGTGGGCACGGGGACGCCGTGGACGGAGAGAGAGCGGGGCATAGAAGGGAGCGTGTGTTCGCGGGAGAAACCACCCGCGGCCGGGCGCAGATCCGCCCTCACCCCGTCTTCCCGCTGGCGGCTGTGACCGGCGGGCGGTAGGCTCCCGACCGGGCACCTCGCCCTTCGCCTCGCGTTCCTGCCCCCTCCCCTCCGCTTTCCCGATGCGCCTCACCCTCGACCGCTCCCGCGCCCTCCCGTTCCTCACCGACCGCGACGCCCTCGATGGCGACGTGCTCGCCGCCCACCGCCGCGTGCTGAACGGCGAGACCCGCAGCCCCGAGATGCTCGGCTGGCGCCGGATGCTCCTCGACCCGGACGATGCCCTCCTCGAGTCCGTCCAGCAGACCGCGAACGAGATCCGCGACCGCGCCGACGTGCTCGTGTGCGTCGGGATCGGCGGCTCGTACCTGGGGGCGGAGGCCGTCAACGCCGCGCTGGCGCCGTACTTCGGCGGCGATGGGCCGGAGGTGATCTTCGCCGGGCACCACCTCTCACCGGGCTACCACCAGCAACTTCTCCAGCATCTGGAAGGCAAGAGCGTCTACGTCAACGTCATCTCGAAGTCCGGGACCACGCTGGAGCCCGCCCTCGCCTTCCGCTTCCTCCGCCGCTACCTGGAAGACCACTTCGAGGACTCCAGCCGCCGCATCATCGCCACGACCGACGCGGAGTCCGGCGTCCTCCGCCAGCTCGCCAATGAGAAGGGCTACCGCTCGTATGTCGTGCCGGATGGCGTGGGCGGACGGTTCTCCGTGCTCACGCCGGTCGGCCTGCTCCCCATCGCCCAGGTGACGGTCTTGCCCACGCTCGCCGCTTGGGCGACGCGGCGTACGGATCTGTCTACCTGACAGGAATTTAAGGTGTCGTCCAGGTTGAGGTCAGTTCTACGGGGCCGTCGGGGCCGCGCGAGGCGTGACGGACGCGGGCGCGGACCATCCCGCGCTGGCCTATGCCGGCGACCGGTTCGCCTTCCACGAGGCCGGCTATACCGTGGAGCTGATGTCGGTGATGGAGCCGAAGCTCCGCGGCTTCGGGTTCTGGTGGCAGCAGCTCTTCGGCGAGAGCGAAGGGAAGGAGGGCAAAGGCCTCTTCCCGGTCACGCTCCAGTACACCACCGACCTCCACAGCGTCGGGCAGTACGTGCAGGAGGGCAAGCGGCTGTTCGTGGAGAGCTTCCTCCGCCTGGACGACGCCGCCAGCGGGCTGACACTGGACGAGGAGGAGGGCAACCCGGACCGACTCAACGACCTCGCGGGGACGCCCTACGGCACCGCCAACCGCGCCGCGTGGGAGGGCACTGCCGAGGCGCACCGCGAGGGCGAGGTCCCCAACTGGACCTGGACGCTCCCCCGCGTGGACGCTGAGGTGCTCGGGGAGGCCATCTACACCTTCGAGCACGCCGTGGCCGTGGGCGGGACGCTCCTGGAGGTCGACCCCTTCGATCAGCCCGGAGTGGAGGCGTACAAGAAGAAGATGTTTCGGCTCCTCGGGCGCGACTGATCGCCCGGTCGCTGGCGGCAGCCCGGCTCGTGGGGGTCGCCAGCGCACCGGATCCCGCTTTCAGATGGATACGGGCCGATTCGCCCGAACTCCTGTCCACACCGTGGAGAACCGTGTGGACAACCGGGCGGAACTAGGGGTTACGCACACCGCCCTCCGGGGATGGGGTAACAGAGCCGTAATGCTTGCACATCGGCCCCACGAAGCGCCCCACCGTTCTCCACACGAGCCCCGCGTGGATAGCGCGACGGGCTAGGGAGGGGGCTCGCGTGTGGACAGAGGTGGAGATGTGGATTGCGCTCCCGAACCCCGCTTATGAGCGCCGCCAGCGGGGCGAGGCGTTCTCCACACTGTGGATGGGGCGGGGACAACCCGGGCCTCTATCCACCGCCGTCCACTGGCGGAGCGGCGCGGCGGGTTATCCACGTGTCCACAGGGCCTATCACTATCTCGACTTTACTTTTTTAAATCTATCTGATATAGACCGCGCCGTGGACAGACCGGGCCCTCCCATCCGATACACCGGCGTATACCGGTCGCTCTCGATCCTCGTCCTCCGCTCACAGGGGACGTATGTTGCCTCCGTCCCACCGAACGCCCCTCATGACCAAGCGCATCCTCGTTGTCCTGGACACAGACGACGACACCCCCGTCGCCCTCGACACCGCTGTCGAGATCGCTCGTCGGTACGACGGGGAGATCACGTGTGTCGCCCTCGTGGACACCGACGCCATTCAGGCCGAGACAGTGGGGGGCGGCATCGGGTCGATGTACTACGCAGACAAGCTCCGAGCGCAGCTTCAGGACGAGACCCGCACGAAGGCACAGGAGCTCCTTCAGCGGTTCACGGCCAAGCTGGACGCCGCGGGCGTTCCGCACACGGATGATCACGTCGCGGAGGGCTCCCGTGTGAAGAGCCTCGTGGAAGACATGCGGACGCATGACCTCCTCGTCGCCGGCCGCGAGAGCCGGTTCTACTACGCCGAGCCGGAGAAGCGGACGCACACCCTCGCGAAGGTGTTGGAGAAGGCGGCCGCCGCCACGCTCGTGATCGGCACGACGCCGCCGACGGTGAACCGCGTGATGATCGCGTACGACGGCGAGACCGTCGCGGCCCGGACGTTGCAGAAGTTCGCCCACCTCTCGCCCTTCGGCACCGATCTCGCCGTGGAGCTCGTGCACATCCGGGAGGGCGGGGACGACGCCCGCCGCGCGAGCGAGCACCTGCTGGATGGCGCCGCGGCGTTCCTTCGCGCCTACGGCTACACGGACCTCACCACGACGAGCCTGGAAGACGGCTCGCCCTCGGAGCGGCTCAACGCCTACGCCCAGTCCTCCGGCGCCGACCTCCTCGTGGCCGGCGCCTACTCCACGAAGGGCATCCGCAAGTGGCTCTTCGGGACGACGGCCGTCAAGCTGCTCAACGAGTCGCCGGTTCCGCTCTTCCTCTACCAGTAGCGCCCCGCTGGCGGCGCCGATGAGCAGCGCCCGCCCGGACAGACCGCCGCCCGCCCAGGGACTCCGGGGCGGGCGGCGTCGTGTTTCAGAGGGCTGGGCTCTGTCCGGTGATTCGGAGCGAGGCCGAACGCGAGGACCGGGGGCGGCCCGCGAGG
>DUBD01000073.1:8843-26242 GCA_012960515.1 Bacteroidota bacterium | reverse complement strand
CGCGACGCGGCGGGACGGCTCCGGGGCCGCGTGTAGGCCGATCTGGAGTCGCCGGACAGAGCCTAGGGGAGAACGGCGCGATGGACTCTCCCTAGCAGCCGCTACGGATGCCGCACGTCCACCGCCAGCCGGGCGGGTGCGTCCAGCCGAATCACCCGGTACGGCTCGGGCGAGCGGACCCCGAGCACCCACGTCACCTCGCCCTCGAAGTCGCACGTGGGCACGGTTTCCACAACGGTGGATAACGTGTGGGTCTCGCGCTGGTGGGGGATCGTGGCCTCTCCCGCATCCGTGTGCGCCTGAGCGCCCGATAGACGGATCTGGAGGTAGCCGTTGCCCTCGGGGAACAGCTGGTCGCCGGATCCGCACGCGCGAACGGGTTTGTCCACATACTCCACGTGAACAGCGGGATGGCCGCCGTCGAACTCGAAGACGAGCCGGTCGAATCCGCCCTCGTTCGTGTGCGCCGCCAGCCGGGCGTCGCGGACGATCACGGGGGCATCCGCCGTCGCCTCCAGTCGTGTTGTCTCGATGGTCCACACGTCCAGCGTATCAGGCGCGAGTGACTCCGTCTCGGCTGGCGGTGGCGATGGAGGCGCGGGAGCGGCCGGGGAGGAGTCAGGAGCGGGGTCCGAGGCGCAGGCAGCCAGCGCGAGGACGAGCGCGAGGGAACCGAATCGGCGAGCGGTGGACATCGGTGTCAGGAGGGGAGAGAGGTGGTGGGGCGGAGGTAGCCGCGCAGCAGCGCGTCCGGCCCCACGGTTTCCCACGTGCTGTCCACAAACGTGAGGGCGTCCGCCATTCGCGCGATGCCGAGGTCGCTCGCGATTCCGATGCCCGCGCCCGCCAACTTGGGCGCGACGAACGCGAAAAGCCGGTCCACGAGGTTCTCGCGTAAGAACGCCGTCGCGAGACCGGGACCGGGCTCTACCAGAATCGATTGGACCGGGCGTTCCGTGTGGTCTCCGCGGCCCAGCACGTCGAGGACCGCACCGAGGTCGAGGTGCCCATCGCGCTCCGCGACTGAGACGACGGTCCCGCCGCGCTGGCGGAGGCTCTCGGCGTACGCCGGCTCGGCGGCCTCGGCCGTGACGGCGACCGTGCGGTCCGCGTGGTCGTCTGTGAACAGGCGGAGAGTGGGGGAGAGGCGCCCGGTCCGGTCCAGCACGATGCGGAGCGGGTTCTGCTGTCCCTCGCGAAGTGGCACATCGCGAACGGTCAGGCTCGGGTCGTCTGCCGCCGCGGTTCCGGCACCGACGAGCACGGCGTCCGATTCGGCCCGCCAGCGGTGCACGAGCGCGCGGGCCTCCGGCGATGTGATCCAGCGACTGTCGCCCGTGGACGTCGCCACCTGGCCGTCCAGCGTGAGCGCCCACTTCAGCGTCACGAGCGGCCGCCCCGTCCCGACGTGCGTCAGAAAGGCCTCGTTGAGCCGCCGCGCGTCCGCCTCGCGAACGCCCACCGTGACGTTCACGCCCGCCGCTCGCAGCCTCGCGATCCCACGCCCCGCGACTTCGGAAAACGGGTCCCCATGAGCGATCACGACCCGCGGGATCTTCCGGTCCAGAATCAGGTCCGCGCACGGCGGCGTCTTTCCGGTGTGGCTGCACGGCTCCAGTGTCACTACCATCGTCGCCTCCGCCAGCCGGTGGGCGTAGCCGTGGCGCTCGGCATCGCGGACGGCCCAGACCTCGGCGTGGGGGCCTCCGTACCGGCCGTGCCAGCCCTCTCCCCAGACGGTCTCTCCATCCGGCGCCACGAGCACCGCGCCGACCATCGGGTTGGGGCTCACGGCTCCGGCGCCGCGAGCCGCCAGCGTGAGGGCGCGGTCCATGTGCCGCGTCTGCTGCTCCGGCGTCATACCTCCAGCGCCCACTCGGGCAGGTCGTCCAGCGCCCAGCGTTCGAGGTAGAACTTGTGCTCGCCGCGGGCTTTCTGGAACGGCATGACCAGACGCCGCGCCTCGGGTGCGGGGTGCGCGCGCAGCGCGTCGATCAGGCGCTCGCGGAGGGGGCGGCCGGCGTACGCGATCCAGTCGTAACCGTCGTGCGCGTGCTCCGCGACGAAGATCAGCGCGTCGGGCTGGCGGTCCAGGGCGTCGCGGAGGTACCGCCAGCCGGCGCGGCCGGGCGTATCCGCAATGTGCGTCAGGAGTCCCGGGTCCACCATCTCCGGCCCAGCGGCGACCACGTTCTCCACGGGCGGCTGGCGGAGGCGGTCGGAGATCTCGTGCCACGAGATGGCGGCGTCGATCATCGGGACGCTCCAGACGAATCCGGTCGTCAGCGCCCGGATCGGGCGGAGGTAGAGCGAGTCGTCCGAGAGCGAGGTGAGCCCGACCGCGGGCGAGTCGCCTAGCCGGGCGCCCGCGAGGTAGGCGCGAGCGTACGCCGGGCGTTTGAGGATGTCCTCCAGCGAGGCCATCTCGCGGGCCTGGCCGCGCGGGACCGGTTCGTCCGCCGCGGCGTCGAGGGGGAGGGGTTCGTCGGTGAAGACCTTGAGCACGTCCATGCGCGGAGTATCCCCACGCGCGCCGCCGCGTTCCAGCCTCGTTTTCCCAACGGCATGCGGGTCTGCACAGCCTAGCTTTCCCGCGATACCTCCGAGCCTATGCGAGCGCTCCAGTCCATCTATGCCTGGACCGGCATCGTCCTGATCATCCTCCTCATGCTGCCCACGATGGCCATCGTGCGGCTGTTCGACCGGTCACAGGGGCGCTACATCACGGGCCGCGTGTTCCGCGCGATGGGCTCGTGGATGACGCGCGTCAACCCGGTCTGGAAGATCGAGCGGACGGGGACGCTTCCGGAGAATCCGCGCCACCCGTACGTCGTGGTGTGCAACCATCAGTCCAACGCGGACATCCCGGTGATCTCGCGGCTGCCGTGGGACATGAAGTGGGTCGCGAAGGCCGCGCTGTTCCAGATCCCGGTCGTGGGGACGCTCATGCGGATGTCCGAGGACATCCCGGTGGACCGCAACGACCCCGAGAGCCGGTCGGCGGTGGTGCGCCGCGCGAAGGCCGCGCTGGCGAACCGCGTCTCGGTGATGTTCATGCCCGAGGGGACGCGCTCGCGCGATTCCCGCGTGCTCCGCTACCAGGACGGCGCCTTCCGGCTGGCGGTCGAGACCGGCACGCCCGTGCTCCCGCTCGCGATCGACGGGACCTCGGAGGCGCTGCCCAAGCACGGCTGGCAGTACGGCCACGCCGAGGTCCACCTCCACGTCTTCGATCCGGTGGAGACCACGGGCCTCACCATGGCTGACGTGCCCGCGCTCCGCGAGACGGTCCGCCAGCGCACCATCGAGCAGATCGCGGCGTGGCGCGGCGTCTCGCCGGACGAGGTGGACGCGGCGCCAGAGCAGCGGGCCGCGCTGGCGCCTCTCGGCAGGGCCGGAAACCCCACGGGCGAAGACGAGGCAAAGAGCGGCGCCCTCCGCGTCTGACGCCTTGTATCCGCGCAGGTCAGGGTTGTAAACTGGCCCCGTTCCGTCCGCGGAGCCCGCTTGCCCTGTAGCTCAATTGGCAGAGCGCCAGTTTCTGGATCTGGAGGTTCAAGGTTCGATTCCTTGCGGGGCAACCAACGCCACTCGACACCTGTCGGGTGGCGTTTTTTCGTTGGGGGCTATCGCGAGGCGGGGCGCTACGCCGCCTCGGTGAGCATCGCCGCCAGCCGGGGGAGGGCGGCGCCGAGCGGGGCGGAGACCTTGATGTCCACGCGGTCGTCTGCGCGCGTGGGGCCGAGCGTGAGCAGGCCGGTGGGGCGGCCCTCCTTCGCGGCGCGGACGACGAACCGAAAGCCGGAGTACACCGCGAGGCTGGAGCCAACGACGAGAAGCACGTCGCCGTCTTCGTAGAGCGCCCACGCATCGGCCACGGTGGGGCGCGGGACGCTCCCGCCGAAGAACACCACATCCGGCATCCACACGCCTCCACACGCGCACCCCGGCACCTCGAAGCGCTCGACGAGCGCGTCCGCCAGCGCGGCGTCGCCATCCGGGCGGATCGCGGCCTCCAGCGGATGCTCGGGGTTGAGCCGCGCGAGCCGGTCCTGCACGTCATCGCGCGAGACGACGTCCCCGCAGGCGAGACATCGAACCCGGCGGAGCGCCCCATGCAGTTCCACGACGCGCCGGCTCCCAGCCCGCTGGTGGAGGCCGTCCACGTTCTGGGTGATGATGCCCGCCACGAAGCCCGCCTCTTCCATCTCCGCGAGCGCGTAATGCGCCGCGTTGGGCTGAGCCTTCGCCACGCGGGGGTATCCGGCCGCGCTTCGTGCCCAATAGCGTCGGCGAGCGTCCGCATCGCGCACGAACGTGTCGTGCTGCATGGGCGCGGGGCGGGGGCCAGGGCGCGGTGATCGGTAGTCCGGGATCCCGCTCTCGGTGGAGATCCCCGCGCCGGTCAGGACGGTGACCCGGCGGCCGCGGAGAAGGTCCGCCAGCGCGTCGATGCCGGCAGGAGGGGAGGGGGCGTACATGAGGGTAGGATCGCCGTTGGCGAGGGCAGGATCCAGGAGTCCGCGCGAAACCGGCGCCGGCTACGTTGTGGGCCCCGCGCATCCTGGGACGCTGACTCGCGTAGGCCCCCGTCGCATCTGTTGCCGTTATGCCCCTTCTCGCTTTCCTCCTCCGCCTGCTCGCCCTCGTGCTCCTCGTGGCCGGCTTCGCGCTGGCGGTCGTCGTCGGCGCGGCCGACGGGTACGGGGCCTTCGCCGTCGGGCTTGTCCTCGTCGCGACGCTCAGCGTTTCGGTCACGATGGCCGTCCTCGCGCGGATGTGCACGGACCTCGCGCGGATCTCCCGGTTCGTGAAAGCGCGCGAGGCCAAGGAGAAGAAGGCCGCCGAAGCAGAGGATCCCGTCCTGGCCTACTTCTCGTAAGCCGTTCCCATGCCCCCGCCGACCCAGCCCCCGCCGTCCACGCCGCCGTTCCGCTCCCGCCTCTGGGGATGGACGAAGGCGACGGCCTCGCGCGGCGCGAAGGGCGCGGGCCGGGGCGCCAAGCGGGCCGGCACCGCGTACTGGGGCTGGTCCAAAGGCAAGTGGTCCGGCGTGCGCGATGGCGAGCGCCAGCCGTCCAAGCGCGTGCTGGATCTCGCCGCCCTGCTGGCGGGTGCGATGGGCGTGCTCGGCGGGACCGTGTTCACGCTCGTCGTTCTGTACACGCTGTTCCTGATCCCGTTTACGCCGCGCGTGGCCACGCTGGAGCAAGCGCTGGAGCTCAACCCCTCGGTCGCCGTCGCCGCCGATGGCACGGAGCTGACCACCTACGCCCGCAGCGGCCGCCAGTGGGTCGGCATGGACGAGATCTCGCCGCACGTCATCGACGCGCTGCTGGCGACGGAGGACCGCCGCTTCTACTCCCACGGCGGCATCGACCTGCGGCGGACCGCGGGCGCGGTGGTCCGCACGCTGAGCGGGGACCGGGAGGGCGGCTCGTCCATCACGCAGCAGCTCGCGCGCAACCTCTTCCCCGAGAGCGTCGGGCGCGAGGCGTCGCTCAAGCGGAAGCTGAAGGAGGCCATCACCGCCATCAAGATCGAGCGGGTCTACGAGAAGGACCAGATCCTGGAGATCTACCTCAACTCCGTCCCGTTCCTCTACAACGCCGTCGGCATTGAGCGCGCGGCGCATACCTACTTCTCCAAGGACGCGGCGGACCTCACGCTTCCCGAAGCGGCCACGCTCGTGGCCATGCTGAAGGGCACGAGCTACTACAACCCCCGCCAGCAGCCCGAGCGCGCCCTCGCGCGGCGCAACCTCGTGCTGGACCTGATGGTGGTCAACGAGCGCATCACGCCCGAGGCCGCCGCCAGCGCGCAGGCCACGCCGCTCGGCCTCCGGTTTGAGCGCCAGACGATCAAGGCCAGCCGCGCGCCGCACTTCACCGAGCACGTCCGCAAGCAGATGGAGGTGTGGTGCGAGGAGAACGGCTACAACCTCTACGGCGACGGCCTCCGCGTGGTCACCACGCTCGACTGGCGGGTGCAGCAGGCGGCAGAGCAGAGCGTGAGCAAGTTCGGCGACGCGCTCCAGACCGTGGCGGATGTGGAGTGGGGCCGCTCCAGCGCGAGCCTCCTCGGCCGGACCACGGCGCCGTACTACCGCGCGAAGGGCAGCGTCACGCCCTTCGGTCACTACTGGGGGAGCCGCACGGCCGTCGTGGACCAGTTCATCCGCGAGACGCTGGAGTACGAGCGGGCCGTCGCGAACGGCGCGAGCGACACGGATGCCATCGCGAGCCTCCGCGCGGACGCGGAGTTCATGCGCGAGTTGAAAGACGAGAAGACGCGTCTGCAGGTCGGGTTCACTGCCATCGACCCGCACACGGGGCACGTTCGGGCGTGGATCGGGAGCCGCGGTTACCGCGAGGCACCCTACGACCACGTCGCCCGAGCGCGCCGCCAGCCGGGCAGCACCTTTAAGCCGTTCGTCTACGCCCGCGCTCTGGAAGAGGGCTGGGAGCCGGACGATACCCTCCCGGACGATACCGTGGAGGTCCGCCTCGCCAACGATGAGGTTTGGACCCCGACCAACGCCGACGGCACCATCACCGGCGACGACGTGACGCTCCGGGACGCCCTCGCGCAGTCTCGCAATACCATCACCGCGCGGCTCGGGCAGCGCGTCGGCGCGCGAGACGTCGCCCGGCTGGCGCGCCGTGCCGGCGTGAACCGGAGCGAGTTGGATGCCGTGCCGAGCATCGCGCTGGGCACCGAAGAGGTCTCTCTCTTAGAGATGACCTCGGCGTACGCCACCTTCGCCGCGGCCGGCGTCTACCGCGAGCCCGTGACCATCCTCCGCATCGAGGACCGCGAGGGCAACGTGCTGGAGGAGTTCGCGCCGCGCGAGCGCGAGGCCATGGAGCCCGAGGTGGCCCACACCGTCGTGGACATGATGCGCGGCGTGATCGACGACGGGACCGGCCGCCAGCTGCGCACGGAGTTCGGGGTCCGCGCCGACGTGGCGGGCAAGACCGGCACCACCCAGGACGGCGTGGACGGCTGGTTCATGGCCATCCACCCGGACCTCGCGATGGGCGCCTGGGTCGGCTTCGACGATCCCCGCGTCACCTTCCGCTCGTCCTACTGGCAACAGGGCGGCCACAACGCGCTCCGCGTCGTCGGGGACGTGTCGCGGACGCTGCTCCGCCGCGGCTACCTCAGCCCCACCCCGCGCTTCCCCGAGGTCCCGCGCGAGTCCGACGACGGCTTCTGGGACGGCGTGGGCGAGTGGTTCGCCGGCGTGCTCGGCGGCGGCGCGACGGACGAGGCCCCGCCCGATCCGCAGCGCCGCGACGACTGGGACTCCCGCCGCTGGCGCGCGGAGCGACGCTCCGACGGCGAGCCCGACCCGCTGGCGGACGCGATGGAAGACGCCGTCCGCGACATCGAGCGGCTCCGCGAGGACGCCCTGCGCGACCTCGACCCTCGCGACCGCGCGATCGCGGACCGTGTCCTCGATGAGGCGTCCCGCCAGTTGGAGCGCGAGGCGGACCGCGCCGCCCGCGATGCCGAGCGTGCGCTACGGGATCTGGAGCGCGAAGCGGCTCGCGCCGCCCGTGAGATCTTCCGGTAGCCGAAGAGCCCCTCGCGGTGGCTTCTCGAACCGCCGGAAGGCCCAGGCGTTGAAGGGCCTCTATGCTTCGTCTCTTCCTCCTCCTGGCGCTCCCGCTGGCCGCCTGCCACGCGGACGACGCCTCTCGCTCCGCCGCTGCGCAACCGGATACCACAACTCGACCGGGCTCTGTCCCCTACGACCTCGCCAATCCTGACGGGCGCTTCCGGTTGGCACCTCGCCTCCGTGAGATCAGCGGCCTGACCTGGCTCTCCTCCGGACGTCTCGGGGCCGTTCAGGACGAGGACGGCGACCTCTTCGAGTTGGACCCGTCTTCGGGCGAGGTGGTGCGCGAGTCCCGCTTTCACGGCGACGGCGACTACGAAGGCCTCGCGCAGGTTGGAGACACGGTCTGGGTCGTGGAGAGCGACGGGGACCTCTACCCCTTCGACGGCCGCACGGAGGCGGACAAGATCGACACCGGGCTGAAGCGCTCGAACGACGTGGAGGGCCTGGCCTACGATGCCGTCCACCACCGGCTTCTGCTCGCGCTGAAAGGCGATCCCGGCAACGGGCTCCGGCGCGTCCGCGCCATCTACGCCTACGATCTCACCACTGGCGAGCGCTCAGACGAGCCCGCGTTCACGCTGGACCGAGACCAGCTCGACCCCGGCGGTGCCCCGTTCAAGCCGTCCGGTCTGGCGTTCCACCCCGCGACCGGCGAGCTCTACGTCCTCTCCGCCGTCCGCCGCGCCCTCATCGTGCTCTCGCCCGAGGGCGAACTGCGCGCCGCGGTGGCTTTGCCGGCCCGTCTCTATCCTCAGGCCGAGGGCATCGCGTTCGCTCCCGATGGCACCCTCTTTATCTCCAGCGAAGGCGACGGCACCGCCGGTACGCTCCTCCGCTTTCTCCCCCTCTCCGATTCCTGACGTGTCTCTCCGATACCCGGCCGCCTATCTCCTGGCCCTCCTCTTCCTCGCCGGCTGCGCTTCCACGGGCCGATACATCCGCGGGGAAGGGGGCTCGGCTCTACCGCAGGGCGAGTTGGCGTACACCGTCTTTCTCGTCGGTAACACCGCCGACGCGGCTCCCGCGGTGATGCAAGCGCTCCGGCGCGATGCGCTCGCGGCGGGCGAAGAGAGCGCCGTCGTGTACCTCGGCGACCTGACGGAGGAAGGGCTGGACCCGGAGCGCGTGGTCGGGAGCGCGATGGATCTGCCGGCGCCCCTCCAGGCCGCGATCGATGTGGTGCAAGGCTACGAAGGCGAGGTCTACGCCATCCCAGGCGACCGCGACTGGAAGGAGGGCGCCGCGGGCGTCCGCGCGCTCGGGGACGCGCTGGAGACCTCGCTGGGGCGCGAGGAGGTGCTGCTGCCGGGGGACGCGCTCGGCGGCGTCCGCGAGTTCGAGATCGCGCCTGCGCTCCGGCTCTTCGCGATCGACACGGCCTGGTGGCTGCAGGACGCCGATGACCGCCCCGCCGGTGAGTTGGAGGACTTCGACGTGGCCACGCCGGCGGACCTCACCATCGCGCTGGAGGCGCTCATCGCGGACCGCGACGACAGTCAGCTTCTCATCGTAGGCCACCACCCGATTCGGTCGGTCGGGGAGAACGCAGGCTACCGCACGTTCGGTGAGACCCTCGCCGGGTTCGGCGTCGTCCCCCTCCTCCGCCAGTCGTTCGGGCTCTCGCGTCAGGACCTCGCCGCGCCCACCTATCGCGCCATGCGGGAGGCGCTGGACCGCGCCTTCTCCGGCCGCAACGCGACGGACTCCAAGCTCACGAACGGGCTCGTCTACGCCGCCTCGCACGACCACAGCTTGCAGGTGATCACCGCTGAGCGTTCGCCCGTCACGAGCCAGACGTACCTCGTCAGCGGCGCCGCCGGAGAGACCCAGCCGACGGTCTCGGGCCGCGGGGCGGACTACGCCCACGCGACCCCCGGCTACATGCGCGTCCGCTACTACGCCGATGGCCGCACGTGGCTGGAGGTCGTGGAAGTGCAGAACGGCGCGCCGACCGTCGCCTACCGCCACGAGCTGGCGGGCGTCAACCAGGAGCTGATCGACACGGAGGTGCCGGTGGACCCGGCGGACCTGCCGGACACCAGCCAGCCGGTCACGATGTCCGCACAGGACGACTTCCGGACCGCCCCGTTCAAGAATGACCGCCTCACGCGCCTCTCCTTCGGCGCTGGCTACCGCGATGCGTGGGCCGCGCCGATCACCGTGGAAACGCTCGACCTCGGGACCGAGGCCGGCGGGCTGACGCCGGTCAAGCGCGGAGGCGGCCTCCAGACCACCTCCCTCCGCCTGCAGGGCGCCGACGGCCACCAGTACGGCCTGCGACTCTTGGAGAAGAGCGGGCTGGCCCAGGTGCCGCCCGAACTCCGCAGCGGCCTCGTGGGTGACATCGTGCGGGACCAGCGGGCCGCGGCCAACCCGTACGGCGTGCTCGTCGCCGCCGAGCTGGCGGACGCGATCGGCGTGCTCTACCAGCAGCCGAAGATCGTCTACGTGCCGGACGACCCGCGCCTCGGACGCTACCGCGAGACCTTCGCGGATCGCCTCGCGCTGTTCGAGGTCCGCGCCGACGACGATGTCTCGGACGTGCCCGGCCTGATCGGCGCCTCGGATGTGGTCTCCGCTCAGAAGCTCCGCGAGGAGATGATGGAGGACCAGGATCACGCCGTGGATCAGAAGAACTACTTCCGCGCGCGCCTCCTGGACGGCCTCCTCGGCGATTGGGACCGCCATGCGGATCAGTGGCGCTGGAGTGCCTACGAGCCCGGTGAACTGGACTCCACCCTCACCGGTGACGCCGCGACGAAGGGCAAGATCTACCGCCCCGTCCCGCGCGACCGCGACTTCGCGTTCTTCCGCCCCGGTGGCATCATGGGCTTCTTCCTCGCCTACTCGGACGACCGCTTCGAGGCGTACGGCGAGGACTTCACCGACACCTATGGCCTGACCTTCAACGGCTTCAAGCAGGACCGCCGCTTCCTCAACGCCCTCACGCGAGAGGAGATGGAGGAGGTCGCCCGCGAAGTGCAGGCCGCGCTCCCGGACATCGCCATCGAGCGGGCCGTGGCCCGCGTGCCGCGCGAGGTCCGCAAGATCGAAGGCGACTTCTGGGCCCGCTCCCTCAAGTCCCGCCGCGATGACCTCGTGGAGTACGCGAACCGGCTCTACGACCTCCACGCCAACGTGGTGGACGTGGTCGGCAGCAACGAGCGTGAGCTCATCGAGGCGACGCACCGGCCGGACGGCTCGCTGGAGGTCGTCATGTCCAGCTACAAGGGCGGTGAGCGCGGCCGCCAGCTCTACCGCCGCACGTTCTCCCCGCGCGAGACGGACGAGGTCCGCGTCTACGCCTTCGCCGGCCGCGACCGGCTGGCGGTCCGGGGCAACGGTCCCATCCGCATCCGCCTCATCGGTGGCGGCGGCGAGGACGAGGTGGAGACCGAGAGCCGCAACGTCTTCGTCTACGACACCCCGGACGGCGTGGCGATCGGTGGCCCCGCCCGCGATCGCCGCTCCTCGGACCCGAGCGTCAACGCGTACGACCCCGGCGACTACCAGCCCACGGACGTCAAGATGGCGCCCTTCGTCAGCGCGAACGCGACGGATGGGCTGATCCTCGGCGCGACGCGGACCTACACCGTCTCCGGCTTCCGGCTGGACCCCTCCGCCGCCACCCACACCCTGTTCGCCAACGTCGCGACGGGCACGGGCGGCTTCCAGGTCGGTTACGCCGGGATGATGCGTGAGGCGGTCCGCTCGTTCGACCTCGATGTGGAGGCCGTGGCGTCTACGCCGCGGTACGTCCGCAACTTCTACGGTTTCGGCAACGACACCCGGCTCGTGGCCCCCGATCTCGCGCGCGTCCGGCTGGCGCAGATCCGCGGCGAAGCGCTGCTCGGTGGCGGGCTCGGCGAGAACCTCCGCCTCCGCGCCGGCCCGAGCGTTCGCTACGTGGACGTTCAGGGCGAAGACGACGGGTTCGTCGGAGCACCGCTGCTCGGTCTAACGGAGAGCTCGTTCGATCCGCAGCTCCACGTGGGAGGCGCGGCACGGCTCACGCTGGACCTCACAGACAGCCCCATCAACCCCCGCCAGGGCTTCGAACTCGACCTCCATGGCGCCACCTTCGCGGGTGTCACGGGCGATGCGGACAACTATTCCCGCCTGGGGGGTGAGGTGCAGGCGTTCGTGCCGTTCAACCTCATGCCGCAGATGACGCTCGCTCTCCGAGCGGGTGCGGATCATCGCATCGGCGACGCGCCGTTCTTCGACGGCGCGGTTCTCGGTGGCACCACCACCCTCCGCGGCTACCGGCGGGAGCGGTTCACCGGTCAGACGGCCGCGTTCGGCAATGCCGAGGCGCGCGTCAAGCTGCTCGACCTCAGCACCTACGTCCTGCCGATCGAGGTCGGTGGGCTCGGCTTCGCCGATGCGGGGCGCGTGTGGGAAGCCGGCGAGACCACGGCCGTCTACGACGACCTCCACTACGGCTTCGGCGGTGGGCTCTGGTTCAGCGTGCTGGACATGGCCATCGTGAACGTGACGGCCGCCCGCGGCGACGAGGAGACCCTCTTCACCTTCGGTGGTGGCTTCCAGTTCTAACTGCCCACGGCGCCCGCCAGCGCGGCGGGGCAGCCGTTTGGGTGCCGGGCCGCGTCCCCACATGCTCTAGCTTCCGGCCCCCGCTCCTCGCGAGCCCCGCTCCCATGCCTGACATCCCCCCCCGCACCGATTCGCCCGATGGCGATGGCGCCCCCGCCGCCGGCCTGCCCCCGGAAGGGGTGGTGCCCATGACCGAGGTGGCTCCGGAGGCCGTGGACCCCGCCGCTGCGGAGGCGGTCCAGCAACAGGTCCTCCAGAAGGCCAGCAAGAAGGAGATCCAGAAGACCTACGACAGCCTCGGGACCAAGCGAGGCGTAGAGACCATGTTCCGGACCGCATACCGGGTCAACATGGACCTCTCGTCCCTCGCGGACGCGAAGGCCAACATCATGATCTCCATCAACGGCCTCATCATCTCGATCCTCATCGGCGGGATCTCGTCCAAGCTGGACGCGAACCCGTGGTTGCTGGCGCCGGCCATCATCTTCCTGACCGGCTGCCTCTCCTCCATCATTTTCGCCGTGCTGGCGGCGCGTCCGCGCGTGCAGACCGAGCACGTGACGCTGGACCAGGTCCGCAACCGATCCGCGAACCTGCTCTTCTTCGGCAACTTCGCCCACCTCTCGCGAGACGAGTTCGTGGAAGGGATGCGCGAGCTGATGGTGGACTCCCGCGGCCTCTACGAGTCCATGATGCTCGACATCTACGGCGTCGGCTCTGTGCTGCAGAAGAAGTACACGCGGCTGCGGTGGTCGTACACCCTGTTCATGATCGCGCTCGTCTTCGGCGTGATCGGGTTCATCATCGTGATGGTGTACGCGTCCCAGGACCCCGGCGCGACGGGCGTCTACACCCCGGCGACGCCTGCCCCCACGGACACCGGCGGCCTCCCGATTATCGGCGGATAGCCCTCCACGACGTTGAAAACGATCATTCTCTTTCGCCACGGGAAGTCCGACTGGGACGCCGACTACGGCCACGACCACGAGCGCCCGCTGGCGGACCGCGGCCGCAAGGGCGCCCGGAAGATGGGCCGCTTCCTCACCACGTCCGGGACGGTCCCGGATCACGCCATCACGTCCACCGCGACGCGCGCGCGCCAGACGCTCGCGATCGCCGCTGAGCACGGCGGGTGGACCGGCGAGGCCACCGTGACGGAAGCGATCTACGGGGCGGGGCCGGAGGATCTCCTCCGCGTCATCCGCGACGCGCCCGAAGGCGCCGATACCATCGTCGTAGTGGGCCACGAGCCGACGTTCTCTCGCACCATCTCGCGGCTCATCGGCGGCGGCGCGATCGAGGTCAAGACGGCCACGATGGCGCGCATCGACGTGGACGTGGCGCGATGGGGCGACGTGTCGTTCGGGCGTGGCGTGCTCGTGTGGCTGCTCTCACCGGGCTTTTTGAAGCCGAACCGCTACCGGAAGCTTCAGGAGGCGATCCAGCAGACGAAGGAGGCCGCTGAGACCGCGGCCGGTATCGCGACGCCAGACCGCGACGACTAGCTACGCCGGGACGGCCTGCTGGGCCTCGGCCCAGCGCGCGGCCTCCGCCAGGGACATCGCGCCGCTCAGGTTGGTGCCGTGGTGCGGCTCCACGTGAACGTCGCCGCGGTACGTCTGGCGCCCGCCTAGCGCGCCCGCCAGCGCCGCCAGCTTGCCCACGAGGGCGAAGGCAGCGGACTGCGGGGTGGAGCAGGAGACGGGCGGGTTCGCGTCGCCATGGATCACGAAGCCCTCAGGTGCGGCGCCGTCTGCGGGATAGCCGTGCCAGTGGGCGAGCGCGAGCCCCTCGGTCGCGAGCGTGTGCGCGAACGGGTGATCCGCTACGCCCGCTCGGAGAACCGAGGCGGCGAGCGCGTTGCCGGCCGCGTGGGCGAGGATCGCCAGCGTGTCGTACGACGGCCGCGAGTGCGCCGTATCGGCCGCTGGTGGCGTGTCGAACAGGATGCGACCGCGGGAGAGCGTGAGGCGCACGAGGTCTTGCTCGGGCACGATTCGCGTCTTCTCGCACCCCGAGCGCGTGCAGAGCACCGATACGTCTGGCACGTCCACGAGCCACTCCGTTCCGCCTACCGTCGCACATGCGGTCCATACCCCCTCGACCTCGCGTAGCGGCTGGCGGCGCCAGTCGAGCGCGCGGAGGTCGGCGGGAGCGTCCGCCAGCGCGCGGGCGGGGGCTACGTCCACGGGCAGTTGGCGGGCGAGGAAGCCGTAGCTCATGCCCGTCCGGTGGTCCAGGTACGCCGCCACGATGCGGCGGAAGAGCCGGTTGCGGTACTGGAGCGCGTCCAGCGACGTGTGCGCGAGCATGAGGCCGCTCGCGTCCCACGCCCTCGCGCCCTCCACGAAGTCGTCCACCTCACGGCCGAGTGGGGCGAGGTCGAGCGTGCCGGGGCGCACGCAGATGGTGGCGGGGTCGGGCGGTTTGACCTGCGCGGCCAGTTTGGGCACGAGCGCGTGGAGCACGTCGTCGTCCATATCGTCCGCGTCACCGCAGCGGATCACGGCGCCGTTCATCGTGCAAACCGTCCAGCGGCCGCCGTGCACGAAGATGGGGACGTGCGTCAGGTTCCACGCGAGCACGCCTACGATGCCGTCCAGCGTCTCCTGCAGCCCGGCGTCCGGCGCGATGGGCGGCTCCCGGTCGTAGAGCGCCACGAGTGGGTTGCGGTAGAGGCTGCTGACGCGGCGGATCGCGAGGTCGTCGTCTGGCCCCTCGCCCTGCTCCACGACCACGATGCCCTCGCGGATCTTGCCCGCATCGTTGAACGCTTCTGCGTACGGGATCACCTCGGCGCCGAGCGCCGCCAGCCGCTGGCGGAGGCGGTGCGCGAAGGCGTCGAGCGCGGGGCTCGTCTCGTGCGGGGGGGCGAACGTGACGGACAGTTCCGCCGCCATCGCGCGTGGCGAGAGGGGGGCGTCGGCGTCGAGGCCGAGGAGGCGGTAGGCGAGTCGGGCGTTGGTCACGGCCGCGAACCTACCGCCCCGGCCGGACCGGGGCCGGGCGTTCCGCTCCACCCCGCACCTCGTTCAGGAACTCGTCACGCGGTAGCCTCCTCCGGCGCTGTGGCCTCCGCGACCTGTCGCGCTACGCCGGAGAGGATGCTCTCCGCGTCCTTCAGGGTCGGCACGTCTTGCACGATGGCGCGGAGGCGCCCGGAGCGGCTGTCTTTCATGACGTACCGTCTGCCGGTCTCCGCCAGCGCGGCGAGGAAAGGCTCGAAGATCCGCTCGTGGAAGTACGGGTCGGCCTCTGGCGTGGGGACGGAGAGGAAGAGCCGCTCGTTCTTCCAGACCACGCGCGGGAGGCGGAGGCTGTGGGCCTCGGGCTTCATCCGCGAGAGTCGCAGGAGCGTGTCCACCTCGTGCGGGACGGGTCCGAACCGGTCCGCCAGCTCGGCGCGGAAAGCGTCGGCCTCTTCAGGCGTTTCCATAGACCCGATCCGCCGGTACAGGTCCAGCCGTTCCACAGGGTTGGTGACATAGTCCTGCGGGATAAACACGTCGTCTGCCACGTCCACGGTGGGCTCCGGCGCGGGCGGGGCCGGGGCGTCCTCGCCGAAGACCTCGGCGAACTCATCGGAGCGCAGCTCTTGGACCGCCTCGTCCAGAATCTGGTGGTACGTCTCGAAGCCCACGTCCTCGATGAAGCCCGACTGCTCCGCGCCCAGCATGTTGCCGGCGCCGCGGATGTCGAGGTCGCGCATCGAAATGTTGAACCCGCTCCCGAGGTCGGAGAACTCCTCCACAGCCTGGAGCCGCTGGCGGGCTTCGCGGGTGAGGCCCTGGATGCTCGGCACGAGGAGGTAGCAGAACGCGCGCTGGTCGTTCCGGCCCACGCGTCCGCGTAGCTGGTGGAGGTCCGCCAGCCCGTGGCGCTCGGCGTGGTTCACGATGATCGTGTTGGCGTTGCTCACGTCCAGCCCGGATTCCACGATGGTGGTGCTGACGAGCACGTCGAACTTCCCATCCATGAAGTCGAGCATGATGCGCTCCAACTCGGCGGACTGCATCTGCCCGTGGGCGTACCGCACGCGGACGTCCGGCGCGAGGGACTGGATGACGCTCGCCACCTGCTCGATGTCGCGGACGCGGTTGTGCACGAAGAACACCTGTCCGCCGCGTCCGACCTCGTAGAGGATGGCGTCGCGGATGAGATCCTTCGAGTAGGCGTGGATCTCCGTCACGACCGGCTGGCGGTTCGGCGGAGGCGTCTGGATGACCGAAAGGTCGCGGGCGCCGAGAAGGGAGAACTGGAGCGTGCGGGGGATGGGCGTCGCGGTCAGCGTCAGCGTGTCCACGTTGGGGCGAAGCTTCCTGAGTTTCTCCTTGACTGAAACGCCAAATTTCTGTTCTTCGTCCACGATGAGCAGTCCGAGGTCTTTGAACGCTACATCCTTCGAGACCACCCGGTGAGTGCCGATAACGATGTCAATGTCTCCCTCCTCGATCTTACGGGTGACCTCCTTCTGCTCCTCTTTCGGTACGAATCGCGAGAGTTGAGCGATCCGGACGGGGTAACGATCCAGCCGTTTCGTAAACGTCTCGACGTGCTGGCGGGCGAGGATAGTGGTCGGAACCACCACGGCAACTTGTTTGCCATCTTGCACAGCTTTGAACGCAGCACGGACGGCGACTTCGGTCTTGCCGAACCCCACGTCACCGCACACGAGCCGGTCCATTGGGATCGGCTGTTCCATGTCGGCCTTGACCGCGTCGATGGCGGAGGCTTGGTCTGGCGTTTCCTCGTACTGGAAGCTGGCTTCCATCTCGCGCTGCCAGATCTGGTCGGGGGCGAAGGCGAAGCCATCGCTCGCGCGCCGCGCTGCGTAGATCTTGATCAGGTCGCGCGCGATGTCTTTGACGCGCTTCTTGGTGCGCGCCTTGAGCCGGTCCCAGGCGCCGGTCCCCAGTTTGGTCAGTCGCGGCTGGTGGCCTTCCTTTCCGGTGTACTTGTGCAGCTTGTGCAGGGCGCCCACGTTGACGAAGAGCTCGTCGCCGTCGCGGAAGACGAGCCGGACGGCCTCCTGCTTCTGGTCCCGGACGGTGATCGTCTGAAGCCCCGCGAACTTCCCGATGCCGTAGTCCACGTGGACTACGAAGTCGCCCGGCTTCAAGGCGCGAACCTCGCGAAGGGTGAGCCCACCTGTCGCGCGCTTCCGCTTCCGAGCGGTGGGGCGGTGGTAGCGGTCGAAGATCTGGTGGTCCGTGTA
>DUBD01000073.1:3037-8774 GCA_012960515.1 Bacteroidota bacterium | reverse complement strand
CGTCTCCGCCGAGGAGCTCGAAGAGCCGGTTGCGTTGCGAGGTGCTGTCACACACGATCACCGTCCACCAGTCGTCCGACCGCGCCTGGAGCTTCTCACGGAGTCGGATGACCTCGCCGTTGACTTCGGGTTGCGGCCGCGCGCCGAGGTCGAGCGTGTCCGCGGCGTCGGTCGAGGCAAACGTGCCGAAAAGAAGCCGCGGGTGCGCTTCGAGCAGTGAACCGAGCGTTTCGGGACTCAAAACACGCGTTTCGGGCGGAGGGGGAGGCTCCTCCTCGTCTTCCAGGGGTATCTCGGCGTAAGCCGTTGTCGCAGAGTCGTATAGCGCAGCAGCGACCTCCGTCATTCGACCCTCATCGAAGGTTGCTAACGGTGCTTCGGCCGGTAAAAACGAGAGGGCTGTCACCGCCTGGGACCCGTCTTTGGACCGGGTTTCTCCGAGGTTCGGGACCAATCGGGCCACTTCGAGGCGAGCGACCGAGCGCTGGTTGACCGGGTCGAACTCCCGGATCTCGTCGATCTCGTCGCCGAAGAACTCCAGGCGGATCGGGTAGCCTCCGGCGAAGGGGTAGAGGTCCAGGATGCCGCCACGGATGGCCACCTCCCCCGGCTCGCTCACGAACTCGACCGGCTCGAAGCCCTGGCCGGTCAGGCGGTCCATCAACTCGGAGGGCTCTACCTCGTCGCCGAGCCGGACGGTCATGGTTTCGTCCTGGACGGCCTCGGGCGGCGGCACCAACTGCGCGATGGCCTCGACGCTCGTGACGAACACGCCGTCGAAGCCATCCCGTAAGCGACCGAGCGCGTCGGCTCGCTGAACGAGCGGGAGGGAGTCCGCCAGTTGGTCAGCGTCGTAGGGGTCGTGCCCGGTGGGGGGGAAGTAGAGGACGCGGTCATCCCCTTCCAGCAGTTGCTCCAGATCGGAGCGGAGGTAGTCTGCCGACTCACTCTCAGGAAGCAGCGCGACGAGGGGGCCCCCGAGGTGGTCCAGCAGATCCGCGATCGCGAAGGCCGGCAGCGACCCGCTGGCGCTCTTGATGCGGAGGGCCTGACCGGGGCCCAGGGCTTCGGTCTGGGTCCGGAGGTCGTGGAGAGCGGGGGAGGAGGCGACGGCCTCGCGGAGATCCTGAATCGTCACGGCACACAGAACGGCCGCCGAGCCGTCAGAACGGGCTCGGCGGCGAGAAGGGAGGAGTCGGAGAACGACGACGCGCCGCGTGGGGTCCGGCGCTAGTTGGTAGCGGAAAAGAGGACCGTGCCGTCTTCGCTGGGGCTGGCGGTGCCGGCTGCTGGGCTGAACGGATAGCTCTCGCCATCGAACGCCAGCCGCACGGTACGGCCCTCCTCATCTACCACGCTGAGATCCGCCCAGCCGTGGTGGCGCGAGGCCAGTAGCTGCACGGGGCCTGCCACGACCGCGACTTCTGCGGCGACGTGGAACGGTCCGAGCTCTTCCTGATCCTCCTTCGGGATCGCCTCCAGAACGAGGAGGGTGCAGCCGCTGGAGCCACACCAGTCCTCATCGCGCGAAAAGGCGACCGCGTCCTTCAAGCCGTCGCCGTTGAGGTCAGCCCAGGCGAAGCTCCAGAGCGATGCGTCTGCGGTCGCATCGAACGGCGAGACGTAGTGCAGAAGCGTCTGCTGGGCCGCCGCGGCCGTCGGGGCATCGACGGTTGAGTCCGGAGTGGCGGCGAGGAGGACGAAGGAGAGGAGCGCGATCATCGGGAGGGCAAACAACCCCGACGCGGTGCCGCGCGTTTTGTCACACCTCGAGGAGCGAATGCGTTCTGGGGTTCCCGAAGTGTGAAGAGGGGCTGACATGACGAGAGGGGGGACTGCACTCCTCCTTTCACGTCCCGTGCCAAATGGATCTGTCCTGACGCTCCGTCTGGGGGGATCCCCCCATCTCCGCGTCGCAGGATCGGACAGACCGCCGATGCGGCGTCCGATCCTGACGCGCTGACGGTTAGGCCCGAGTGCCTGCGATGGCATGGCGGACAAACCCGCCGCCGGCCTCGATCCGCTGGCGGGCGGTCTCGGCGTCTACGTCCGCCAGCAGCATCACGAGCGCCGTCTTGACGTGGCCGCCAGCCGCTTCCAGGGTGCTCCCCGCCGTGTCGTAGTCCACGCCCGTCGCCATCATGACGATCCGGCGGGACCGCTCCACGAGCTTCGCGTTGGTCATCTGGAGGTCCACCATCATGTTCTCGTAGACCTTCCCCATGCGGATCATGGAGGCCGTCGAGAGCATGTTGAGGATCAGCTTCGTGGCTGTCCCGCTCTTCATGCGCGTGGAGCCCATGATGACTTCGGGGCCCACGTCCGCGCACATCGCGACGTCCGTGATGGCGTCCAGGTCCGAGGCTTCGAACGCGTCGCGTGGGTTGCAGGTGACGAACAGGGTACGGGCGCCCAGCTCCTTCGCGCGCTGGACTGCGCCGGCGACATAAGGCGTCCGTCGGCTGGCGGCGATGCCGCAGACCACGTCGCGCTCCGTCACGCCGGCCTCATCGACCGCGTCCGCTCCATAGGATTCGTGGTCTTCGGCGCCCTCCTGGGCCTTGAACATCGCGGCGTTGCCGCCCGCGATCAGCCCCTGCACCATCTCGGGGTCTGTGCCGAAGGTGGGCGGGCATTCGGCCGCGTCCAGCACGCCGAGCCGTCCGCTCGTGCCTGCTCCTGCGTAGAACAGGCGCCCTCCATTCTGGAACGCATCGACGAGAATCTCGACGGCCTGCGCGACGTATGGCAATTCAGGCGTAACGGCTTCTACAGCCCGCCGGTCCTCGGCGTGGATCAGGTCCAAGACCTCCGGCAGAGGGGCCACGTCGATCCCCATGGATCGCGGGTTGCGCTTCTCGGTGGTCAGTTTCTGGAGTTGCTCGAAGAGCGCGGGATTAGACACGTCGGCGTCGCTGGGTGAAGGCCCAAGCTACCGAGGCGGTGACCGCCAGCGCCGAGAAGAGACCGAGCCACCACGCCAGCCGGGAGGGGGCTTCCCACGGTGTAGGCGCCACGTTCCCGGAGAGCACCGCGGGCGCCCAGTAGAAGGGGCTCGCGTCCATCCCGCTGGCGGTTTCCAGATACGCGAGCTGCGCCTGCTGGAGCGCTCGGTCCTTACTCGCGCCCTCGCCGAGCGCTTCGTAGAAGGCGGCCATGATTTCGACCGTCGCGCGGTCGTCCACCGGCCAGAGCGTCGCGAGGGCGCTCCGTGCACCCGCCGCCCGGACTCCATACTGCAACCCGATCATCCCCTCGCCTTTGAGCTCCCGCCCCCGGGCCGTGGAGCAACCGGAGAGCACCACGAGATCCGCGTTCAACGGTTCGCTTTCCAACTCGTACAGGTGCAACGTCCCGTCGTCTGGCGCCTCGGGATCATCCGCGAGGCTGATGTGGCTGTAGAGCGGGAATTCCGGATCGGCCGTGGCGTGCGATGCGAGGTGGACGAGCGAAGCGCTGGCGATCTCGCCGAGCAGTTCGGCCTCCGTCGCGCGATCGTCCAGGCGGAGGCGAGGGGAGGGGAGGGCACGGCTTACCCGCTTCGCCTCGTCCCTCACGAATGGGAGGTCGGTGCGGTCTGGGAACGTGGAGCGCCCGAACACGAGCCGGTCACCGCCCTCGTGTGGGGCGCCGGGCTCCAGGAGGAGCGCCGCGGCTAGCTCGGTCGTGATCGGATGCTCGCGGATGACGTAGCGGGCAGTCGCGTACTCCCGTGGTCCACCGGGCTCGACGAGCATCCCGAAGGGCAGCGTCGCCAGCTCGGCGGGCGGCACGGTCACCAGTCCGATTCCGTCCGGGATGAACGGATCGAGTGGCGTGAGGAGATGGTCGTAGAGCGCCTCGAGGGCGTCCAACTGGAACTCTCGGTCCGTGGCCATCGCGCGGTCGCTCCGCCACATCGCCGAGATGCGTGCCATCGACTGGCGGAGGGATTCGCGGGTGACCGCGAGCCGCTGCGCCCGCACGCCCTCCTCACTCGCGAGGAAGGCCCAACTCTCTCGTTCCCCGATAAGGTAGGAGATGAGCATCTGGTCGCGGCGCCCCAGGGTGTCCGCCAGCGCGCCGAGGGGGAGCGGGGCGGGGGGCTCCAGCGTGAGGCCTGACAGCTCCCCGAGGGTCCGCTGGATACGGGTAGCCTCGGCGTCCAGCTCTGCCCGTTCGGTGGGGAGCGCGCCCGGAATGGCGAGCCGTACGCCGTCGAGCGCATCCAGGAGGCTGTCCATCCGGACGCGATCATCGGGGTCCAGCGTGCGACGGGCCTGGAGGCTGGCGCGCAGGTCCAGAAGCCGGCGCGCGCGCGAGGCGTCGAGCATCTGGAACGCCTCGTCCACGTGGCCCTGACGGGCAAGGAGCGCGGCGAGCGCGGTGTACGGCTGGGCCGTCAACTCCGAGGCGGAGAGGCTCCAGTCCTGGAGGCCCTGCCGCTGGCGGATGGTCTCGCCGAGGTCGATCGCCTCGCGGTACCGCTCCGCTGCGACGGCCTCCGCGCCCTCCGCCTCTGCGGCTTGCCCGAGGTGGAGGAGGGCGTCCAGAGCCTGTGTCGGAAGCCCCTCGGCCTGCGCAGCCGCCAGCGCACGGCCGTAGGCCATCCGGGCTCGCGCGGGGGCCGAGGTTGCCATCGCGAGGTCCCCTTCGGTCATCTGCTCCGAGACGCGGACGTAGCCGGCGTACGCCTCCGCTTCGGTCACGAGGGGGCGGGCGGCGTCCAGTGCCACTCGAGCGGACGCGTAGTCGCGGAGGCCCAGCGCGGCCCGCGCAATGACGAGCTGGGCCATCGCGCGCTCCGGGGACTGGTAGGCCTCGTCACTGAGCCACGCCTGCGCCTGGCGGGCGCGTTCTGCGACCTGCAGATGCAGAGAGTCCGGCGCCAGGCCCGCTTCGATCTGCCGCTGCATCGTGATCGCGTGCTCCAACTCGATCTCTCCGAGCATGGTGCGGACCCGGGCCGAGTCCACGTTCGCGCGAGCGAGGGAGTCCGCCAGTTGGAGGTAGGTGCGCGCACGCGGGAAGTCCCGAACCTCTACGAACGTCAGGGCCGCGTAGAGGTGGGCCGCTGCGCCTCGGAAGGGCGGCAGGTCATCCGCCAGCGCAGCGGCGCGCACATAGTCCTCGGTGGACGCCTGCGTCTGACCCAGCCGGCTGAGCAGCCAGCCCCGGTTGAAGTGGTAGTCCACCCAGACATCGGGGGAAACGTGTCCCTCGTACAGCCGTGCGTATTCGTCGAGCGCGTCTGAGGCCTCGCGGTAGTCCTCGAGCAGGAGGAGCACGACGGCCTCGTTCATCGCGAGGGAGGCGGCGCAGTCGGCGCGGGCGCCGCGGAACGGGGCGTAGGTCTCGCGGAGGGACGGGAGAAGATCCCGCAGCATCGCCTCGTCCCCGCTCAAGGCTTCGGTGAGCCTCCTGTCCATCTTGTCGGCCGCCTGGCGGCAGGCCACGGTGTTGCCCCGCTCGGACTGGGCCGGGGAGGGGAGGGGGCGGATCAGGAGGAGACCTCCCGCCAGCAGCACGAGCAGGAGGACGTGGCGAATCTGCATCGAGCGCATGGACACGAGGGTGGTGGGGAGGGCTAGGATACCCGTCTGTTTTGCCGGCCGGCAACCGCCCGCCCCCTTGCCGGTACACCTCGCTGCCTCCATCTCTATGCGTCTCACGTCTCTCCGCCTCCACGATTTTCGCGCGCACGAGGCGACCCAGATCGGCCTGGCGCCCGGGGTGGCACACGATCTTGGTCGCGGAG
>DUBD01000073.1:0-3027 GCA_012960515.1 Bacteroidota bacterium | reverse complement strand
CTGGCGCCCGGGGTCAATCTGTTCGTGGGGCCCAACGGGGCGGGCAAAACCAACCTCCTGGAGGCGGTCCACTTCCTCTGCCTGTCCAAGAGCTTCCTCACCTCCTCCGATTCGCACGTCGTGAGGCGCGGCGCTCCCTTCTTCGAGATCGAAGGGCGGTTCGAAGGGGTGCACCGGTCGGGTCTCCGTGTGCGGCTGGCGTACGCCAGCGCCGAGGGGAAGCGGGCGTTCGTCAACGGGTCGCCTCTGGAACGCCTCGCGGACCTCGTGGGCCGGGTGCCGGTCGTCGTGCTCTCCCCAGCCGATCACCTCCTGACCGAGGGGGGACCGTCCGAGCGGCGGCGCTTTCTGGACCAGACGCTGAGCCAGGCGTTTCCGGTCTACCTGGACGACTTGATGAAGTACCGCCGGGCGCTCAAGCAGCGGAACGCGCTGCTGCTCCGGATGCGCCGCGGGGCCTCCTTCGCCTCGGGCACCATTGAGGCCTGGAACGAGGAACTCGCCCTCCTCGGCGCCCGCATCGTGACGCGACGCCGCCGGTTCCTCCACCGGTTCGCCGGTTTCCTGACCGAGGCATACGACCTCCTCCACGCGACCGGCGATGAGCCCGCCGCCACCTACGCGCCCTCGGTCGCTGCCGAAGAGCAGGGGGGCGATGCGGATGTCGAGGCCTTCCGCCAGGCGCTGGCGCGAGCCTCCCGCCGCGAGCGCGAGATGGGGCGCACGCTTGTCGGCCCTCACCTAGACGAGGTCACGCTGACGCTGGGCGGGTTCGAGGTGCGGCCGTATGCCTCGCAGGGCCAGCACCGCACGATGAGCCTCGCGATGCGCATCGCGACGGCCCTCTTCCTCCACGACCATCTCGAAGAACCTCCCCTTCTCTTGCTGGACGACGTGTTCGGCGCGCTCGACCCGGGGCGGACCCGCGCCGTGCTCGACCTCCTCACCTCCGACGCGATCGGCCAAAGCCTCCTGACCTCTGCTCGCGCGGACTCGTTCTCGGGCCTCCTGGATTTCGAGGCGCCGGAGCATCAGGCGTTTTCCGTCGTATCTGGCACCGTCAGCCCCTCTCCGCTAAGCGTTCTCGCGGACGCCGCCTCTCCTCTTTCCTGACGTTCATCTCATGACTCACCCGCTTCGCCGGCGCTTCCACGCCCCTCTCCTCGCGCTGCTCGTCCTGTTGACGGGCTGCGGCACGTCCAACCTCAACCTCGTGTCCGGCGAGAGCCAGCGAGGTGCGTACTCGTGGGCCCAGCAGGTCGAACTCGGCCAAGAGGCCGACCAGCAGATCATCGCGCAGTACGGCCTGTTGGACAACGCGCAGGTCAACCAGTACGTGGAGGCCGTCGGGGAGCAGGTGCTGGCCCAGGCTTTCGAGGCGATCCAGCGGTCGGTAGACGCTGGCGAGGTAGAGGTGGATGCCACCGCTCTCGCTGAGATTCGCGCGACGCCGTTCGCCTTCCGCGTGCTGGACAGCCCCGTCGTCAACGCCTTCGCGCTACCCGGCGGCTTCACGTACGTAACCCGGGGCCTTCTCTCACACCTCGACAATGAGGCACAGCTGGCGATGGTCCTCGGGCACGAGATCGGCCACGTTCTCGCCCAGCACTCTTCCCGCCAAGCGTTCGAGGCGCAGCGGGGACAGCTCGGCTTGATCGGCGCGGCCATCGCGGGCTCTATCATCGACCCGCGTCTGGGGCAGGGCATCCTGGATTACGGGAGCACCGGAGCGCAACTCCTCTTCCTCAAGTACGGGCGCGATGCGGAGCGGGAAGCCGACCGCGCTGGCGTTGCGTACTCCGAATTCGCGGGGTACGACGCAGCTCAGGCAGCGGCCTTCTTCCGCAGTCTGGAGAGGATCCAAGAGGCGGCCGGCGCCTCGCTCCCGTCGTTCCTCTCTACTCACCCCGACCCGGCTGAGCGTGAGCAGACGATCCCGGAGCTTGCGGCTCAGTACAACGGGACGAACGTAGGGGAGGAAGGCTTCCTCTCCGAGATCGAAGGCATCGTGTTGGGCGAGAACCCACGCGAGGGCTTCGTAGAGAACGGCGTCTTCTACCACCCCGAGCTGGCGTTCCGCTTCAGCGTGCCTCAGGGGTGGAGCACCAGCAACACCCGGCAGGCCGTCACGTTGAGCGAGCCGAATGGCGCCGCGGCGCTCCAGTTCACCTTCGCGAGCCAATCCAGCGCTCAGGCGGCTGCTCAGGAGCTTCGTAGTGCTCAGGGGGTCACGGTGACCGGTCAGCAGACGTTCTCCGCGAACGGCAACCCTGGCGTGCTCCTCGAAGGGCAGGCGGCTCAGCAAACGGGGACGGTGTCGTTTCTCGCCGGTTACATCGAGTACGGCGGCAACGTGTACGAGCTAGTCGGCTTGACCACCCCGCAGAACTACCGCTCCTACGGCGCCTCGTTCGACCGGACCATCCGGAGCTTCGCTCGCCTTACGGACTCGCGGTACCTCAACCGCCAGCCGGTCCGGCTCGAAGTGGTCGAGGCCCCGCGGACGGCCGCGTTCTCTACGTTCTTGCAGGGGCGGCCGGAAGTGCCGGGTCTGGACGCCGCGGGCCTGGCCATTCTGAACCAGGTGGACCTCAATGAGACCATCCCGGCGGGGACTCTGCTCAAGCTCCCTCGCTGAGGCCCTCCGCCGTTTTCGCTCCGCGCCCGCTGGTGATCGCCGCCAGCGGGCGCGTTGTTTCATGTGAAACGTCCGGCAGCTACTCGCCCGTGGGTGGGATCACGACGGCTTCGCCGCCGACGCACATCTTGCCGCCGGTGTAGCAGTAGAGGCGGATCTTGACGTGCTGGTGCCGCTCGATCTTCTCGGACACCTTCACTTCTACCGTGACCTCGGAGCCGACAGGGACCGGGCGGAGGAACTTGGCCGAGAGAGAAACGGCGACCGATCCGTCACCGGGAAAGTCGCGGCCGAGGACCTTCGAGGCGAGGCCGAGCAGGAGTACGCCGTGCACGACGTTGGTGCCAAACCGGCTGGCTTCCCCGGCGGTGGGGTCTACGTGGATGGGG
>DUBD01000072.1 GCA_012960515.1 Bacteroidota bacterium | reverse complement strand
CGACATCCTGTCAGATGAGGCGGCCATGATCTCCGGCTCCATCGGGCTGCTGCCGTCGGCCAGCCTCGGCGGACACGGGCCCGGCCTGTACGAGCCCGTGCACGGCTCCGCCCCGGATATCGCCGACATGGGCATCGCCAACCCCATCGCCACATGCCTGTCGGCGGCCATGATGCTGCGCTACTCGTTGGACGCCCCGCATGCGGCATCGGCCGTCGAGCGCGCGGTCGATGAGGTCCTGGGCATGGGCCACAGCACCCGCGACCTGGGCGGCACGTGCTCCACGCACGAAATGGGCGAGTTGCTGATGTCCGCCGCGGGCTAGACGCCCCCGAGCGCCGGGCACCCGGCGCCTGTTCCAACCGGGAAGGGCACCTACGCATGCAGGAAGCCGAGAAGATCTGGATGAACGGATCGCTCGTGGATTGGCACGACGCCAAGATCCACGTGCTGTCCCACGGGCTGCATTACGGCTCATCCGTCTTCGAGGGCATCCGCGCGTACCGCCGCGCCGACGGACGCAGCGCCATCTTCCGTCTCCGCGAGCACATGCGCCGGCTGGTGGACTCCGCCAAGATCCACCGGATGGAGATCCCCCACTCGCTCGATGAGCTCTGCGACGGCGTCATGGAGACCATCGCGGACAGCGGGCTGGAGGCGTGCTACATCCGGCCGCTGACCTTCCGCGACCACGGCCCGATGGGGGTCAACCCGCTCAACAACCCCGTCAAGACCATCATCGCGGTCTGGGAGTGGGGGCAGTACCTCGGCGAGGAGGCGCTGGAGAGCGGCGTGGACGTGCAGGTGGCCTCGTGGAACCGCCCTGCGCCCAACACCATCCCGACGATGGCGAAGGCTGGCGGCAACTACATCGGCAGCTCGCTCATCAAGATGGACGCCATCAAGAACGGGTTCGTCGAAGGCATCGCGCTGACCACGAGCGGCTACCTCTCCGAGGGCTCCGGCGAGAACCTCTTCATCATCCGCGACGGGGTGATCTACACGCCACCGGCCGCCTTCTCCATCCTCCCGGGGATCACGCGAGACAGCATCATCACGCTCGCGAAGGAGCGCGGCTACGAGGTCCAGGAGACGCCGATGCCGCGCGAGGCGCTCTACATCGCGGACGAGGTGTTCTTCACCGGCACCGCCGCCGAGGTGACCCCGATCCGCTCCGTGGACCACCACGTCATCGGCGAGGGCCGCCGCGGGCCGATCACGACCGAGTTGCAGGAAGCCTTCTTCGACGTCCTCCACCGCGGCACCGACTCCCACGGCTGGCTCCGCTTCGTGGACCCCGCCAGCGCGGCGCCCGCGAACGGCCAGGCCCAGGGCACCCACTCCGGCGACGGGGCCTCGGTTCAGACCGCCTGAACCGGCTCCCCAGCCTCCCCCTCGCGCGGGGCGCTCCACTGCGGGGCGCCCCGTGCTGCGTTCTGCGGCCTACCTTCGCGCGTCACCCCTCCCCTCTCATGTCCCGCCTGTTCCTCCCCTTCGCCCTCGCCCTGCTGGCGGCGCCAGTCGCCGCGCAAACGCTGGACGCAGACGCCGCTCCGCGCCAGGGCACACTCCAGGTCGGATCGTCCGCGACGGACGCGCTCGATCTCACGCTCGACCCCACCACGCGGCACCCGGACGCGGAGTGCCCCGGCTACCTCACACCCGGTGCTCCCGACGCCGTCGTGGAATGGAGCGGCGCGAGCCCGCTCCGCCTCTGGGTCCGCTCCGCTGCCGATGCCACGATGACCGTCATCGGCCCGGACGGCAACACGCAGTGCATCGACGACGCCGACGGCGTCCAGCCCGCGCTCCTGCTGGAGCAGCCCACCGCCGGCCGCTACGCCGTCTGGGTCGGCACGTTCTCCAGCTCTGTGGACACGGACCCCGCCGCCACGCTCTACGCCGGCCCACCGCCTCCGCCGCTCTCGCCCGGTGACGCCGCCAGCGCTCCGGCCCTGAGCTTCAGCGGCGACGAGGACGCCTCGATGGAGGTCACGCCCGGCGGGATGCACCCGGCCGAAGCGCTCGGGATGCCGCCCTACTGCACCGGATTCTACTCCGCTGAGCCCAGCGCTCGCGCCAGCGGTCCCACGCCGTACACCATCACCGCCTCGTCCGGCTCGGACCTCACGCTGGCGGTCCGCACGCGCGGCGGCGGCTGGCTCTGCAACGACGACGGCGGCGCCTTCGGCAGCACGGACCCCGCCGTGGAGGTGCAGGGCGAGGGCGAGCAGACCGTCTGGGTCGGCACGTTTCGCGGGTACGCGCGCGGCAACGCGCCCGAGGGCACGCTGACCCTCACAGCAGAGGCCCCGTCCCCCGCCCCCCCTGCTCCGCCCCCGCCAGCGCCCCCCGCCCCCCGCACCTACTTCTACGAGGCGGAGTACGTCTCGCTCGACCTCGACGCGCGCGGCCTAGAGCTGGCGCTCGGCGCGAACGACGAGATGACGGACGCGGTGCTGACGCTCGGCATGGGGATCGGCAACCCGCTCTCCGGGATGTCCTGCAACGGCTACCTCACCGCCGCGCCCACCCTCACGCTCACCGCTGAAGGCGGTGGCCCCGTCACCCTCCTCGCTTCCGGGGAGGACGACCTCGTGATGGTCGCCCGCGACGCCGAGGGCCAGTGGTTTTGCTCAGACGACGCCTCCGGCCGCGATCCTGCCATCGAAGTGGACGCCCTGGGCGAGGTGACGGTCTGGATCGGGACGTACGGCCAGTTGGATTCGGCCGGCGCCGTGTTCACCGCGACGCGTGGCGAGATCGCCGACGTGCTCCCGGAGCCCCTGGACGAGTTCAGCCCCGGCCCCTTCGAGGAGGTCGGCCGCAGTTACGCGGAGGGCTCGTACTCCGGCAGCCTCCTCGGCGGTGATGCGCAGACGGCCCTTTCCCTCTCCGAGGGCGAAGCCGAAGGCCAGGTCTTCGCCGGCGGCGAGGAGTCCAACCCGGTCGAGGGCCTCGGCTGCACCGGCTTCCTCTCTGCGGAGCCCTCGGCGACGGTCGAGAGCGGAGCGGCCACGCTCGCCTTCACCGCCAGCCCGGCGATCGTGGAGGGCGCAGACCTCACGATGGTGGTCCAGACGCCGGACGGGCGCTGGTTCTGCTCGGACGACCACGAGGGCACCGACCCCGGCATCGAGGTGTCCGGCGGAGGCGACGGCGTGTACACGATCTGGGTCGGCACCTTCCGCGCGCTGGACACGCCCGTCGAGTCCGTCCTGCGCGTGCGCGAGGGCGCGCTGGACGGCGCCGAGTGATCGTGCGCGTAAACCGCGCGTAACGCCGCGCCGCACGGCAACATCCGTGGGCGGCGCGGCGTTTGCACGGTCACTCCGCCCACCCCTTCCCCCGGAGGCTATGACGACCTTTCTCCGACTCTCGGCCCTCGCGACGCTCCTCTTCTCGGTCAGCGTCGCCCAGGCCCAGCCTGACCGCAACGCCTCGCCGCGCGCCACGCTGGACGTGGCCGGCGATCTCGCCGAAGTCTCTATCCAGGCAGGCGGCAACGACCGCGTGGCCGTCCAGGGCAGTGGCTGCTCCGGCTACATCACCAACACGGCGCCCAACGGCGCGGTGATGTGGAGCGGCAGCGGCGCCCTCTCCATCTACGCCGTGTCCGGTGAGGACGCAACGATCGTCGTGTCCGACCCCGACGGGCGGTTCCACTGCTCCGACGACGCCAATGGCAGCAACCCGGCCGTGACCATCGCGCAGGCCAAGAGCGGCCGCTACCTCGTGTGGGTCGGTCTGTGGGAGCCCGGCACCGCCGGCGCGACGCTCAAGGCCAAGGGCGGCCAGCCCGCCTGGTAGCCCACCTCGCGCCTCGTTTCCCCGCCCCCGGTGCTTCGTGCGCCGGGGGCGGTGTTCGTTCCGGCCGTCCGCTGGCGGAGGCGATGAGCGCGCGCGGTCCTCACGCCGACTCCGCTGCAGGCGATGCGCGTGCCTGGCATTCTACCTTCCGATCCCCTCCTCTCGCGCCCATGCTCTCGCCCTCCACCTTCGCCTCCCGCCGCGCCGCCCTCGCGGACCAGCTCTCCGGCCTCATCGTCCTGCTCGGCAACGCGCCGGCGCCGATGAACTACCCGGCGAACCACTACCCCTTCCGGCAGGACGGCTCGTTCCTCTACTACACCGGCCTGGACGCGCCCGGCTTCGCGCTCACGCTAGACGCGGACTCCGGCGAGGCCACGCTCTACGGCCGCGAGGCCACGATGGAGGACCGCGTGTGGGACGGCGACGTGCCCTCGGTGCGGGAGCGCGCGGACAGCGCCTCCATCCAGAGCACCGCCCCGCCCGAGGCGCTGGCGGAGGCCGTCGAGCGCGCCCGCCAGTCGGGCCGCGAGGTGCACGTGCTGCCGCCGTACCGCGGCGATCAGAAGATCCTGCTGGGCTCCCTCCTCGGCGTCGGCCCGGGGGACGTGGCGCCCTCGGAGGCGCTGATCGACGCCGTCATCGCGCAGCGCCTCATCAAGACCGACGAGGAGGTCGCAGAGATCGAGGTCGCGATGCAGATCGCGGCGGAGATGCACGCGACGGCGATGCGGCTCGCGCAGCCGGGGCGGACGGAGTACGAGGTGGCCGCTCAGATGGAGGCCGTCGCCCTCGCGCACGGCTCGTTCCCGTCCTTCCCCATCATCCTCACCACGCGCGGCGAGGTGCCCCACCACCACGCCAGCCCGTACGTCCTCCGCGAAGGCGACCTCCTCCTCCACGACGCCGGCGCGACGGCCCCGGAGACGCGCTACTGCTCAGACATCACGCGCGTCTCGCCCGTCGGCGGCACGTTCACGGACCGCCAGCGCGCCATCACCGGACTCGTGCTGAAGGCGCAGATGGCGTGCATCGAGGCGTGCGCGCCCGGCGTGTCCTTCCGCGAGGTCCACGACCTCGCCTCTCGCACCATCGCCGAGGGCCTGGTGGAGATCGGGCTGATGCGCGGCGACGCGGACGCCATCGTGGAGGCCGGCGCGCACGCGCTGTTCTTCACCCACGGCCTGGGCCACGCGATGGGCCTGGACGTGCACGACATGGAAGGGCTCGGCGAGGACCGCGTCGGCTACGCGGACGAGGCCACGCGCTCCACGCAGTTCGGCACGCAGTACCTCCGCTTCGCGCGGGCGCTCCGTCCCGGCCACGTGATGACCGTGGAGCCCGGCATCTACTTCAACGCCGCCCTTATCGCGCAGTGGAAGGACGAGGGCCGCTTCGCGGAGCTCGTGGACTACGACGAGGCCGAGCGGTGGGTCGGCTTTGGAGGCGTGCGCCTGGAAGACGACGTGCTCATCACCGAGACCGGCCACCGCGTCCTCGGCCCGGGTATCCCGAAGGCGCTGGACGAGGTGGAAGCGGCCGTCCAGGCCGGCTGATCGCGCCCGTCCCGCTGGCGGCAGCGCTCGCCGAGGCGAACCGCCAGCGGGGCGCGGTATTTCGAGACCCTTCACTCGTCTCGCTTTTACCTTAGCGCTTCCAACCCGGAGAGGTGCCCGAGTGGCTGAAGGGGCGCGCCTGGAAAGCGCGTGTGCCGGTTTCCGGTACCGAGGGTTCGAATCCCTCTCTCTCCGCTTCCCGACGCTGGTGGCCCCCGCTGCCAGCGTCGTTTTGTTTTCTCCCTGCCGCCTCGTGCCATGTCCACCCTCCGCAGCATGACCGGCTTCGGCCGCGGCACCGCCCAGTCCGGCGCGACCACCGCGACGGTGGAGGTCCGCACCGTCAACGGCCGCTTCGCCGAGGTCAACGTC
>DUBD01000071.1 GCA_012960515.1 Bacteroidota bacterium | reverse complement strand
ACTCCGTGGGGAGCGGCCTCCAGCGGGTCGTGGTCGCGGACTCGTTCTACGTTCCCGGCGCCCCCCCGACCTTCGCCGGGACGCCGATCGACAGCGCCAACGGGGGCTTCGCGATCGAGACGGACCTCCGGGCGGTGGTCTTCGGGCGCGTGGAAGCGCTCGTGTACGCGCGGCGGCACCTCGGCCCACGGGCGCTCTCCGCATTCAGCCTCCGGCTGGCGGCCCGCGCCGGCGACACCCGGCTCGAGCTCGGGCTGGAGAAACAGGGGTTCCGGAGCCTCCTGAGCCTGTTCGGCGGCGACCTCGGCGAAGAGAACACGCTCCTGCTGGACATCGCGACGCCTGTCTCGGCGCTGGGCGGCGCGCACCTGTTCGTCCGCTCGCGCTACGGCTACCGGCACCTCCCCGACGCAGAGGCGGACGGCCGGGACCTCTACCTCGTGGAACGGCGGTTCGAGCCGTTCATCGGCGTGCGGAGCCGGTGGTAGCGATCAGGCGTCGAACGGGACGGGGGCTTCCACCTTCATCAGGAGGCCTTCCAGGAGGCTGAAGACGAGCGCCTCATCCGTGATCTCCGAGACCTGGTGCGTGAAGCCGCGCGCCGCCAGCGCCTCGGCGCTCAACGGCTCGCCTCCCGCCCGGATGACGGCGCTGAGCGCGTAGCCCGGCACGCGGCGGACCGCCTCGATGCTGCGCATCTCCTCGCGCGCATCGCCAGCCTCCACCACGATCAGGTCGAAGGAGGTACGGCGGGCCTCCCGCGCAGCGCGGGTTGGTGAGGAGGCCACGCGGACGCGGCCGTGCGGCTCCACGACCCCACGGAGGGCTGTCGCCACCGTCCCGTCGTTGGCGATCACGAGGACCTCCGCGCCGCCCATCGAAGCAGGCGCGACGGCCTCGGCCGTGCCGCTGGCGGGCGCGGTGAGCACCACCGCGGCCTGGGAGCGCGGAAGCCGCACGCGGAAGGCGGTGCCTTCGCCCGGGACGCTCTCAGCCTCCACCTCACCGCCCGATAGATCCACGAGCCGTTGCACAATCGCGAGACCGAGCCCGGATCCTTCGTGGCTTCGGGCGTGCCCCGTGGACGCTTGCTCGAAGGGCTCGAACACGCGCGGCAGGAACTCCGGCTCAATCCCGCATCCCGTATCACGTACCGTGAGGTGCACCCACTGCGCGTCAGCGTCGAGCAAGACGGTCACGGCACCTTCCGTCGTGAACTTGATCGCGTTGCCGACGAGGTTCATCACGATCCGGTCCAGCGCGGCGCGGTCCACCTCGGCCTGGACCTCCAGCCCTTCGGGGAGCACCGCCAGCGCGATCCCGCGTTCCTCCGCGAGCGGCGCCAGCAGGCGGACGGTCTCGCGCACCTGCGCTCCCACGTCCACAACGGAGGGGTGGAGCTCCATGGAGCCGGACTGCAGCTTGTACATGTCCAGCAACGAGTTGACGGTGGAGAGCAGTCGGTTGCCGCCTCGCCAGACGCCTTCCGCCAGCGTGCGCGTCTCCCCCTCCGTCTCGTCGAGGAGGAGCTCGGTGTAGCCGAGCACGGCCGTCAGCGGGGTGCGCAGTTCGTGGCTCGTGTTGGCCAGGAGGTCGTCCTTGAGCTTGTCCGCGCGACGGAGCCTCGCGTTGATCTCTTGGAGACGGGCGTTGAGCCGGGTCGCCCGTTCGGTCCGGACGCGCTGTGCGGCGAGCTTCCGCCGCTGCTTCCGCATCTGCCACGCGAGCACGGCCCACACGAACAGGCCGAGCGCCAGCGCGTAGCCGATGTACGCCCATACTGTGCGGTACCATGGCGGGAGAACGCGGAAGACGAAGACGGCCTCCTGGCTGGTCCGTCCCTGCGCATCGCGCGCGCGGACGCGGAAGGTGTAGTTGCCCTCTGCAAGGTTGGTAAAGTCAGCGTGGGCTTCCGGGCGCCAGGGCGTCCAGTCCTCGTGCTGCCCCTCGAGGAAGATCTGGTACTCTGTCCGCTCCGGGTGTTGGAAGGTGGCGGCGGCGTACTCGAAACGGAGGTCGTTGGTGGCGTAGGGGATCGCAAAGACGGGCGCGGTGGAGAGCTGGGCGCCCGAGAGCGCGCCGCCGTAGAGGTCGTCCCGCTCCCCGCTGGCGACGGAGACGCGCCGGACGTACGCCGGGAACGGGAGCGGCGCCCGGTCAACGCCGGGGTCGTAGCGGATGAGGCCGTCCACGGTCAGAACCCAGATCACCCCGGAGGGCTCCGGGTACGCGCCCACCACCTGTGCCCAGCCGAACGTCAGCCGGTCCTCTACCACGAACGCCTCATCACGGATGTGGCCGCCGAGCATGTCCCCCTCGCTCGCGATCCAGACGCCTCCGTCTCCACGCTGAAGCAGCGAGAAGGAGGCGGGCAACTCATCGAGGTCTTCGATCTCGTAGAACTGCAGGCCGCCGGCTTCCAGACGAAGGATGCGGACGTCCCCACTCTCGGCCACGAGGATCTCGTCATTCGCCTCTGAGACCACCGTTCCCGAGTCCATGCCCTCTGTCTCCAGGTCTGCGCCAATCGTGCCCTCGGGCGTGAGGTAGAGCCGGGCCACGCCCCCACTCATGAGCCCCGCCCACGTCTCCCATCCATTGACGGAGGCGAGAGAGCGGACTTCACTCGCCACGCCCTCCACAGCCCCTAGATCCGCCCACCCGCTGGACCGCCGCTGAATCGCCCCGACCCCGGCCTTCATCCCGATCAACACAGTGCTCGGGTCCCACGATGCCGCTTGTAGCTGAAACGCAGACTCGCTGGAGCGCTGCACGGGAATGAGTTGCCCGCCTGCCAGGCGGAGAACACCATCGTTGGTCCCCACGAGGAGGTCGCCCTGGACGCTCAGGAGCGACCACACCTGCTCCGAGAAACCCGCCACTTTCTCGAACGCGCTGTAGCGCGCGCCGGCGCCGTCCGGGTGACCGCGCGTGCCCGGACGGAGGCGGTAGAGCCCGAACGAGGTGCCCACGTAGAGCGCGCCCTCGTGGCGGACGGCGGCGTAGCCTTGGCCATGGAGCCCCTCCGCATCGGCGAAGGTGGTCACGCGTCCCACCAAGTCCAGGCGCAACAGGCCATCGAGCAACGCGAGCCAGAGGCCGCCCTGAGCGTCGTCCATGACGCCCACAACGAAGTCGTCATCGCGGAGGCCGACGTCCTCTTTGTAGACGCGCTCGACCCGGCCACCGTCATCGACGACCAGCACCCCGCCGCCGAACGTGCCGAACGCGTAGGCCCCCGGTTCGCCCTCGCCCCCGATCTGGACGCCGGCATACGGCCGGAACTGGCGGAGGTAGCCACTGGCGACGCCGTCCAACAAGGTCTCGGCTCCGCTGGGCTTCAGGAGAACCAGCCCCTCGTCCACGACGGCCGCCAGCAGGCCGCGGGGGTGCTGGAGCAACGCGAACACCTTCCGGTCCGCGAACGCCTCGCCACCCGCGACCGTCACGAGCCCGTCCACTTCCAGCCGCCGCAGCCCGACCCCTTCTTCGCGCACGTACACCTCGCGCCCTACTCTGAACGCTTTGTGGTAGCGGGTGCCAGTTTCCCAGCTCTGCATCCTGCGTCCGTTCCACCGGAACAGCCGGTTTGCCGCCTGGAAGACCACACCACCACGAGAGACGTGCGTCGTCCAGACGTCCCCGAAGTCCCGCTGACCCGGCGCGATGTGCCCGACGAGGCTCTCGATCCGGAGCGTGTTCGACTCATCCGGCGCGAGGTATCCGACGAAGCCGATGCCCCCGACGTACACCGTCCCGGACGGATCCACAGCGACCGACCGGACGAGCTGGCGGACGGAGTCGGGAAGGGTATGGAGGCGCCAGCCGTCTCCGTCGTACTCGAGGACGCCGGAGGTATTGGCACTGTAGACCACGCCGTCCGGCCCCTGAGCGACACCCCAATTCTGGACGTGAGCGCCGTACTCCAACCAAGAGAAGCGCTCGGCCAGGGGCGCCCCTTCCTCCGAGGTGGAAGCCCCCTGGGCGAAGGAGAGACAGGGGAACAAAAGGAGACCGAGCCAGAGACCTCGCAACGGAGCTGGGGGAGCTGGGAGCCCCCCTGGTATCGCACACCCTCGGACCGGTCTTAAGAGCGCGGGAGAGCGCCCCCTTACGACGTGTCAGAATGAGACATCGCGTAATCACTTGCGAAGTCTGTCACTCCGGCTAGCTTTGGATTGTTCAGGCGGAACACTTCCGCATCGTTCGGCTCGTCGAAATCCCTCCTCCCTCTTGCTTCCATGAAGCTTTTCGTCTCTGCGCTCGCGCTGGCCACGGCGTTCGCGATCGGCACCGGCGGCTCCACGAACCCCCACGGCGAGGTCCTCGACTTCACCGGCACCGGCGGTTCCACGAACCCCCACGGCGAGGTCCTCGACTTCGCGTAAGGGCCCCTGCCACACGGCCCCTTACCGAACGAGGCCACCCCATTGTGGGGTGGCCTCGTGGCATTCTACGCCCCGCGACTGGCGCCAGCGGCGCGCGAGGCGTCTCTACTTCACGCCCGCGCTCATCTCCAGCATCCGCTCGATGGGACGAAGCGCACGTACGCGGAGGTCCTCTTCCATCAGCAGCTCGGGCGCTTCGTGCCGGAGGCAGAGGTAGAGCTTCTCCAGCGTGTTCAGCTTCATGTGCGGGCAGTCGTTACACGCACAGCCGTTGTCTGGCGGCGCGGGGATGAACGTCTTCCCCGGGTTGTCCTTCTGCATCTGGTGCAAGATGCCGGACTCCGTGGCCACGACGAACTCGCGTGCCTCGCTCTCTGCCGCGAACCGGCGGATGGACGACGTGCTACCGACGTGGTCCGCGTGGCGGAGGACGTGCTGCTCGCACTCGGGGTGAGCGAGCAATAGAGCCTCCGGATGTCGCATTTTCAAACGCACGATCTCTTCTTCCGAGAAGATTTCGTGAACGATACAACTTCCATCCCAGAGCACCATCTCGCGGCCCGTTTGCTCCATCAGCCAGCGGCCGAGGTTGCGGTCGGGCGCGAAGATGACAGGCTGATCCTCGGGGATCTGGCGGACGATGTGCTCGGCGTTGGAGCTCGTCACGATGATGTCCGTCTGCGCCTTGATCGCCGCGGAGCAGTTGATGTAGCTGACGACGAGGTGGTCCGGGTGCTGCTCGCGGAACGCCGCGAACTCGTCGGGCGGGCAGGAGTCCGCGAGGGAGCACCCCGCGTTGAAGTCCGGCAGCAGGACGGTCTTCCCAGGGTTCAGGATCTTGGCCGTCTCCGCCATGAAGTGGGCGCCCGCAAACACGATGATGTCGGCATCGGTCTGAGCGGCCTCGCGCGCGAGGCCGAGGGAATCGCCGATGTAGTCCGCCACGTCCTGGATGTCGCCTTCCTGGTAGTAGTGGGCGAGCAGGACCGCGTTCTTCTCCTCCTTCAGCCGCTCGATCTCCTCGAACAGATCCAGAGTGGGGTCCACGGGCCGGTCCACAAAGCCGATACGCTCGATCTCGGAGGGATCGACGACGGGGAGGTCCAGAGTCTCAGTCATGGCGGTGGGGAGTGCGCGAAAGAGGAACGCGGCAGGAGCGCGCAGGTTAGCGAAGACCCCGTGTGGGTCTCGCGCTACGCCGCTTCGGGCAGGTGCTCCGGGTGGAGCTTCCCGCCTTCGAGCCGGAGGACGCGGTCCGCCAGCGCAGCGAGCGCGGGGTTGTGCGTGACGATCACGAACGCGGCGTCCTCCTCACGGGAGAGCCGGCGGAGTTCGTCGTGGAGGCGGGTGGCGGTCGCCACGTCCAGGTTGCCCGTGGGCTCGTCCATGAGAACGAGGCCGGGGCGGTTCATGAGGGAGCGGGCGACGGCGACGCGCTGC
>DUBD01000070.1:3819-5843 GCA_012960515.1 Bacteroidota bacterium | reverse complement strand
GTCCGTCGCGAAGGTGGCGGCGTTGAGCGGGAGCGAGAGCAGCGAGAGGGTCCACGCGAGGCCGAAGACGGGTTGCGCCGAGGGCGGCACGAGCCCCGCGATCACGAGCCCCGTCGCGCCCCAGAGCAGCAGCGCGATCACGCCGCCACTCGCGAGGCTCCACCCGATGACGATCCGCGCGACGCGGCGGGCCTCGGCACGGTCGTCCTCGCCCACGAACCGCGCCACGAGCGACTGCCCGGCGACGGCGAACGCATCCAGCCAGAAGGCGGAAAAGGCCCAGACCTGCCGGATGGCCTGGTGCGCCGCCCCCGCCTCGGTGGAGAGCTGCGTCGCGGCGCGCGTCGCGAGAAGCAGGAACGCCGTAAGGAGGCCCGTCCGCACCGCCATCGCGCCGCCGATCTGGAGCAGCGCGCTCGCGTCGCGGAGCCGGAGCACGTCCGGCCGCCCGAGCGCCCGGAGCGCGGCGATAGCGGCCCACGTTCCGCCCACCACCTGCGCGGCGGACGAGGCGGCGGCGGCTCCGGCCACGCCCATCGCGGGAAGCCCGCCCCAGCCGAAGATGAGCGGCCCGTCCAGCAGCGCGTTCGCGATGTTCACCGCGACGGCGATGCGGAGCGGCGTCCTCATGTCCTCGGTGCCGCGGAGCGCGCCGAAGGCCGCGACGGTCGCGAGCACGGCGGGCGCGGCCAGCAGCCGGATGCGCACGTAGAGCGCCGCGAGGTCTGCGACCTCGCCCTCCGCCCCCATCGCGACGGCAATGGCGGGGGCCGCCACCCATCCGACGACGCCCACCGCGAGCCCTGCGCCGATGCCCATCGCGAGCGCCAGCCCGGCGGTGCGGGCCGCCCGCTGGCGGTCGTCGCGGCCAAGGGCCTGCGCCACCTCGGTCTGCGTCCCGACGCCGAGGAAGCTGAAGATCCAGAACGACCCCGAGAGCACGATCGCGCCGACGCCGAGAGCCGCCAGCGGGGCCGCGCCGAGCTGCGCCACGAACGCGGTGTCCACAAGCCCAGTGATCGGCTCCGCGATGAGGGAGCCGAGCACGGGCAGCGCGAGGCCGAAGAGCGTGCGATGAGGGCGCGAGCGGAAGGGGTGCGCCGGGCGGTCGGGCATGGCCGAAGGTCCGGTTCACGGAGCGCCGGGGCCGTGGGCTCCCCTCGAAGACGCCGCCGGCACGTTCCGCCAGCGGGGGCGGGCCCAAACAAAACCGCCTCCGACGCACAGGCATCGGAGGCGGTGGATGTGGGCCCTGTTGGATTTGAACCAACGACCTCTCGCGTGTGAGGCGAGCGCTCTGAACCCCTGAGCTAAGGGCCCGCTGGCGGCACCCGTGGGCGGCGGCACGGACGGCAAACCTAGCCCGCAGCCAGAGCCTCGTGCAAGGTGGGCTCCGTGGAGATTCCGAGGGGGCGGCGTGGTCCGCCTCCCTTCTCCATCCCCCGCCCTCCCCCTTGTTCTCGTGTGGCTTGCACACCGCTCACACAGCAGTTGCACACGAGGAAGGCTCTGCGTTTCTTCACATCACGGTTTCTCCCTCCCTCCCCGACGCATATGCCCTACCGCTACGGACTCGTCGTGCTGGTGGCCCTCGGTCTTGCCCTCCCCGCGCTCGCGCAGGAATCGGCGAGCGTGATCGCAGCCAAGCAGCACCTTCGCGCCCTCGCGCCCGCCTCGGCGCTCGCCGGCGACGACCTCGCCGACCTCCGCGCCATCGACTCGTACCCGGACCGCCGGACGGGCGCTACGATGGTGTACCTCGCGCAGCGCCACGCCGGCATCGAGGTGTACGGCGCCGTCCAGCCCGTCGCTGTGCTCCCGAGCGGGAAGACGCACGGCCTCGCGCCGCGCCGCTTCGTGCGGGGCCTCGCCCAGCGCGTCAACGCCACCGAACCCCGCCTCGGGCCGTCGGCTGCGGTCTCCAGCGCCGAGGCGCACGTCCGCGCCTTCATGTCCGCCGCGACGAGCGAGCCCGAGATCGCGACGCGCACGGACGCGCCGAACGAAGGCGCCAGCGCAGCGCC
>DUBD01000070.1:0-3772 GCA_012960515.1 Bacteroidota bacterium | reverse complement strand
CGAGCCGCGCCTCGTCTACGAGCCGCTGGCGGATGGCTCCCTCCGCCTCGCGTGGTCCACCACCCTGACCGCCGAGACCGGCGTGGCGCAGATGTGGGCCGTGCGCGTGGACGCCCTCACGGGGGAAGTCCTCGCCTCCGAGGACCTCGTGGCCCGCGACCGCTGGCACGCCGAGGACGCCGCCCACGCTCCGACTTCCCTCGCACCTCTCGCCCTGGAAACGGCACCCGTTCCCGCCGCCCGCATGGGGGGGCCGAGCTACCGCGTGCTGGCATGGCCCATCGAGAGCCCGGACCGGGGCGCGTTTTCCGTGGTGAGCAACCCGGAGGACGCCACCGCCTCCCCGGACGGCTGGCACACCGCCGGCGCCGCGAGCTACACCACCACCCGCGGCAACAACGTCTGGGCCTACCCGGACCGCAACGACTCTGAGAGCCCCGATGCCACCGGCGTCCCCGAAGGCGGCGCGGGCCTCTCCTTCGATTTCCCGTACGACGCCGCGCAGCACCCGCGCGAGTCCGTGGAGGCCGCGACGGTCAACCTCTTCTACTGGGGCAACGTCTTCCACGACGTCACCTACCATTACGGCTTCGATGAGGCCGCAGGCAACTTCCAGGTCAACAACTTCGGCAACGGCGGCAACGGCAACGACCCCGCCCGGCTGGAGGCCCAGAGCGGCGCCCAGCTTTGCGAGGACGACGATAACGACCCCAGCAACTTCGCCTGCTACGGCAACGCCAACTTCTTCACCCCGAGCGACGGTGGCTCCGGCGTGATGCAGATGTACGAGTGGGTCGGCACGCCGACGTTCACGCTGACCGCGCCCGCCAGCATCGCGGGCGCACGGCCCGTGGCGCCGGGCCTCTTCGGCACGCCGGGCGCCATCTCGGGTGAGATCGTTGTCGCGGAGACCGCGGACGGTAGCACGGCGGAGGCCTGCACGGCGGGTGAGATCGCCAATGGCGCCGCTCTGAATGGGAAGATCGCGCTCGTCAGCCGGGGCACGTGCTCCTTCAGCGTCAAGGGCCGAGTCATCGAAAGCTTCGGCGCGACGGCCGTCATCGTGCACAATAACGAGCGCGAGCTGCCCGAGAGCCCCGAGGACCTCGTCCGCATGGCGATCAGCCCGACGGAGAACGACGACATCGGCATCCCGGCACTGTTCGTCCAGCGCAGCACGGGCATGGCGATCGCGCAGCAGACGGAGACGGTGTCCGTGGACATCGACCAGCCGGCCCGCCGTGACAGCGACCTCGACGCGGGCGTCATCGCGCACGAGTTCGCCCACGGCCTCTCCAACCGCCTGACCGGGGGCCCCTCCCAGTACCGTTGCCTCAGCAACGGCGAGCAGATGGGCGAAGGCTGGAGTGACTACTACGGCCTCCTCCTCACGATGACGGAGGCGACGGACACGCCGCGGCCCATCGCGTCCTACCTCACCTTCGAGGGGAACGCGGGCGCCGGCATCCGCCCCGCCCCGTACACCCGCGACCTCTCCGCCAACGCGCTCACCTACCAGGACGTCATTCTGGGCGCCGGCTCCACGCTCTCCATCCCGCACGGGGTGGGCACCGTGTGGGCCACCGCGCTCTGGGACATGACGCTGGACCTCACGGACGTTTACGGCTTCGATCCGGAAGTGTACGACGCCGACGGCGGTGCCGGCAACCAGATCGCGATGAACCTCGTGACACAGGGCATGAAGCTGCAGCCCTGCCGCCCGGGCTTCGTGGACGGCCGAGACGCCATCCTGGAGGCGGACACCCTCCTCTACGGGGGTGCCAACTCCGACATCATCTGGGCAGCCTTCGCCCGTCGGGGCCTCGGGGTCAACGCGGACCAGGGCAGCAGCGAGACGCCCAACGACGGCGCTGCAGACTTCAACGCCCCGCCGACGGCTGGCGAGCGCGGCCCGAACACGGCCGGCGCCGCCCTCGCTATCGACGGGCCGAACCCGGTCCGCCGCCGGACGAGCGTGGCCCTCACGCTCGCCGCCCCGGAGGACGTGACGGTTCGCGTCGTGGACCTCCTCGGCCGTGAGGTGCAGACCCTCCACGAGGGCGCCCTCGCCGCGGGCTCGCGCCACCAGTTCGAGTTGAACGCGGGCTCCCTGGCTCCGGGCGTCTACATCGTCCGCGCGAGCGGCGACACGTTCTCGGCCACGAGCCGCGTGACGATCGTCCGCTAGCCCGGCCGCGCCCCGCTGGCGGACGTCCTCCGCCAGCCCCGCCCCGCCTTCCACCTCGGAGGGCGGGGCGTTTCTATTCGCGAACCGTGCTCTCGCGCTTGACGATCCGCGCGACGAAGAATCCCTCCAGCAGCCCGTCCGGCAGCACGCGCCGCGAGCGCCGGACGGCCTCGGGGAAGGCGCGGCCGTTCCACTCCGCCAGCCCCGGCATCACGGACGCCGCCACCGGCCCCGTCTCCGGCAGCCCGGCCTCCACGATCTCGATGGCATCGCCGAAGGTCTTGAGCGCCTTCGCGAGCGTGCCCTCGTTCTCCTCCGGCGCGAACGTGCAGGTGGAGTAGACGAGCGTGCCGCCCGGCTTGAGCGCCATGACGGCGGAGAAGAGCAGGCGACGCTGCTTCGTGCGCATCTCCTTGATCTTGCGGCGGCTCCAGTAACGCGTCGTCTCGGGATCGTCCGCGAGGAAGCGGCCCTCGGTGGAGCACGGCGCGTCCAGCAGCACGCGGTCGAACGCCTCCGTCTCCGCCTGCCAGACGCGCGCGCCGTCGCCGATCCACGCCGTCACGCACGTCGCGCCCTGCGCCTCTATGTTCGCGCGGAGCTTGTAGAAGCGCGAGCGCACCTTCTCCACCGCCACCACCTCGCCCTCGTTCTCCATCAGCGCCGCCAGCTGGCCGGTCTTGGAGCCGGGCGCGGCACAGAGATCCAGGATCCGCTCGCCCGGCTCGGGCGCGAGCAGGTGCGGCGGCAGCTGGCTGCTGGCGTTCTGGACGTAGAGCGCGCCCTCGGTGTACGGGCCGCTGGCGAGGAGCGCGGCACGGTCCGGCGCCCGGTACGCACCCGGGATCCCCGCGATGGGCTCGAACGGAACACCCTCGGCGTCCAGCCGCGCGAGGGCATCGGCGGGTGGGGCGACGAGCGGGCACGCGCGGAACGCGGTCTGAGCAGGCGTCTCGAACGTGGCGAGCACGCCCGCCAGCCGGGCAGGCGGGAGGATTTCGCGGAGGCGGTCGAGGAAGAGATCGGGCAGGGGCATGGCGCGAAGGTGCCCGCTCCGGGGCGCGGGAGCAACCCCGCGCGGGGAGAACTCGGTGAAGCGCGTCGTGAGAGCGCGCCCGAGCGGCCTCTCATCCGCCGGAGCGCCGTCACCCCACGCGGCCGTGCGTTAACATCCCCCGGCGACTCCCCCACCCCATGACTCCGGCCGACGACCTCATCCGCTGCTCCTTCTGCGGGCGCACCGCGCACGAGGTCACCTCCATGGTGGCCGGGCCCGAGGTCTACATCTGCGACCGCTGCATCTACGACGCCAGCGGCATCGTCCGCGGCGACCTGCAGCCGTACCCCTCCCCCGCCCCGCGCCGGCCCTTCGGCGCCCGCAACAACCGGCTCACCCCGCGCGAGATCAAGGCCGCGCTCGACGAGCATGTGATCGGGCAGGACCGGGCCAAGCGCGCGCTCTCCGTGGCGGTCTACAACCACTACAAGCGGATCGAGGCGGAGGAGCACCTCCACGCCTACGACGACGTGGAGATCGAGAAGAGCAACATCGTGCTCCTCGGGCCGAGCGGGACGGGCAAGACG
>DUBD01000069.1 GCA_012960515.1 Bacteroidota bacterium | reverse complement strand
CCGTTTCGCTCTCGTAGAAGAACCTGTGGCAGAACGATTTGAAGGGCAGATGCTCGGGATCGCGCGCCTCGATATCGGCGAGGAACCCCTCGTGAGCGGATTGGAATGAGATGTCGGAGATCATGTGGGAGTGCGGCTACGGACTCTAAACCATCTCTATCCGAGAACCTCCTCCTCGCCCAACGCGTCGGCAATGGCCTCGAACTGTTCCAGCGCCCCGCGCAGGCTCTCGACGATCTCGCCCGCCAGCACGTCGGGTTCCGGGAGGTCGGCCGCGTCGTCGAGGCTCTCGTCGCGGAGCCAGAAGAGGTCGAGCGAGAGCTTGTCGCGGGCCGCGATCTCCTCGTACGTGTACCGCTTGAACCGCTCGGACTCCTCGCGCTGGCGGCGGTCGTCGGCGCGGTACGCCTCCACGAAGGGGGCGAGGTCCCCCGCGCGGAGCGGGTTCGTCTTGAGGGTGAAGTGCTGGTTCGTGCGGAGGTCGTAGACCCAGAGGTCCGTCGTCCACGGCGCCTCGCGCGGCGGCTTCCGGTCGAAGAACAGCACGTTCGCCTTCACGCCCTGGGCGTAGAAGATCCCCGTGGGGAGGCGGAGCAGCGTGTGCACGTCGTACTCCTGGAGCAGCCGCTCCCGCACGCGCTCTCCGGCGCCGCCCTCGAAGAGCACGTTGTCGGGGACGACCACCGCCGCGCGCCCGCCGTCTGGCTTGAGGATGCTCGCGATGTGCTGGAGGAAGTTGAGCTGCTTGTTGCTCGTCGTCGCCCGGAAGTCGTCGCGCTCGTAGCTCAGGGATTGCTTCTGCGCCGTGCCGTCCTCGCCGATGACGGTGACGCTGGACTTCTTCCCGAACGGAGGGTTCGACAGCACCACGTCGAAGTAGAGGCCGGGGTGCTCCATGAGCCCGTCCGCGACCGTGATCGGGCTCTCGAACCCGCCCTCGGTCTCCTTCCCGGTGACGCCGTGGAGGAAGAGGTTCATGGCGCAGAGGCGGGCCGTGTTGTCGACGATCTCCCACCCGTGGAAGGTCTCCTGCGCGAGGGCGTCCTGCTCGTCGCGGTCGAGGTCGCCCCGCTTCATCGCGTCGTGGGCGGCGAGGAAGAAGCCGCCGGTCCCCACGGCCGGGTCGCAGACGGTCTCCCCTACCTCGGGCTGCACGCAGGCAACTATGGCCTCGATGAGCGGGCGGGGCGTGAAGTACTGGCCGGCCCCGCTCTTCGTGTCGGCGGCGTTCTTCTCGAGCAGCCCCTCGTAGATCTCGCCCTTCACGTCCATGTTCAGGCCCTGCCACACCTCTTGGTCGATGAGGCCGACGAGCCGCTTGAGCTTGGCGGGGTCCTGGATCTTGTTCTGCGCCTTCCGGAAGATGACGCCCAGCAGCCCCCCCTCCGACCCGAGCCGGACGAGGGTCTCGCGGTAGTGCTTCTCGAGCGCTTCCCCCTCAAGGCCGACGAGGTCCGACCACCGGCTACCCTCCGGGATCTCCGGTCCGGGCCGGCCGCTCGCCGCGCGCTCGTCGGCCATCTTTAGGAAGAGGAGGTACGTCAGCTGCTCGACGTAGTCGCCGTAGCTCACGCCGTCGTCCCGGAGGACGTGGCAGTAGTTCCAGAGGCGCTGGACGATGGAGGGGGCGGAGGCGGACATCGGGGGGTGGGGGTTCGCTCGGAGTCTACGCCGGACGCCTACAGGGCGATGACGTCTTTGAGCACGGAGAGGGCGCCCCGGAGGTCGATCGTGACCGACCACGCGAGCATCGGCTTCCCCTTCACCTCCCCGACCAACGGGTAGTCGGCGGTGCTCTCGCGGCGGAACGCGACTCCCACGGAGTAATCGATGGGGTTGGCCGTGGCGGTCTGGCTGAACGTGGAGGACCCGCTGAAGCCGACGTAGATCGAGTCGAAGGGGTCGCCCGACACGTTGGTGGCTACCGCAACGCGGAGGGGGATCGACGGCTGGACCGCGCCGAACGTGAGCCCGCGCAGGAAGGGCTGGACCGCGAAGTCGAAGCCGGCCATCGTCGCCAGCTGCGCGCTCGACACCTCGCCCGTCTCCACCTCCTCCGTCGTCGTCTCGGAGGTGGACCCCGTCTCCGTCGGCGTCGTCGTGGTCGTCGTGACGGCCTGCGTCTCGGGCTCACGCCACACGTCGCCGTTGACGGTCATCATCAGCCCGAAGATGGCCCTGGGGCGGGCGTGCACCCGGACCGGGTGGAACGCCGCCTCCGCGCCTGGCCCGGTGGCTGCGCCGGACGGGTCCCTCGGGCGCCGGAGGTCCTCTACCAGCGAGAGCGCGGGCGCGGTGCCCGACTGCTTCACGCGGGCCGTGACTCGTTGGAACCCTACCTCCGGCGTGAGGGAGAGCGGGGCCTCCGCGACGCACAGGAACGGGGGCGTGGCCCCTCCCGCGTCGTCCCCGGTCCGAGCTGCGGCTACGAGCGGTCCCTCCCCCGTCTCGTAGTCCTCCATCCGGTCCGGAAAGAGGGCGCGGGCGCGCGAGGAGTCCACCCACACCGCCCGCACCTCGGTCGTGGCACTCCCCAACCCAGCCGAGCCCGAGGGCTGGAGCGAGAACGCCACGCTCGCCCCCCGGCACTGCGCCGCCGTAGGCGCGCTCACGGCGGAACCGTCCCACGCCCCCAGCACGACGGCGTACGTGCCGAAACCGCCGTCCCCGACGGGCACCTGAGACCCCGCGAAGCCGTACGGCCGCGGGATGGACTGGTCGACGATGACGAAGCGGGAGGACCGCCGGTCGCGGCGGACGCCCTCGAACTCGTAGACGGCCCCCGCGCCTGCGTCGGAGGCGATCCGGAGCTCCGAGGGCGTCAGCGGCGACGGCGGATCGCCCCCCTCGATTCGGGCGGTCACCGCCTGCTCGACGCCGGTGTCGGCCAAGCGGAGCGCCGTCGTGTACGCGACGCAGTAGAGCGGCGAGCGCTCCGGCGTCCTCTCGACCCGGTGCGCGGCGTCGAGCGAGACGGCGCCCGCGTCCGCCGCACTCCACCCGGGGCTGGCGAGCGTGGCCGCGTCCACCGCTACGCCGCGCGAGACCGCGGAGGGGGCCACGAGCCCCGCCTCCTTGGGCACGTCGAGGCTGAACCTCACGCCCGTCCCCGCGCACGCCTCCGGGGTGATCGTCGTCGGGGTGCCGTCGTCGCCCGCGCCCGCGAGGGCGACCCAGTACCTCGCGCGCGGGAGGTCGCCCTCCTCGATGGCCGAAGCGTTTGCCCCCCCCTCTACGATCACGACGTTGTAGCTCTGCGCGTCCTTCTGTTGGGGGGTCTCCCCTTGCGCCATCGCGCTAGAGGGAACGACGAGCGCGACGAATAGGGCACACGAAAGGCACAGACGGGACGGGCACATAGCGGGGAGGGATAAGCGTGCCGGGATGGTACCAAGGAAGCGGCGAACGGCAATCGCTTCGTTCGTCTCTCCCGCATGGCGTACCGGCGGCTTCTGCCGGAGGCGCTGGCGCCGGCCTTGCTGGCCGACGGACTCACCGGCCGGGCGTGAGCGGCTGGCGCTTGAGCTCATCGAGCGTACGTCCCCGGTCGTCCTTCCACGCCTTCCACCCGTTCGTCCGCCGCCCAATGACGGCGACGGCAGCAGCAGTCGGCGTCGTGAAGAGGTGGTCCTGCGCGAACACGTAGTGGGTCTCGGTCTCCGTGAGCACGCCGCTGGCGAGCAGCTTCGCTCGGATCTTCTCCGCGTACGCCCCTCGCGTCGACGCCGTCACGGTCTTCGCGGCCTGGGACCCTGCGAGCACGAGGAGCCCGTCCTCCACGTACTCCGCGCGGCCACGGGCGCCACGCCCCTCGCACGCGAACACCTCCCGCTCGCTAGGAGCGGCGGGGGCGTGCGCGTTCTCGAAGATGGGGAAGCCGAGCGTGGCGAGGAGCACGCGGACCGTGCCGAAGGTGTCGAGGAGGTCGGCGCGGACGGGCTCCGAGATGTGGGGCTCCGACGGACTCACGGCGTTGTCGAGCGTGTAGCGGCCGACCCGCGCCGCCTCGCGCTCGGCGTGCCACTCCAGCCACCGGGCCTGCGCCTTGTCGAACCGCTGCGTCTTGCTCGTCACGACGACGGCGCGGGTCCAGAAGTCCTTCCGCTGGTGGTGCTGGCCGAGGCGGGTCAGGCAATCCTCGCTCTCGCCGATGTAGGCGCGGGGCTTGGCCTCCTCCTCGCTCTCGCCGAAGAGGAAGTAGAGGCCGACCTGCCGGACCTCGTCCCGCTCCGCGGCGACGGCGAGCTTGGTGCGGGGGACCTCGACGGCGCGGACGGTGCGGCTCGTGATCTCCGCGATCCGGACGGACCGGGGGTTGCCGTCGGGAAGGAAGATCTGGATCGTCTTGGGCAGGGGGCGGTCGGTCATCGGGCGTCGCGGGCGGATACCTCGTGGACGACGTGGAGCGCGCGGATGAGGTCGCGCATCATCGCGCGGGCGCTCTCGCGGTCGGCGGTCCGGTTGCCGTGGAGGATGGAGTTGCCGCGCTGGCGGATCCTCTCGAGCACGCCGAGGAGCGGCTCCCGGCCGGAGAACCCCGAGGCGACGGTCGCCGCAGCGTAGGCGTCGAGGAAGCAGAGCCGCTGGATCATCTGGAAGAGGCGGGGGCTGAAGTCGTCGAGCGTGAGGTCCGAGAGCTCGGACCCGGACCGCCGCGCGTAGGCGCTCCGCGAGAGCAGGCCTTTCCTTTTGCCCTTATCGAGGTCGGCGCTGGACTCGATCCGCTCCCGCACGCGGCGCGAGGCGTCCGAGTCCGGGTTCGCGAGCCCCTCGCGGACGTAGACGGCGCGCAGGGTCGCCTCCATCGCGACGCGGGCGAGGGCGTAGACGGCGACGTAGCGCTGGAAGGCGTAGCACTCCAGGATCTCGCCTACGAACCCGGACGCTTCCTCAGGCAGGGCGCCGGCCGCCAGCACCAGCGAGGCCCCACCCAGTTTGGCGCGGGCGTAGTCGTAGTGGCTGTACCACGAGAGGAAGTCCTGCGCGACGGCTTCCACCTCGCTGTCGGAGAACTCGAAGCTCTCCCGGCCGTGGCCCTCGCTGAGCATGAGGTCGACGGGGAGCTCGCCCAGCAGCGCCCGCTGGATGGTCGCCCTCGCCTTCTCGTTCTCCGGACCGGGGAGCGCGACCTCCGCATCGTCGTGGACGAGGACTCGGAGTTCTCGCTGCGCCTCCTCGTATGCGTCGAGGAGCGAGGGCAGTAGCCCCTCCTTCCACGCCTCAGAATCGAGCAGGAGGATGCCGAGGATCTCGTCGGTGAGGTCCTGGAGGGTGGCGGCGAGGCGGAGAAGGTCGTGTTTCAAGTCGGTCGACGCGGGGCTACAGCTCCGTCCACTTCTTCGACTTCAACTGCTCCGCCAACTCCTCCGCGCCGCGCGCTTCGACCGAGCTCACGTCGAAGTACTGCTTGCTCCCCATCATCCCGCCTGGGGTGTCCTTGACGAACGCCGTCGGGTAGAGGCGACCGAGGACGAAGATGCGGAGGGCGTGGTCCACGTCGGGGCGCACGGCGGCCTTCTTCTGCTTCGCGCGCTGGACCAGCTCCGCTGGCGGGGCCTCCACGTTGCGCCAGAGGAGCTCGGCGGACCCGTCCGTCTGCACGTCTACGACGGCTTCGATCTCCGCGACCTTCCGGACCCGCTTCCCCCGGTACATCCCGAAGTACCGCGCCCGTTTGTGGCTGTAGGCACCGCCACGGGCCGGACACATGTACACCTCGTGATCGATGATGTCGTCGGGGATGCCGGCGCAGTTACACACGTCCAGCGTGTGGGTCCACGTCGGCAGGAGGTTCTGCTCGTCGAGGTAGGCGCGGAAGTCGGCGACGGTATCGGCGAGGTTCTTCGGCAGCCCCGGCCGGTCGACGGCGGCGACGAAGTCCTCGAAGGTGGCCGCGGCGAAC
>DUBD01000068.1:32512-34394 GCA_012960515.1 Bacteroidota bacterium | reverse complement strand
GGAGGGGTGGACGCCAGCGCGCCTTGGCCACGGCAGAAGAGAGCCCGACCGGAGCGCCGCCGCCACCGACTGGCGGGGGCCACCGCCAGCGGGACGCGGGGATGCCGCGGTGCGGGTGCGAGGCGGAGAAACGGGAGCCGGCCGCGCGCGGTAGAACAGTTTGCGGCTCACCCGCGAAGGGCAGCGACCGCTGGCGGTGGCTCGGAGCGCAGGATACGCCGTCGGCCGGACAACGCGAGGACGCTAGAGCCCTTCGTCGGCGTGCAGCCGCGGGTTAGCTGTACCGGAGGGCAGGTCACTCTCGTGGACGCCGAAATCGGACAGGAACGGCGTATCGCCCTCGAACTGGGCCGTAGCACTCACGTACAGCGGGGAGCCACGCGGTCCCACGGATGAACTCGACTGCTGCTGAGTCGAGCGTGGTGGTGACTCCGCGAACGACCTCGATTGACGACAACGTACTGTCCGGTTCGACGGCAAACTGGACCACCACACGGCCTTCGGCCCCAGCCGCGCCGTCCGGGGACGGTACATGGCGGAGGAGTGACTCGAGCGAGTCTTGGCCGACGATGGGCTCGGGCCATGATTCGCCGCAGCCCCATATCGGCCGTTCACTGCACGCTCGCAAGCAGTCTGCGACGGCTACAGAATCCACCGGAGCGACTTGGGCCACGGCAGGTGCGGCGGAGAGGGCGAGCGCGAGGAGGGCCGAGCGCAAGAGGAGCGAGGTACAGCTAACAGAGGGCGCTTCAGCCGCCGAGGGCTGAGGCGGTGAGGGCGGATCGAAGCGGAGGATACGCCGACGGCAGGACAACGCGAGAAACCGGACGCCCTCGGTCGGCCTGCAAGCGCGGGTTATACCGCCGGATCGCCGGGGCACTCGATCCTCCCGCCCCACTCGTTCGGGATCTGGCGCAGTTCGAACGGTTCGAACGAGAACCGCCACGACGTGATCTCTTGGCAGTTCCCGCATTCCAGCATCGCCCCGCACGGAGCCTCCGCCAGCGGGAGGCTGTCTCCATCGTTCGCCATCTCGTTCCCGCAGTTCGGGCAGTGGATCTTGATGCCGAGCTTGTCGATCCCAGGGAAGTCGTCGTCCATGTGAGCGTGCAAGTCGGTCGCATCGACGCAGCCGCTAGCGACGAAGACGGCGAGTGCGAGAACGAACCGGAAGCTGAGCAAAGTGCGAGGCGGTATAACAGAGGGCCGCTCAGCCGCGCGAGCTGAGGGCACGAGGGTGGTTCAGCGCAAGGATAGCGCCGACGGCTGGCGGAACCGATGAGCGATCACGCCTCGCGTCGGCCTGCAGCGGCAGGTTCTACGGCGCCGGAGGCGATGCGCTCAAGGGTCACCGATGTCGTATCGCTCCACCTCCCCGAGGGGACATGGGCCGCCGCGATCACGGCAGCCGCGCTCAACCCCGTGTCCCAGAGGCCGAGGGCAATTGGAGCGCCGTCGGTCGGGTAGAACGAGACCCCGAGCATCTCCGTGCGATTGGACCGGGCGTCTAGGGCCCCGACGTCCGGCCACGTGAACCGGCGCTCTCGTAGAACGAAACTCCCGAGAGCGAACCTCTCTTGCACGCCGTCCGCTCCTACGTGGACCCGCCGCGTAGATGATTGGGCCGCGGAGAAGAAGGAGAGCGGGCCGAGCAAGCAGAACACCGCGAGGAAAGCGGCGATGGGGGGGTAACTACCTATGGCCGCGCGGAACGTAGGCGACGCAGCATAGGCTACGGCCCCGGCGCACTGCGCCAGTGCGATAGCCCACGCTCCGAACAGCTTGATCGGTCGTTCCCTAGAGGTGATCACGAGCAAATAGTCACAGCGCCGTAGAACAGAGGGCCGCTCAGCCGCCGCACGAGCGACTGGCGGGTGGGACG
>DUBD01000068.1:30829-32304 GCA_012960515.1 Bacteroidota bacterium | reverse complement strand
GCGCGACGCGGGGTTGCCGCGGTGGCGGGGCGAGGCTGGAAGCGGGAGCCGGCCGCGCGCGGTAGAACCCTGTATTAGGTGGAGGGCGTCCAGGTTACGACGCGGACGCCGTCCGCATAGTACGAACGGAGTTAGACCGCGTATCCCCTCGGGTCTATGGGCACCAACGACTTCCTCCCCCCTCCCCTCCCGTGCCCCCGCCCGAAAGCGGACGCTCGCCGCGTCCCCCCTCCCCCGGTAGCGGACCCGGTGACCCCGCGGCCCCCCGCCTCCTCAACCGCCTCCGCTCCGAGTGCCGCCGCCGCCACTACTCCTACCGCACGGAGCAGGCCTACGCCCACTGGGTCCGTCGGTACTGCCGCTTCCACGCCGACGAGCACGGGCGTCCCCGGCACCCCCGCGACCTCTCCGAGGCCGACCTCGCCGCCTTCCTCTCCCACCTCGCCGAGGACCGCCGCGTCGCCGCGAGCACGCAGAACCAGGCCCTCCACGCCGTCCTCTTCCTCTACGAGCACGTCGTCGGCCGCCCCCTCGGCCGCGTCGACGGCGTGACCCGGGCGAAGCGGCCGAAGCGGCTCCCCGTCGTGCTCACCCGCGCGGAGGTCGAGGCCGTCCTCGCCGCGCTCCCCGGGCTCCCCCGCCCGTACCGCCTCCTCGGCTCCGTCCTCTACGGCTCCGGGCTCCGCCTCCGGGAGGGCCTCCGCCTCCGCGTCCACGACCTCGACACCGAGCGGGGGCAGCTCACCGTCCGCGAGGGGAAAGGGGGGAAGGACCGGGTCACGGTCCTCCCCTCGGTGCTCGAGGAGCCGCTCCGGCTCCACCTCGCCGCCGAGCGGGCGCGGTACGAGATGGAGCGGGAGGCGGGGGACGCTGCCGTGAGCCTCCCGGGCGCGCTCGCCACGAAGTACCCCGGTGCGGCCGTGGAGTGGGGCTGGCGGTACGTGTTCCCCTCCCCCCGCCCCTCGCGGGACCCCCGCTCAGGGCGGACCCTCCTCCACCACCTCGGCCCCAGCGGCGTGCAGAAGGCGGTGCGGCGGGCGGCCCTGGAGAGCGGCGTGGAGAAGGCCGTGACGCCGCACACGTTCCGGCACTCGTTCGCGACTCACATGCTCGAGCGGGGGGCGGACATCCGGACGGTGCAGGAGCTGCTCGGGCACCAGGACGTGCGGACGACGGAGGTGTACACCCACGTGCTCAACCGGGGGCTGCGAGGCGTCGTCAGCCCCCTCGACCGGTGACCCCGCCGGACAACCGCCGGGAGGCGCTCCGTTGAGCCCGGCCCGCCCCCCGCTCTCGGTGTCCGACGACCTGCAGTCAGGCCCGTAATACGAGGGAGAGCGTAGGGGGGCTTGCCATTTGTGCCATCCTTGCCAACCTCCGTCAAAAAGGAGTCGTACGCGGAGTATGAGCCGTTTTCAGGTTGGCAAATGGGTTGGCAAGCGACATGCCAACGTCTAGGGGTGGCAAACCGCTTG
>DUBD01000068.1:22470-30803 GCA_012960515.1 Bacteroidota bacterium | reverse complement strand
CCCATTTGCCAACCCCAAATTGGCCATATCGCTTCATATTGGGCGATTACGACAAGGGTTGGCAAGGATGGCACAAATGGCAAGTCCCCCTAGGGCCTCTGGCTGCTGCACTCCGTTACTCCTATGCGAGACACCCTTGGATCGACGGCCTGCTGACCTGCCCATGGCTGCTCGTATCGGGTGAGGCCTGGTCGCGGACTCGCGGGGCTTCACGAGGGCCCTCGTGCTCGAGGGAGTTCGTGATCAGGCCCCTCCCCTTCCAAAGCGAGGCCCCCTCCCTAGACGAGATCCAGCGCTGGTGTGACAGAGCAACCCCAGTGGCAGAACAAAATCGCCTGCGGGTAGCCTCTCTCAGGCTTCCGGTTTCTCTAGCAACTCTCGGCGGAGCGCACGTAAAGTGGAGAGAACAGCTGGACGCATTGCCTGCTCTTCAAGACCCGCCGCTAGCTCGTCCTGGTACCAGTCATGAACCTGAGGCGCCTCGGCCTTCATGCGGGCGACGACGCGGGCGGTGAGGACGTTCCGTGCTGTCTCAGGGAGGGCGGCGAACGCCTCGTCGAGGGCGAGGTCGCGGGCCTCTCCCCTCTCCCGCTCGGCCTGGGCAGCGCGGGCTTTCTGCTCCTCGCGCTGGCGGCGCTGCTCGGCGCGGGCGCGTTTCGCCTGGGTCCTCTTCCGCTCGGCCTCCTGGACGACGGGAGGCGGCCCTGCCTGGGCGGCGTAGTCGCTGCGGACGGCGTCGATGGTGAAGGCGGCGACGCGCTCAACGGGTCGGGAGGTGCCTCGCCGGCGGTCGATCTCGCGCTCAACGTGGTCGAGGTTGCGGGTGACACGGGCGGCGTCGAACTCGGTGGAGAGGTCGAGAGCCTGGGCCTGGGAGAGCCCGAAGGTGACGAGGCGGCGCTGGAGGGGGCCGAGGAGGGCGTCGGCGTCGGGGGCGAGGGCGCGGGGGTCGGGGAGCTGCTGGGGGAACTCCCCGACGGCCGAAGCCTGGGCGGCGGCGCGGGAGGCGGAGCCCTCGAGGTCAAGCGCGAGCTGATCGTTCTCCTGGATCGAGAACTTGAGCGCGACGACGCGGCGCTTCTCGCGGCGGCGGTCCATCTCGACGCGGATGTCCGAGTAGCGGTTGACTTCCTGGACGGCCGGCTTGAGGACGTCTCGGTTGAGGTACTTGAAGGCCTCGTACTGGCCGGGCTCGACGCCGAGGAGGTCGCGCCAGCGCTCGAGCGAGATCCAGCCCGTGGAACCGACGCGGCGGAAGCGGACGCAGTTCTCGTAGAGGGCGAGGGCATAGCCGGACCCGAACCGCTCCTGGACGGAGAGGTTGATGCGGGCGTAGATCTCGGGGTTGTAGAGCTTGCGCCGGAGGTCGGGGGCGTAAGCGTAGCGGCACGTCCCGTTCTTGACGACGGCCTGGGCGAGGAAGGTGGAGACGCCCCACTCCTCGGCACCCTCCTCGTCGAGGAGGTTCCAGGTTATGGTGGTGCCGGCGAGGGACTCGAGCGCTTCGCGGAGGAGGGCGTGGTCGTTGGAGTCGAAGCCGGCGACCTCCGCCAGGGTCTTGAGCTTGATCTCATGCTCGAACACCTCGGGGTTGGGGAGGTCTTCGTAGGCGCGGAGGAGGAGGACGTTGGAGACCTTCCGCTGGAGGAGAGAGAGCTGGCCCTTGACGTGGACCGCGCCGACGTGCTTTTTCAGCTCCCCGCGTCGGGCGGGGAGGACCTCGGGCTGGAGTGGGACTGTCGGACTCGGCATGGGCGTCCGGGAAGGATACGCCGATAGGTGATCTGCCTGCCCCCTCCCCTCTCACCTTTTATCCACAGCAGGGCCTCTCCCGCAGGCTCTCACCTTTGGCCCTCCCGTAAACGGTCACCTCTGGCGGGTTTGGGCCTCAAAGGTGATGGAACACGGGAGGATCGCTCTCCCGTAGGCTCTCACCTTCCATCCCGTAAACGGTCACCTTTGATCCCGTAGACTCTCACCTTTCGTCCCGCAGACGGTCACCTTTGTCTCCGGATCTGCCTGTCAGACAGCGGTTTGGCAGTCGCAAACTGTCTTTAAACGGTTCTAAACCTTTCTAAACGACGACGAGTCCCGTAAACGATCACCTCTGTATCGGCCTCGCCGCGCGTAGGTGATGGGTTACGGGATAAACGCTCCCCCATGCGGCCCTCAAGCCGGGCGGATGGGCCCGAGGATGCCCTCCATCCCGTAAACGGTCACCTTTGGCCTCTGACGGGCGTCTTACGGCCGAATACGCCTCGACACGGGTGCATCTCGAGGGTAATGGGAGACGGCTGGTCAGGGGCCCTCGCGCTTCGGTTGTAGCATCTTCGGCCAAGGCGAGGAGGATCGAGAGGTCACAGTAGGTTGGGCCAGCGTCGAGGTAGTCCCGCTCGGGGTGTGCCGCCGGACAGCAGGCAACGTGGGGTAGGTGGCACGTCATGCGTGCGGTCTGGTCAGCATCGCGCTAGAGGTGGACTGAGAGGAGGGTAGGCCTCCCCCCTCTCCCGCGGTGGGTCTTGTTCTTGATGTCAATGTTAGCAATGCCAGTCATGCGAGTATTGCCGCTGGACGCCCCATTGTGCGGTGCAAAAGGCCGGTGCCCTCGACAAGTTGGAGCGAGGCGGACTCTGGTCGTCGTCCTCAGTTCTGAGGAGGGGCACGAGCGTCAAGGGGCGGGCTCTCCCCTACCCTACGGTCACGTTGAGGCGACGACCTGTCAGTTGCTCGAATCGGTCGACAGGCCCTCAGAGTTCTCTAACAGTCGCCGGGCGTGAAGTTCGTAGGCGCGGAATAAACGGGCTGTGACGGGGATGCATTCCCAGAGACGAGTGCCCTCCGATGCGAACCGGAGGAGTCGACTCACTGCGGCCTCCGTGATAGAGCCGACGAATGGGTTAGAGTTGGGATCGGGAGAGGGTAGAGACAGCACCACCAGAGTCGCGGCCGGGGAGGATCGTATATGTCCCATTTCCAACAATGCTAGGTATGCTGGCAATGGCGCACCGGGTGCCGCCGCCAGAGGACTGTCGTGTTGGGGCACGCGTCCTGAGCTGGTCATCTCGGATATGGCCCGCTCAGGCGCTCTCAGGGCATCGGGGAGGGGAAGACGGGCTCTGCGTCACGTTCGACATCAGAGCGCAGGAGAACGGATGCTAGGCGCCTCAGTGAAGGAGTAGATCCTGTCCTCGCTCTCGGCCGACCGGGAGCATTCAAGAAAGTCGGGCTCGAGTAATAGAACGGCGGGTTAAAGGAAACAGGAGGCAAGACCCTCGTTCATGACTAGCAATGCTGATAATTGAGGTGTTGCCGTCCTTGCCGGCAATGGCGACCTTGGGGGTTCACTGACTCCACCCCTGTGCTCGCGCTCTGTGTCCTGAATCAAAAAGGGGGGACGGCCAAGACGACGACGGCCGTCCACCTCGCCGCCCGTTACGCTGCCGACGGCGTGCAGACAGTGCTTCTCGACCTCGACCCTCAGGGGCACGCCGCGCGATGTCTCGGGGTGGACTCGGCGATGCCTTCGGCGACGGCTCGGCTGCTAAGGGAGGAGGCGTCGCTCGCGGAGGTCGTCGTGGAGGCACGGCCCGAGCTCAGCTTGGTAGCGTCGGCTGGCGACGTGGCTCAGGTGGCCGCTGCGTTGCCACCAGCGGACGGGGTGTACCGACTGGCGGACGAGGCGGAGGCGTTCCGGGACTATGGGGCCGTCGTGATCGACTGCCCGCCGGAGTTGGGCGTGCTGACGCTGGCCGCTTCGGCGCTCGTGGCGGACCTAGTGAGCGGTGGAGCGAGGGGCGGGCTGGTAGTGCCGGTGACGCCGGAGCCGCTGGCCGTGGTAGGTCTCTCGGACTTGCTTAAGACGCAGCGTCGGTTGGAGCCTCGTGGGGTGATGCCGCCGGTGTTCGCCGTCGTGCCGACGCGCGTAGACAGCCGGAACCGCGTGACGCGCGAGGTAGCGGAGGCGCTGGAAGCGACGTTCCCTGGGCGAGTGTCGCCAGGGGTGCGGACGACTGTCCGGCTGGCGGAGGCCCCGAACGTGGGGCAGACGATCTACGAGTACGACCCCGGCGGGCGCGGCGCGGAGGACTACTCCAGCGTCGCCCGTTTTTTGGTGGAACTAGCCGAGACAAATCATGCCCAAGCGTGATCGAAGTGCGTCGTTGACAGACCTGCTGGCCGAAGCTACGGGCGACACCACCGAGGCGAAGGCGCCCGCGGACAAAGCACCAGTGACGACATCCGTCCAGATGTCGAAGGCCAAGCGACGCTCGGAGAGGGGCAGGGGAGAGGTTCGCCGAGAAGGGGCACCAGCGGGACACGTCCGCGCGAGCGACGGGTCGTACGTGCGGGCCGACGGGGCGAAGCGAGTGTCCCTCCAACTGAAGATGGACCCGGACGATAAGCGAGCGCTGAAGGTGCAGGCCGCGGCCGAGGGGCTGAGCCCGGCGGAATACGTGGCGCGGCTCGTGCGCGAGGATGGCTACCGATAGGAAAGGGTGTCGTTCGCTCTAGACAGATCGACCTGGTCTCGGCAGTACCGATAAACTGGAGGGCTGGGACGACAGCGATGGGATAGTGGCAGTAGCGCTGGTCGAGCAAGAGTTCCCCTCCGGCGTCGCTGGACTTGATGGATCGCCATCGACAGCCGCAGAGTGATCGGATTGCAGAACCACGCGACGCCACCACTGGGGGACGAGTCATCACAGCGGAGTAGTGGCACGAAGGCAGCCGGGAGGGAGAGAAGCTCGGCACTAATTCCTCGCTGCGATACCCGCTCGTGCCCCGTTACGCGACTACACCGTTCTGGCCAATCCAGGACAGCACGAGCCAGGGCGAGACAGTAGGAGACACCACGGGGCACCCCACCAGCGGGTCAGAGGTTCTTAGCCCCGGGCGGTCACACCCCTGGTCGACCTCCGGTCAGTCCGTCGGCTCGCCGGTCTTCGGGGGCACGGCTCCGTGGTCCCCGAACGAGGCCGTCGCGGCGAGCCGTCAGCGCCCTGCCCCACGTTTACGACAACCCACGACAGCACGCGACAGCGCGAGACAGCACGAGTCACTGCGAGACACCGCCCGGAAGAGGAGGGGAGGGGCTGGATGGGACGCAGAAACCGGCCTCAGTGCTCGTATCAGGCCCTCACGTCCTAGGTGCGCAGGGGTCCACGGCTGTCCGGCCACGAAGACTCCTCGTGGCCATGGTGGGGCGCCCCAGGCGGAGTAGGGGAGGGGAGGAGCTCCGATAATCCGCCCTTATCGTGAGTAGGACGGATTCCGCTCAGCCGGTGGCAAGCCCAGGACACAGCTGAGGGGCTTCGTGGCTCATCCTCGTACGTTCTGCACTAATCGGCAGGTTTCACCGTGCGGTGAAGTACCTTGTGAGAGTGAAAGAAGCCGACCTTGTTACCCGACTCCACGACCTCCTCGCTGATGCGCTAGGGGGCATCCCCGCCGTGTGCGGCGTTGACATCGAGGCGGAGGTGCTGGTAGGGGAGGGAAAGCGAGCCGACCTCGTGACCACCATTGAGACGAGCGACGGCCAGCGCTACCGCCTCGTCGTCGAGGCCAAGGCCAACGCGGAACCACGCCGAGCTCGTGATGCGGCACACCAACTCGGAAGCTTGCTCGACGCGCTGAGAAAGCCCGGAACTCCCGACCCAGTCGGCGTCCTCGGTGCTCCCTACGTCTCGGACCGAGCAGGAGACGTCCTTGCGGAGCTCGGCGTCGGCTACCTCGACCTCGCAGGCAACGCCCGCCTCGCGGTCGGCCCCCTCTACGTCGAGCGGACCGGTCACCCCAACCCCCACGCAGACGACCGCCCGCTGGCCTCCCTCTTCGCGCCTAAGACATCCCGCATCCCTCGGATCCTGCTCACGCTCCCCGATACCGTCTGGCGCCTCCAGGTCCTCGCCGATGAGGCCGAGGTCAGTATTGGCCTCGTCGCCAAAGCCAAGGCCTCACTCCTCGACGGCGAGTACGCCCGCGATACCCCCGACGGCCTCGCCCTCGCCGACCCCGACGGCCTCCTCGACGCCTGGCTCGCAGCGGACCGTCGCAGACCCAGGCCGCGCGGCTACTACGCGCTCGACGGCGTGGCTGATGCCGAGCGCCGAATCTGTGATGCCGCCCGCGATCTCGGCGTCCGCGGTGTCCTCACCAGCTTCTCGGGTGCCGAGCGCGTCGCTCCCCACGTACGATACACCCACGCGAGTGCGATTGTCGAGGCGGGTGCCCTGACCAGGGTCGCCGATCGTGCGGGGCTCCGACCCGTTAAGACCGGCGCCAACGTCCAACTCCACGAGCCTTACGATGAGTACGCCTTCTACGGTGCCCGGGAGGTGGACGGTCTCAACGTCGCGGGTGACGTCCAGCTCGTCCTCGACCTCGCCCGCGAGAAGGGGAGGGGGGAGGAGGCCGCCGACCACCTCCGCCGCCACATCCTCGCTCCGCTCTGGGCCGACGCGCTCGGCCCTCGCCGCCCCCGATGAAGACGACCGAAGCCGACTACCCCTCCCGCGGCGTTGAGGCCACGCGCCGCGTGCTCCTCGAACTCGCGCGCGTGCTCGGCGAGTACGGTGACCACATCGTCCTCGTCGGCGGGTGGGTCCCCGAGCTCCTCGCACCGGGTGCCGGACACGTCGGTTCTACGGACGTCGACCTCGCTCTCGACCACGTCGCGCTCTCGGACACCGGCTATGCCCGCCTCCGCGATCTCCTAGAGGGTGCGGGTTACCGGAACGACCCCGACCCGGCTCGGCAGTTCGTGTTCTACCGCGACGTGGCTCTCGGCGACGGCGGGACGCCCGACCCCGTCGTCGTCGAACTCGACCTCCTGGCAGCCGAGTACGGCGGCACCGGCAAGAACCGCCGCTCTCAGGCCGTCCAGGGCACGCGCCCCCGCAAGGCCCGAGGGGCCGACCTCGCGTTCGAACGGGACCTCTCGGTCGAGGTCTCCTTCGACGGGGCGCTCCCCGATGGCCGCCTGGCGCGCGCCCACATCCGCGTCGCTGGCCCCGTCCCGTTCCTCGTCACAAAGGCCGCCGCACTCGCGCTCCGCGACAAGCCGAAGGATGCCTACGACGTGTGGTTCCTTCTCCGCCACCACCCGGCCGGGCTCGACGGGCTGGCGGCGGCCGTCGCGGCGCACGCAGGCCACGGTCTGGTTCGCGAAGCCCTCGGCCGCCTTGCCGACGCCTTCGCGTCCATCGACCACCACGGTCCCGTCGACGTCGCTCGGTTCCGAGGCTTCGACCCGGGTACCGACGAGTACGACCAGGCCCGACAGGACGCATTCCAGCGCGTCACGACCCTGCTCCTCAAGGTCCAATCCGGGACCTGAGCGTTATCCCTGCCAGATCAGGCTCAGGCATGCCTCGTAGCTCGGCATCGGCCGACACTGCTCGAGGTACCGCTCTCCTCGGACGAGCGAGTCGTCCAGAAACCACGCCTCGACGGGCGTCCACTCGGGCTCGAGCGAGGTGCGGCCGGACTGGAAGTATTCCCCCGCACCGGAGTCGCGGTGGACCGGGCGGCGGGGGCCGATGTATTGGAGGGGGAGGCTAGCGCTCTCGACTGACCACTCAATCCGGCCCCGTCGGCTGAAGACGAGCGCGCTCGGAGCCACGTCGAGGTGGACGTACCGGAACGCCGCCGCCGTCAGGCTCACGCGGTACGCCTCGGCGAGGTCGCCGACGGCGTCGAACGACGTGGGAGTCGCTCGTCCGTCGGCGAGGAACCCGCTCCGTGGCATGAGTAACTCGGCCGCGAAGCGGTTCGCTTCCGTCTCGGCGGGGCGGCGGCGGTGCCAGTCGAGAAACGCCGCCTGGTCACACACGAACACCGGCTCGTCTGCGTGGAGCTCGTAGTGGCCCAGCTCGTGAGCGGCCACGAACCGACGCTTGCCGCGCTGGGTGATGGCCGCGTCCACGACGGCGATCGCGCGGTCGCCACGGCGAATCAGACGACCCTCGGCACCGCGAATCTCTCTCGCCTCGACGATGAGGCCGCGGTCGAACGCCAGGTCCCGGAGGTCCACCTCGGCGACCGTCGTGAGTCCGAAGTCGTCCAGGATCTCCCTCGCGCGTTTCTCTGCGAGCGCGATGCCGATGTCGAACTCCTTCCTACCCATCCTGTCCCGGGTCGTCGCCAGTGTCCGTTTCGTCCAGGAGCCGGAGGATCTCGGCGAAGTTGCGGCCCACCGACATCGGGTAGGTCATCGACAGTTTCAGCTGCTTGTCCGGGCCAATGATGAAGACCGAGCGCACGGGGGCGCTGTCGGCCGGCGTGCGGCCATCGGGCAGGTAGGCTTCGGCGGGCAGCATGTCAAAGGCCTTGGA